>CALZIK010000203.1 GCA_945787635.1 Thermoanaerobaculia bacterium | reverse complement strand
CTCGTCGCGGCCGTCGCCGTCGAGGTCCGCGAGTCGCGCGTGGCGGGCTCGACAGCCCCGCCCGGCTTGGAGAGCGCCCAGTCCGGGCCCCGGCGCGAGACGTCCGCTCTGGTTGAAAAAGACGCCTAACGCACCGCTGTCGGTCAGGTAGACGAGGTCCATGTCTTCGTCGCCGTCGGGGTCGCCCGCGGAGAGCGCGGTTGGGCGTCCGGTCGCCTCAGGCAGGACCAGCTCGAATCGCTGCCAGGTTCGATCTCCGGAGGCTACGAGCAGATCGATACCGCACCGCTCCCGAACTCCGTCGAGATCACTGTAGGCGATCACGAGGTCGTCGTCGCGGTCGCCGTCGAAATCAGCGACAGCGACGGCCCCAATGAAGCTCCGCCCGCCCCCTGCGCCGAGCTCTCCTGACAGAAAACCACCCAGGCCGTCGCCCCAAAACACGACCCCGCGCTGGTTCTGCACGGCCGAAGCGACGGCGATGTCGAGATTGCCATCGTTGTCGAAGTCGCCGAGCGCGACGTCGTCGCCGAACAGGCGCCCCGAGGCCGGATAGAGCTCTCGCCAAACCCAGGGCGCCGGGAGGCGGTTGATCAGCGCACGCAGGCCATATGAGCCCGCAGACAGCACCCGACCGGGGTGCGGCCCCTCGCCCAGGGCAACGATGTCCGGCCGGTCGTCGCCGTTCAAATCGCCTACCGCGAGTGCTCGGGAGGAGAAACCGGCCCACTTTGATGCCGAGTCAGAGAAACTCGACAGCTCTCGAAAGCCTCCTCGGCCGTTGCCGGCGAAAACGCCCAGGCCCCGAAGATGCACCCCCAGAGCCACGTCTGCGTGACCATCCCCGTCGAAGTCCGCCACGGCGGCATCGCCGTAGTCGAGCGGCAGATCGGGAAACGACGCGTCGTCCCATCGCGAAAACTCGAATCCCGACCCACCCAGGAAGAGGGCCGGCCCGCCTTGCCCCCTTCTAGGCGCTCCGTGCACGAGATCGAGGCGGCCGTCTCCGTTCAAGTCGCCGAGGTCGAAGCCGTTTCGCCACTGGCCCGCCCTGGGCAAGCCGGAGTCGACCTCGACCCAACCCGGGGACTCGGCGCCGCGCGCGAGCGGGCTATTCGGGCCGCTGAGAAGGACGAGGACCGTCGGAATCCAGACGGATCCTCTGTTTGCCACGGCCTGCTTCCTTTCCGCTGATCGCGGCTTTCCGCGACTGAAGAGCTCGAGCACGAACGCTCGGAGAAACCGGCTCCCCGCAAATCGTCGAAGCCGGGTCGAATTCCGTTCCATAGAGCGCCGCCCAGGCATCTCCCTCCCGCGAGCGATATCTCTGGCGCGCTATAACGTAGCCGTGGCCCACAAACTCGTCGGTCGATCCAGCGGAAGCCGAAGTGTTCAGATTGAAGTAGGCCCACCCGGCGTCGAAGGACCCCGTTCTGACCGGGCTCTTGCCGACCGAGACGAGCTGGGTCTCCGCCGGGAAAAGCCCCGTGCCGTTGCCGATTTCCAAAGCCTCTTCCTGCTGGTCGAACACGACGACCTGCGTCTCGTCGAGCGGATACCACTCGGGCAGGCTGCCGCAATCGAAAGGACCCTGGGCGACACCCGAGTCACGCCAGACGATCGCCTCGGTTTTGAATCTGTCGCGTTTCCGGAACGGCATGGCCCATAGTGCGCCACCACACTCGCGATTGTCGCTGGCGTCGAAGCCCGTGTAGCGACCGTAGAAGGTGTAGTTGCCGGCGGTCGAAAGACCGTCACTCGTGCCCGCCTCGATCGCAATCGCCGGTACCTCACGAAGGAACTTGTTCGAGTAGGTCGTAATCGTCGCCTTGAGCGCATTGAGGTTGTTGGCGATTCCGAGTCCCCCGTTCTCGAAGTACCCGCTGTCGCCGGGGTAGAGCCGCGTGCAGGCGCTGACGTTGTCGAAGGTGATGTAACCCCGAGCCACCCTGCCGCTCGGCCGCGCCATGCATTGCCCATCGTAGAAGCTCACCGAGCTGCCGGTGTGGGCGCTGATCAGGTCTCCGAGGGAGAAGTCATTGCCCGGACTGATGTTGACGCAGCCGCTCGAGTCGCACGATGTACAGCCACTGTTGCCATTGGGTTGGCTGGCTGGAATTGGAAGGAAGCCGTTGGTGAACAGGAGATCGACATCGAACTCCTGGACATCGTAACCAGTGAGAAATATGTCGAAATTCAAGGTCGGTACGGAGAGATCGGTCCACAGAATCACGTGGGCGATCGCCGGCGCCGGCTGCGTGTTGATCAACGTGACCTTGGTGCGCTCGAACTTGGTCCTGCCGACGTTGCGCAGATCGACCTCGAAGTACGGGACCAGGACCGTGGCAGCCGGAACGGCGTCGATCACGCACAGCTCGGCGGCAGCCGGTGCAACTGAAAGGCCGATCACGGCCACGAACGCAACCAGAGAACCGGATAGCTTCATGCACTCCTCCTTCGAACTCGGAATCAGTTGGACCGGAAGCCGACCACGGTGGCACCTCCGGGCTGCTGGCTTAATTGACGGGTTAATTCTACACGGAATGATCCACGGCTCGGCAAGATCATTCCGGAATCGGAACCGAAGCGGCGCCTGTTGAGGTTCCATAGCGGTACCTTCGCCTCGACCAGCAGAATTCCTCGGGCTGTTACGCCCACAGTGCAATGCGCCAAGCGAGCCCAGATCGGACCCCGGCCGAGCCCCGGATCCTCCTGATCACCGCCGATCAGGTGCTTCGCGCGCTTGGCTTGCAGGCGCTCGAAGGGTCCGGTTTTCGGGTTTCCGCCACGGCCAGCGCGACTGAGGCCATTGTCCTGGCCACGAAGTCGGCTCCGGACGTGATCCTCCTCGACCTGCTGGTCGACGATGTCGACGCGTTGAGCTTGCGATCGGCGCTGCGCGAGCTGCCCCGCTGCCACAGCGCTCCAGTCTTCGTGATGTCGGACCTCTTTGATCCAGGGCTCATCGCGAAGGTCTATGAGGACCCGTTCTCCGAGTTCCTCCCCAAACCGATCAACTGGCTCGTCCTTCCCCACCGTTTCCGTCAGGCGGTCGTTGTCGGCCGGTCGGTCGCCGAGCTGAGTCAGTATCAGGAGTACCTGGAGCAGGCTAAGGACGCGGCCCGGTCGGCGAGCACCGAGGCTCTCAAGCTTCGCAACTTCGATGAGCTCACCGGCCTCCCGAATCGATCCACCTTCAGCGAGATCGTGGCCATGGCGGCGGCTCAGATGAAGAACCGTCGCGGCGAGATCGCGGTTCTGTTCATCGACATCGACCGATTCAAGCACTTCAATGATTCCCTGGGTCGGGAAAGCGGCGACGCCCTGCTGCGGGCAATCGCCGGCAGGCTGGAGTCGGTGCTCGAACAAAGGGTCACCCGATCGGAAGAGATAGCCGGAGAGCTTCGTGGCTCACTGGCCCGCATCCACGCCGACGAGTTCGCCATCCTTTTGGACCGGGTCGAGAACACCTCCGAGGTGGTCAGAACCGCGGAGGAGATCCTGGCCGCGGTCATGGCGCCCTACAGCGTGAACGGACGAGACGTCTTCGTGTCGGCCAGTATCGGCGTCGCCGTAGCTTCCGAGAGTGAGGGTGAAGCGGTGCTGCAGTGCGCGGAGACCGCGACCAAACACGCAAAGAGGGCGGGTGGCAAGACCATCTGCGTGTACACGGAGTCGATGAAGGACGAGGTCATCGAAAAGCTCGAATTGCAGGAGCGGTTGCGCCGGGCCATCGACAACAACGAGCTCCGGCTGCACTACCAGCCGATCGTCGACGCGCGGACCGGACTCATCACCGGTCTGGAGGGGCTGGTCCGCTGGACCGAACCCGAGCGCGGAGCGATCTCGCCGGCGATCTTCATCCCGGTCGCGGAGGACGGCGGCCTGGTCGTCGCGATCGGCGACTGGGTCCTCAAGCGGGCCCTGCGCCAATTGAGCGAGTGGACCGCGCGGGGCCTGCCTCCGGTACGCATCGCGATCAACGTCGCCCGCGCCCAACTCGAAGAGGCGACCTTCGTCGAGAAAATCGAGAGTGCGGTACAGGAAGCTGCGATCAAACCGCAGTACCTGGAGCTCGAGCTGAGCGAACGAGGTGTCTTCCGAGACGACCCGTTGACCATCGAGAAGCTGCGCCGGCTGAAGAAGCTCGGGGTATCACTGGCGATCGACGACTTCGGTACCGGCCAGACGACTCTTGCCTATCTCCAGAGCTTCCCGCTGAGCGTACTCAAGATCGATCGCTCGTTTGTGGCTCGAGTCGACTACGATCCGGCGACCGAAGCGATCATCCGAGCCATGGTCGCGATGTCTCACGAGCTCGATCTCAGGGTCGTCGGAGAAGGTGTCGAGACCGAACGGCAGGCGGAGCTCCTGCGGGGACTCAACTGCGACAAACTTCAGGGCTTCTTGTTTCACCGGGCACTTCCGGCGGACCAGGTCCGGCAGCTTCTGGCCGATCAGGCCGAAGGCCTCCCCGGGGTCCCCAAGCGACAGGTCCTGCCAGCCCCATCCGAAACTCGTCCGGCCCACGACGCGGAGCCGTTTCCCGGGTTCGCGGTCTCTCCGCGCGAGTCCTCGCAAGACGAGCTTTTCCGCCTCGCGCATGTCGATTTTCTGACCGACCTCCTCAATCGATATTCGTTCGAGCAGGCTCTCGAGGCGACACTGGCCCGCGCCGAGAGATTCGGCCACAAAGTTGCCCTGCTGCTGTTCGACTTGGATCAGTTCAAGGAGATCAACGACACCTATGGCCACTCCGCCGGCGATGAGCTGCTGGCCACCCTCGCCCACCGAATGCGACGTATCGTCAGGCAGGTGGACCCGCTCGCGAGACTGGGTGGTGACGAGTTCGCGCTGATTCACAGTGAGTTCAAGAGTCTCGACGGCGTCGCGACGCTCGCCCAGAGGCTCGGAGACGAGATCGCGAAACCGGTCCGGCTGGGTTCCAACGAGGTAAACGTCTCTGCAAGCACCGGCATCGCGGTCTTTCCGCCTGGAGACTCCGACCCGAAACGGTTCTATAGGCAGGCTGACCTAGCGCTCTACAAAGCCAAGGAGCAGGGCGGCGCCTGCTTCCACTTCCACGCTCACGAGATGGATCGCCAAGTGCAGCACAAGATACAACTGTCGCGAGATCTCAAGCGAGCGATCGACCGGGACGAGTTGCACCTGGTCTTTCAGCCGCAGTTCGCTCTGGCCGATCGGTCGATAGTCGCCGCCGAAGCCCTGGTACGTTGGAACCATCCGAAGCGCGGCCTGATTCCACCCAGCACCTTCATTCCCATTGCCGAAGACAGCGGCGAAATCATCAGCATTGGCGAGTGGATTCTGCGCCGGGCGTGCTCCGAAGCGGTCTCCTGGCGATCAAAGCTCGGAATCGAGCTCCCGGTCTCGGTCAACCTTTCGTACGTCCAGTTCCGGCTTCAGGGATTCCCGCAAGCGGTGGAGCGAATCCTCGACGAAACCGGTCTGCGACCCGGTCTGCTCGAGCTCGAGCTTACCCAGCGGATGCTGCTTCGCCTCGAAAACGACATCGACAAGCTCACCCGCGAGCTCGACTCGCTGGGTGTGACAATGAGCATCGACGACTTCGGAACCAGCCCTTTCTCGATCGAGGATCTCACCCATCTACCGTTCAGCAAACTCAAGGTAGATGGACGCCACATCCGAGCCTCGAACGCCGAGGACGGGTGCCCGCCGCTGGTCCGCGCGGTGATCGCCCTCGGCAAGAAACTCGACCTGGGCATCGTCGCCGAGGCGGTCGAGTCCCAGCCCCAGCTCGCGGCGTTACGAGAGGAGGGCTGCGACTTCGGGCAGGGGAACTTCTTCACCAAGCCGATGCGGTCCGCCGAGCTGAGGTCGCTGCTGATCGGTGCCCGTGAATCCCAGAAGAATCAGCTCTTGCGCTTCCCGCCCGTCTCCTAGGGGCGGGTATCAGGGCAAGCAGAGAAGAGACGCGAGCCGCCGACGCGCGGTTTCTTCTCATTGCAGGGGCCCGGGAGGCCAACCGAGGAGCTGAGACGATGGTGGAGGTGGATGGATTTGAACCACCGTAGGGCTTAGCCCGGCAGATTTACAGTCTGCTGCCATTGACCACTCGGCCACACCTCCAGATTGTCAATCCTAGCGCGTCTCAGGGGCCAAACGAAGCTCTGGAGCCGGCAGTCGGATTCGAACCGACGACCTGCTGATTACAAGTCAGCTGCTCTAGCCCCTGAGCTATGCCGGCGAGAACCGCGCCGCGGGGCGGGAGTTTAGCCGCTCGGTCGCGGGCGCGCAAGGCTGGCTCCGGCGACCTAGCCACCGGACGCCAGCCGCTGCCGAAGCGCCTCGTAGAGCAGAGCCGCGGAAGCCGTCGCGACGTTGAGCGACTCGACCCGGCCCCGCATCGGCAAGGACACCAGCCGGTCGCAGAGCTGCCGGGTGCGCGGGCGCAACCCCTTTTCCTCGCCGCCCAGGCAGAGGCAGACGTTGCCGGTGAGATCCACGTCCCAGACGGGCTCGCCTTCGCCATCGGCGCCGTAGACCCAGAATCCGTCCTTCTGGAGCTGCTCGATCTCGCGCGCCGAGCTGGTCACGCGCTCGATGTCGAGATGCTCAGAGGCCCCGGCCGAGGTCTTGACCGCCGCCGCCGAAAGCGGCGCGCTGCCCCGGTCGCGAATCAGCACTCGACCGACGCCGGCGCCTTCACAGACCCGCAGGATGGCGCCCAGATTGCGGGGATCCTGCACGTCTTCGAGCAGCACCACGAGACCGGGATCGGCCCCGGCTCGAGAAGCCGCCGAGGCGATGGCTCCACCTCGAATCTCGGCCACGAAGCCGTTGTGCACCGCTCCCGAGGTGAGCTTGTCGAGCGACTCCACCGGAACCGACTCCACCGCGATTCCGGCCTTCCTGCAGAGCTTCTCGAGCTCGAGCACCCGCGCCCGCTGGGCGCGCTCGCCGAAGACCACGCGTTCGAGCTGCGCGGGACGGTTTCGCAGCGCTTCGCGCACCGGGTGGAAGCCGTAGATCAGCACGATATAGAGAGTAGCGCGTCCTTCCTTCCGTCGTCTGGCGGCAAGCGCCGGTCGACACCGGGATCGACCGCTCCAGCAAGAATCGTCCATGCGGAGATCGACTCCACAACGGCGATGCCACTCAGCGTCGCCGTGGCGCGCTCCACCCAACCCGGTCCTGTACCTGAAGGAACGCCGAGGTGTCTCGCAGCGAGCCTCTCTTTGCTCGCGGAGAGACACACCGGCGCGACACTATCGGTGCTGGCGCCTCAGAGACCAGACGGTCGACAGGGGCGTCGACCGCTACATCCCAGGCAAGACCGGTCGGAAGGGCACGCCAAGAAATGGTCTCCCCAGATGGGAAGGCGACACGAAGGAGTCGTGGCCCGACGCTACCCGACCATGATGTCTTTTTCTTTGGTCTCGAGCGACGAGTTGATCTCGGCGATGTAGTGGTCGTGAAGGCGCTGCATCTCGTCGTGGCCGCGATGCTCCTCGTCCTTGCCGATCGCCTTCTCCTTTTCCATCTCTTTGAGCGCATCGTTGCCGTCCCGACGGCACTGACGAACCGCGTTGCGCGACGCCTCGGCAAGGTCGTGCGCGCGCTTGACGATCTCCTTGCGGCGCTCTTCGGTCAGCTGCGGCACCGGGATCCGGATCAGCTTGCCGTCGTTGGCGGGATTGAGCCCCAGATCCGCTTGCAGAATGGCCTTCTCGATCGCCGCGATCGATGAGGGATCGAAGGGCTGCGCCACGATCATCGTGGCCTCGGGCACCGAGAGGTTGGCGAGCTGGTTGAGCGGCGTGGAGTTCCCGTAGTAGTCCACCATGACCCCGTCCAGCATCAGTAGTGACGCCCGCCCGGTGCGCAAGTGCTTGAGCTCGTCGTGGAAATGATCCAGCGTGTGCTTCATCTTGATCTCGATTTCGAGAAACAACTCTTGCATTTCACCTCTCCCTGGTCGAGTGTCCAAAGTTCAAGTTTCGCGCTCGTTCGGCAGGCGTGTCAACACCACCAAGCGCCGAAGAGCCCACCGCTAGTCCGTGTTCGGAGGTCGGTCGTCCCCGACCCACGAGCCGACGTTCTCGCCGCAAACGACCCGCCGAATATTGCCCGCCTTCATCAGCTCGAAAACCACGATCGGAATCGCGTTGTCGCGACAGAGGCTGATCGCAGCGGCGTCCATGACCCGCAGGTTTCGCTCGAGCACCTGCTGGTAGGTGATCCGCTCCAGTCGCTCGGCATCCGCGTCCTTCGCGGGATCGGCCGAATACACGCCATCAACGGAGGTTGCCTTCAACAGGACTTCGGCCTGGATCTCGTTCGCGCGCAGCGCGGCCGCGCTGTCGGTAGTGAAGAACGGATTACCGGTACCTGCCGCGAAGATAACGATCCGGCCCTTCTCGAGATGCCTCATGGCTCGCCGCCTGATGAAAGGCTCCGCCACGTCCCTGATGTCGATGGCAGTCTGCACCCGCGTGGTCACCCCCCGCTTCTCGAGCGCGTCCTGCAGCGCCAACGCGTTGATCACGGTGGCCAGCATCCCCATGTAGTCGCCGGTCACGCGATCCAGACCGCGATGGCTGGCGGCAAGGCCACGAATGATGTTGCCGCCACCGACCACGATGGCGATCTCCACACCGAGCTCGAAGACCTTGCGAATCTCGTCGGCGATTTGAGCGACAATCGGCTCTTCGATGCCGAAGCCCTTGTCGCCCATCAGAGCTTCCCCCGACAGCTTCAGCAGAATGCGTTTGTAACGGGGTGACTCTGGCATCGGGATCGCCCTTCTGGCTCCAGATGTTAACCCGCCGCCTGCTTGCGAACCTCATCGACAAAATCATCTGAGCGCCTCTCGAGTCCTTCGCCCAGCACGAACCGCGTGAAACGACGAACTCGAATGTTCTCGCCCATCGCGGCGATCGCATCGGTCACCAACTCGCCAACCGACTTGTCGGGGTCCTTGACGAAGGACTGTTCGGTGAGAACGTTCTCCGTGAAGAACTTCTCCATCTTGCCATCGACGATGCGGTCGACCACGTTCTCGGGCTTGCCGGACTGGAGAGCCTGGTCACGATAGATCTCGCGTTCCTTCGCCAACATCGCTTCGGAGACCTCCGCGCGCTCGACGAAGCGAGGGTCCGCGGCGGCGATATGCATGGCGATGTCCTTGACCAGATTCTGGAAGTCGTCGGTACGCGCGACGAAGTCGGTCTCGCAGTTGACCTCGACGAGTACTCCGATCTTGCCGCCGGCGTGAATGTAAGAAAGGACGGTTCCCTCGGCGGCGATCCGGCCCGCCTTCTTGGCCGCCGCAGCAGCGCCGCTCTTCCTGAGAATGTCCACGGCCTTGTCGAGGTCGCCGTCGGCCTCCTGCAGGGCCTTCTTGCAGTCCATCATGCCGGCCCCGGTTAGCTCCCGAAGCTCCTTGACCATTGCTGCTGTGATCGCCATTAGCTTGATTCTCCTCTCTTGCCTTGAGTACAGAAAGGGCCACGCAACTCGAGGTGTCGCCCAGGGCAAGTGCCCTGCCTTGGCCCTCGCGCAGCTTCACCCCGAAGGGCGCAAGCCCTAGTTGACGGATTCGCCGTCGGACTCGTCCGTCGCCTGCGCAGAGTCATCGATCGGCTCCGAGGCCTCTGCCGATTCCGCCGCGATCTCGGCCTGCTGGCTCAGCTCCGCGGCGGCTTG
The DNA here is from genome assembly GCA_945787635.1 of Thermoanaerobaculia bacterium. GTDB lineage: Bacteria > Acidobacteriota > Thermoanaerobaculia > Multivoradales > JAHEKO01 > CALZIK01. The sequence continues at coordinate 22,689 of CALZIK010000203.1, read as the reverse complement.
GGCCTTCTCTTCCAGCGCGAGCGCCTCAGCCTTGGCCTTGGCAGCCGCTTCGGCCTTCTTGGCCGCCGCCATCGCCGCCGCTTCGACCTCCTTGTTGAGAGCGTCCGCGCCTTCGAGGTAGGCGTCGGCGATCTTCTGGGAAAAGAGGCGGATGGTCCGGATCGCGTCGTCGTTGCCGGGAATCGGAAATTCCACGGCCTCCGGGTCGCAATTGGTGTCGACGATCGCGATCACCGGGATTCCGAGCTTGTTGGCTTCGGCCACCGCGATCGACTCTTTCTTGGGATCCACCAGGAATACCGCGTCGGGCAACGAATCGAGCTTTCGAATTCCGGAAAGGTTCTTCTCCATCTTCTCGCGCTCGCGGTCGAGGCGCAGTCGCTCTTTCTTGGTCAGCGGGTTGGCCTCATCCGCCATGCGGTTCTCGATCTCGGCCAAGCGCTCGATCGACGCGCGGATAGTGATGAAGTTGGTGAGGGTACCCCCCAGCCAGCGGCTCGTGACGTAGTACTGTTTGCAGCGGCTCGCCTCTTCCGCGATCACCTCTCGCGCCTGGCGCTTGGTGCCGACGAATAGAAGTCGCCGACCGGTACGCCCCAAATCGCGAACGTAGTCGACAGCCTCCAGAAAGAGCTCGCGGCTCTTCTGGAGATCGATGATGTAGATACCGTTGCGCTTGCCGAAGATGTATCGCCTCATCTTCGGATTCCAGCGCCGAGTCTGATGGCCGAAGTGAACGCCCGCTTCGAGCAGTTCCTGCATGCTTACTTGAACCAATGCAATACCTCCGGCTATCTCTTGCTGAACTGAAAGCGCGCGCGGGCCCCCTTGAGGCCGTACTTCTTGCGCTCTTTCTTTCGTGGGTCGCGGGTGACGAAGCCGCCGGCCTTGAGCCGCTCTCGAAGCTCGCCGTTGTACTCGATCAGAGCCCTGGTGATGCCATGCCGAATCGCGCCGGCCTGACCCGCCGAGCCCCCTCCGGTCACGGTGATCGCGATGTCGAATTTCTCAGTGGTTTCGGTCAGGAGCAACGGCTGGCGCACGATCATGCGCAATGCCGGATTCGGGAGAAAGTCCTCAAACTCGCGTCCGTTGACCTTGATGCTGCCCGCTCCCGGCCGTAAGAACACCCGTGCCGCCGCCGTCTTGCGTCGGCCGGTTCCGTAGTACTGCAAATCGCTCAACTCATCGGCTCCTTAGTTGATCAGGCTCAGCTCTTCGGGCTGCTGGGCGGCATGGGGATGCTCCGGTCCCGCGTAGACCTTGAGCTTCTTGAGCTGCGCCCGACCCATTTTGTTCTTGGGAAGCATGCCCCAGACGCTCTTCTCGATCAGCTGTTGGGGCCGGCGAGCGCGCAAGCGAGCTGCATTCTCTTCCTTCAGGCCACCGGGATACGTGCTGTGGCTGTAGTACATCTTGGCCTGCTCTTTGTTTCCGGTGAGCACGGTCTTCTCGGCGTTGACCACGACGACGAAATCACCGGTGTCGATGTGGGGCGCATACTGCGGCTTGTGCTTGCCGGTGAGAACGCGCGCGATCTTGGTCGACAGGCGACCCAGGGTTTGGCCGTCTGCGTCGACCACATACCAGCGGCGTTCTACTTCACCGCCCTTGGGGCTGTAGGTGCGGGGGTTCATTGTCTTTCACTCACTGCTTGAAGGCACAATTGGACGGTGCTTACCCGATCTGCCGGGTAGGCGGCCCATGATCTTAGGCAAGCCGTCCGCGGCTGTCAAGGAGCCCGAGCCCCGATTCGTGGGCAGAATTCCGGCCTGCGAGAGCCGGCTTGCGAGCGCCTTTCGAGGGCGCATCGCGGGGTAAACTGCCCTGCCGTGAGTCAATCCCGCGCAGAACTCGACAAGAGCGGCCGCGCCATCCGGGAGATGTTCGCCGGGGTGGCCCCTCGGTACGATTTTCTCAACCACCTTCTCTCCGGCGCCCTCGACGTTTCCTGGCGCCGCCGGTCCGCCGCCGCCCTGAACCTGCCGCGCGGAGCGAGAGTTCTCGACCTGTGCTGCGGGACCGGTGATCAGGCGCTCGCGGTGCGCAAGCGCGGAGGCAACGTCATCGCAGGCGATTTTTGCCTCCCGATGCTCGCGCTCGCCGAAAGAAAGTACCGCCGACACGAGTCGCGACGCCCCAGAGGGCTGGCGGCCGATGCGCTGGGTCTGCCGTTCGGCGACCGGCGCTTCGACGCGGCAACGGTGTCCTTCGGCTTACGCAATGTCGCCGATCTCGAGCAGGCTCTGCGCGAGCTCCACCGGGTGCTCGAGCCCGGCGCGCGAATCGCCATTCTCGAGTTCGCCGTCCCCGAGGCCGCCTGGCTGCGCACACCGTATCTCTTCTACTTCCGCCGAGTTTTGCCGGCCCTGGGCCGAATGGTGTCTTCCAGAGGCTCGGCGTATGCGTACCTTCCCTCGTCGGTGCTCGAGTTTCCGCAGCGAGCCGACTTCGTCGAGGTCATGCATCGCACCGGCTTCACCGCCGCGCAGAGTCGCGACCTGACCGGCGGAACGGTCTGCCTCTACACAGGCACCGCGGGCGGAGCCGGACCGTGACCCGAATCCTCGACGGGGCCGCCGTCGCGCGGGCCATCCGCTTGGAGGTCGCGGAAGAGGTCGGCCGGCTCGTGGCGCGAGGAGCCCGACCACCGGGCCTGGCCGCGGTCCTCGTGGGCAGCGACCCCGCGTCGCAGATCTACGTCGGCAGCAAAGCCAGGGCCGCGGAGACCGCGGGCTTCGTGCACCGCACCGTCGAACTGCCCGCCGACGCCTCCCAAGCCAGGCTCGACTCGACGATCGACGAGCTCAACCAAGACGATTCGATCGACGGCGTTCTGGTTCAACTGCCGCTGCCCGCGCGGCTCGCGCCCAGAGCGGTTCTCGACCGCCTCGACCCGACCAAGGATGTGGACGGCCTTCACGCGGTCAACGTCGGCCGTCTCTGGCTCGCCGAGCCTGGGCTCTTCCCCGCCACTCCGATGGGCATCATAGAGCTGCTGGCGCGCTCGGAGATCGATGTCGAGGGGATGCGCGCGGTCATCGTCGGCAGAAGCCACTTGGTGGGAAAGCCGCTGGCGGGACTGCTGCTCCAACAGCACGCCACCGTCACGATATGCCATTCACGGTCCGGCGATCTGGCGGCGATCACCCGCGAAGCAGACCTTCTGGTGGCGGCGGTGGGGAGACTCGCGTTGATCGGACCCGAGCACGTCCGCCCCGGCGCTGTCGTGGTCGACGTCGGCATCCACCGGATCGAAGATGCGGCCACGGTCGAAAGGCTCTTTCCCGGCGACTCCCGCCGCCGCGCGGACTTCGAGCGCAAGGGCCGAATCGTCACCGGCGACGTCGATTTTCACCGTGTCGCGCCCCTGGCAGGGGCGATAACCCCGGTGCCGGGCGGCGTCGGCCCCCTGACCGTGGCGATGCTGCTGTCGAACACCCTGCTGGCCTCCAAACGACGCCAGGGACTCGAGTGAAGATCCGCTCTGTGCCACGTGAACGAAGATCAGCCCATGAGGGCGAGCCAAATGACAATCGACCCATGATCGGCAGCAAATGAAGGTGGGACTGACCGGCGGCCTCGCCTCGGGCAAGTCCACCGTCGCAGGTTGGCTCGCCGAGGCTGGCTTCGAGGTCGTCGACGCCGACCGGCTGGTCGAGGATCTCTACCGGGCCGGGCGGCCGGGCGCCGCGGCGGTGCGCGAGCTGTTCGGCCCAACGGCTCTCGACGCAACCGGCGCCGTCGATCACCTGGCCCTCGCCAAGCGCGTCTTCTCCGATCCCGAGGCTCTCGACCGCCTGGAGGCCCGGGTTCATCCGATGGTGCGTGAGGCGTTCGCGGACATCGCAGCCAGCGCCGCCAGCGCCTCCCGCCCGTGTGTCCTCGAGGCGACCCTCCTGGTCGAGGCCGGCTACGCTCCCGAGTTCGACCTGGTCGTGACCGTCGAGGCCGACCCCCAGACTCGGCTCGCGCGCGCGGTCGGGCGGGGACTCCCGGAAGACGACGCCAGGGCCCGGCTCGAAGCGCAGGCCGACAGCGAGTTTCGCAGCCGCGCCGCACATCGTGTGCTGCGAAACGACGGCACCCTCGACGATCTCCGGCGCGCGACCGACACCCTGATCGCCGAGATTTTGTCATTGGCCGGAGCCGAGGCCCAGCGGTGACGCCGGACTCGAAGGGAACTTCAAGTGCCGGCTCCCAGACCGCCCGCCGGCGGATCGAGGCCGCGACTCTGGTCACCGGTAACCCCAACAAGGTGCTGGAGGCCGAGCGCATCTGCGGCTTCTCGATCCAGCACGCCCAAATCGACCTGCCAGAGATCCAGTCTGCCCTTCTCGCCGAGGTAGCCAACGAGAAAGCCAGAGAAGCATGGCGCCAGATCAAAAGTCCCGTGATCGTCGATGAGACCGGACTCGAGCTCGCTTCGATGAACGGCTTCCCGGGGCCGCTGGTCAAGTGGATGCTCGACGCCATCGGCCCGGACGGTATTGCTCGGACCGTGAGCGCCCTCGGCGATCCTCGCGCGGCTGCGGTCTGCATGCTGGCCTACTACGACGGCTCCGCTCACTGTACGGGCGAAGGCCGCACGGAGGGCGTTCTGGTCAGGCCTCCCCGTGGCGACAACGGTTTTGGCTGGGACCCGGTGTTTCAAGCCATCGGCGAGATCGAGACCTACGCGCAGTTGGCACAGGGACGTAAGGACGAGATCGGCCACCGCGGTCGGGCCTGGCGCGCGCTCTTGAGCCGGATGGCTTGACCGGCGCGTCGGCTCGACGCGGCGCGAGAACGGCCCGTCAGTCCAGATAACCCAAGGCGCGCAGCGCCTCGACCTCGTCCGCATCGAGCGCGATCGTCGCTTCGTCGCCCTCGCTGACCAGCTGGAACTGGGCAACCAACCCAGCCAGCCCGGAGGCCAGCCGGCCGCACATCTCCGGAAGCGGCTCCGCGAGCGGCGCAAGCTCCGCCGGGTCGGCCCGGTTGTCGAAGCACAGCTGCTCGCCGCTCTCTGAGGACAGCAGCGTGTGGGTCGAGCCGCGCAAGCCGCGCATCCCCGGCCCCTCGACGTAGATCGGTCGCTCACGAAGCGCTTTGCCGAGCAGCAGCGGCACCAGGCTGCGCCCCTGCGCCAGGCTTGGCGGCTCGATGCCCACCAGGTCGAGAACGGTCGGCAGGACGTCGACCAGTCCCACGATCTCGCCGCTCGAACGCACCTCGCTCCGGTAGACGGGGGGCAATCTCACCATCATCGGCACCGCGGTGACCTCTTCGTAGGGCGCGTAGCCGTGCTGCAACTCGCCGTGCTCGTTGAAGCCCTCGCCGTGATCGGCGACCAGCACCACGATCGTGTTGTCGAGCAGTCCGGACTCGCGCAGCCACTGGGTCAGCTGGCCGAAGGCTTCGTCGGAATAGGCTATCTCCTCGTCGTAGCTCGCCACCAGGGCGGCCAGGTTCTCCGGGCTCATGTGTTTTTCGGCCCACTCCGGCACGCGCGTCCAATGCTCCGGCGCCGGCGGACTCGTCCGGCTGTTGCCGAACCGCCCGGACTCGTCCGGCAGCCTGCGGTTGTAGGGAAAGTGCACGTCCATGTAGTGGGCGTAGGCAAAGAACGGTGCCTTCGAGCTGCCGTGCTCGACCCACTCACGGAGCAGGCGATTGACTTTGTAGGCCGTGACCAACCTCTGGTTGAAGAACCGGTCGAAGCCCTGAGCGAAGCCGGTCTTCTTGAGAATGTGAACGTTGGTTCCGATCGCGCCGGTCCGGTAGCCGGCCGCTTTGAACGCCTCGGCAAGGGTCACGAGCCCTTCGGGAAGTACGTCGGTCTGAAATCCGGCGTCGTCCTCGAACCCGACGCGGCCGAGGCCATGCTGATCGGGATAGAGAGAGGTGAACAGGGTTGCGACCGACGGCTTGGTCCAGGTCGAATGGCTGTAGCCCCGCTCGAACAAGGTGCTCTCCGCGGCGAAAGCGTCTATGGCGGGGGTCGTCGGCAGCTGGTAGCCGTACGCTCCGACATGGTCGCGGCGCAACGCGTCGATCAGGACGATCAGGACATTCGGGCGGGCGAGCCCCGAGTCCGCCGAAAAATCGGGGAAGCCCTCGGGGGCTGGCTTGCCGCAGGCAGCCGCGGCCAACGCGACGAACGTCACTGCCGCGGCGAGGCCGCGCGCTCTCGATCTCGATGTGGGCCTCATGGCTGGACCAGGTCGGGCGGCGGCTTGCCCGGCCCGACGCTGGTGTTGACCACCCGGCCCTCGGGGAGCTGCCTCGGATGCCGCGGCCGCTTGGGCATCTCGAGACCGGTCCTTAGATGCCACTGCGCGAGGTGCAGGTCCGCGGGCTCGAGCTGGTCCACCCGCTCGACGTAGAGATCGAACCAGTCGTCCTTCGAACCGTGGATCCGACCAATGATGTTCTGGGCGGGCCAGGTCTGGACCAGGTCCGCTCGAGCCTTGGGCCGGAGGTTCCAGTAGGTCTCGAAGGCCGCGGTGTAATGGCCCGACCTGGTGCCGCTCGAGACCCACTGCCGGTTCGGTAGACCCACGTCGATGCGCGAGCTCAGGTTCTGAAAGGACGCGCCCCGATGGTGGTCGAAGTTGATGTTCCGGCCCTTGCCCCAGGAGTAGACGTTACCGTTGGCCATGTTGGAGAACGAAGTGTCGTGCAGGTTCCGGTTCTCGATCCGGAACCGCGTCACCAAACTGTCCTGGGCGCCCCCGAGGTTGAAGCCGTAGTGCCCTCCGCGCCCGGCGATCACAATGTTCTCGGCCGTGGCGTAGCGCGCGTACCAGAAGAAAACGCCGTTGTCGGCGTTCAGAATCGCCACATCACGAATCCAGCTATTGAAGGTGTTGCCCAAGCTGATGGCGTTGTGGCCCGGCTCGGCGTGGTGACCGGCATAGGGCACGACCGGGAACTCGATCGTCATCCTCTCGATGCCCACTTCCTCGACCTCGATCACCGCCTCCCGGAGCTGGGCTTTCCATTCCCGCCTAACATCGAGGCGCAATGGCCGGTCAAAGAAAACCTTCTTGCCTTCCACCCGCTTGATCTCGACCAACCAGTTGATGATCTGGAACCCCGGAATGTCGACAATGCACTTGCCTCGGATCTGGTGCCCGTCGTGCATCGCCAAGGTAAGCGAGCCGTCGCTCTCGTGCTGCACCAGGCGAACCATCTGACCCGGCTCGAGACCGCTCGTGTCGGACACGCGGATCCAGGTCTGGCCTTTGGGAGCGTCGCCGGTCACCTCCGCCAGCACGCTGCCCTTCTCCCACACGGGTCCGTTCGAGTCGCCGCGCTTGCGGTCGGGGTTCGCCCAGATCCATGCGCCTCCCCAGGACCAGGTGCTCGGCTTGCCGTCGCGCCCGCGTCCCAGAGCCTGGGTGAGGGTCTTGGGGAAATAGAGCACCGTCGAGTCCCGACTCTCGCCGCGCAACACGATGTTGCTCTTGCCAATGAAAAGTGGCTTCGTGATCAGGTAACGGCCGTTCGGAATCAGGATCGCTCCCTTCTCCGTCGCCGCGATGGCATCGAGAAAGGCCTGGGTGTCGTCGGTGACTCCGTCTCCAACCGCGCCGAAATCGTGGACGCTGGCCACCTCGCCGACACGGGGAATGGGCCGGTCGCCGGCGTGGTAACCGGCGTGTGAAAAGTCGGGTAGCCGGCCCGCCGGGTCCCAGCGCTCACCGTTCACGCCCCAGAGACGCGAGGTATTCTCGGGCACCGGACCGAGGTTCGGCTTGCCGCACGCCGCCGTGAGCACCGCGGCCATGAGCGCGCTACTGACGATCAGATTCTTGACGACGGAATGGAGCATCTGGGGAGGGGCCCGAAACGAGCGGGGAGAGTCTAGCCGAGAACCAAGCGAATCCGGGTGCGAAGCTCAGCCGATGAGCTCGATCATGATCGCCTTCTGCGCGTGGAGCCGGTTTTCGGCCTGATCGAAGATCCGACTCTGGGCGCCGTCGGCTACCTCGGCGGCCACCTCCTCCCCCCGATGGGCGGGCAGGCAATGAAGAAAGACGGCGTCGGACTCTGCCCGGGCCATGATCGCGCCATCCACGGTGAAGCTCTCGAAGGCGCGTACCCGTTCCCGAGCTTCCTCCTCCTGACCCATGGAGGCCCAGACATCGGTGTACACGCAGCTTGCTCCGGAAGCGGCTGCCTCGGGGTCATCGGTCACCTCGACCCGTGTGCCCGCCGCAGCAGCGTCCTCTCGGGCCGAAGCGAGGTACGAGTCGCGCACCTGGTAGCCCTTCGGTGACGCCACCGCGATGTCCATGCCCACCTTGGGCGCGCCGTGCATCAGCGAGTGCGCCATGTTGTTGCCGTCGCCGATGTAGGCGATCTTGCGGCCCTTGAGCTCACCGGCCCCGCCGAAGATCTCGCTCAGCGTGAAGTAGTCGGCAAGCGCCTGGCAGGGGTGAAGATCGTCGGTGAGACCGTTGATCACCGGCACCGAACCGTGCCTTGCGAGTTCCACGACCGTCTGATGGGCGAAGGTCCGCGCCATCACGCCATGGACGTAGCGCGACAGGACCTTGGCGGTGTCCGAAATCGGCTCTCCGCGTCCAAGTTGAATGTCACGAGACGACAGGAACAGGGCCTGGCCACCGAGCTGGAACATGCCGACTTCGAAGCTGACCCGGGTCCGGGTGGATGACTTCTCGAAGATCATCCCGAGGCTCTTGCCCGCCAGAGCGTCAGCGAAGCTCGACGGCGCGATCTTGACCCTGGCCGCAAGGTCCAACAGTCCGTGGAAGTCTTCGCCGCTCAGGTCGTGCAGCGAGATCAGGTGATTGGCTTTCAAGCGCGTTCGATCTCCCATCCAGTGTCAGTCGGGCACGATTCGCGTGCCACCGTTGCCGCCCAGCGCGGCGGGAAGCTGCGTCGAGTTCGAGATGATCACCGGTCGCGATGTCGCCTCGACGAAGCCCAGAGCCGCCGCCACCTTGGGACCCATGCTACCTGGTGGAAAGTCGCCGCGGTCGAGCATCTTGCGCGCGGCGGTCACCTTGAGCTCTTCGACGGCCCGCTGGTTCTTCTTGCCGAAGTTTCGATAGATGTTCGGAACTCCGGTCACGATCGCCAGCGTGTCGGCCTTGAGCTCGCGGGCGAGAATGGCGGCGGTCCAGTCCTTGTCGATCACCGCCTCGACACCGGCAAGGCGTCCGTCGGCGCGCCGGACGACCGGCACTCCACCCCCTCCGCCGGCGATCACGACCCCCCGGTGCGAAAGCAGGGTGCGAATGGTCTCGATGCCGAGTACTTCCACCGGTCGCGGGCTCGCCACCACCTTGCGCCAGCCGCGCCCCGAGTCTTCGATCATGGCCCAATCGTGCTCGTCCTGCAGCATACGAGCGCGGTAGCGCGAAAAAAACGGACCGACGGGCTTGGTCGGGTTGGCGAAGCCGGGATCTTCGGCATCCACCACGGTCAACGACAGAACGGTGTTCACCTGCCGCTGGAGGCCGGTCTCGTGAAGGCGATTGCGGAGGGCAAGCGAGAGCAGAAAACCGATGCTGCCTTGGGTCTGCGCCACGGCCGCGTCGAGGGTTCCCGGAGGCACCTTGGTCGCGCCCTCCTCCATCTGGATCATGACCTGACCGACCTGGGGGCCGTTGCCGTGCACGAGCAAGAGATCGTCGCCGCGCCTCGCCAACTCGACCAGCCAGACCGCGGCCTCGGCAGCGCGGCGCTGCTGCTCCTCCACGCGACCGTCATCCTCGGCGGTCAACAACGCGTTGCCGCCAAAAGCCACCACCGTCAGTGGCCGCAACAAAGATGACTGCGTGGGGCTCATGATGCTGGAAACGGATCGCGTTCGATCGGCATGGTCATGCAACGCGGCCCGCCGCGCGCTCGAGACAGTTCGTCGCCCTCGACGGTAACGACCGTCCTTCCCTGCCCGAGCACAGCCTGCCGGCCCGAAATCACCTCTTCCTCGCCGATCACTCTCCAGCCTCGCCGGGCCAGCTCGTCAACGGTGCGCCGGTTGCGCCGGTAAAGAATGATCACCCCCGGTCCGATCGCAAAGGCGTTGGCTCCATCGGTCCATTGCTCCCGTTCTTGAAACAGAACGTCGCCGGCGCCGCCACAGGGCACGACATCGAGCGAGATGCCCAATCGGTCGAGCGCCTCGATCAGGGACGGACGCAATACAAAAGACAGCTCACGGGCGTCGAGATCGACATAGTAAGCGCGCCCGGTGAGCTGATGGCCGGGCTCGATGACCGGCGGATAGGCCAGGCAGGTCCCCTCGTCGATGAACGTGAAGACCGTATCGAGATGCATGTAGGAGCGCCGGGCGGGTAGATCGACCATGACGAGATGACGAAAGGTCGTGTCGGTGATCCGGAGGTACTCCGCCAGGCGCTCGGCTCCGCGGCGATTCGTGCGCTCGCTGATGCCGACCAGCAGCACCTCCCTGCTGGCGATGATTACGTCGCCTCCCTCGATCGTGGGCGGTTGCCCGCTGGCCAGGAAACCCGAGCCCGGAGGGTTTTCCGCGATCGGGAACAACCCTCGGTGCCCAGCCAGCGCCGGGTGATGGGTGAAGATCGCCCCAGCCAGAAACGCCTCGCGCCGGCGAGCCGCCGTCGCCATGGAGGAGATCATCACCCAGTCTCCGAGCACCGATTGCGGGTCGCGTTGAAAGAAGTAGTTCGGAAGGGGAGCCAGATCGAAGAGCAGGCTGTCGACGTTGCGATAGCCGTCGCGCTTGCGAACCCCGGCGACCAGGGCTCTGGCCAGCTCGGCGCCTTCGAGCTCCTCGAGGCCTCGGCGAGCCGAAGCCGGCAGCTCGCCGCGCCGGTCCAGATCTTCGATGAGCTGCTCCCGCACCGCGCCTTTCGAGAGCACCTCGACCAGAAGGTCCTCGGCGTCGAGCGTCTCGACGCCTGCATTTCGCAGCACTTCGCAAAAGCCTTCGTGCTCGGCTTTCGCCTCGTCGGCGTAGAGGATGTCGTCGAAAAGCAGCTGCTCCATCATCCGTGGCACCATCCAGTCGATCTCTCGACCCGGTCCGTGAACGAGAACCCGGCGAAGTTTGCCTATCTCGGAGTCGACGCGAATAGTCATTGGATTTCACACACGACGTGCTCCTCCCGCAAAGCGCTGGAGCGACGGCATTGTACGAGAGGAAGGTCGGCGGACACCACTCGCTGCCTCGCCGCGGCGAGATCGCTTCCGCGCACCTAGTGTCTCAGCACCCTGCGGCCGAATCTCAAGCGCTCGAGCCAGTAGGAGCTCGAGACGATCTCTGTTTCGATCACCCCTCGCGAGGACGAGGAATGGATCATGGTCAGCGGAGCGCCGGGGTCCGAGACCACCAACCCGACATGGAATGGCTTGGCGCGGTCTTCGCCGAAGAACACCAGATCACCCCGCGCGAGCTCGTCGGGAGCCACCCAATGGCCAATCGTTCCTTGGTTGCGGGCGGTCCTCGGAAGATCGAGACCGACCTTGCCAAAAACGAACGCGGTCAGGCCCGAGCAATCGAATCCGCTCAAATCCGAGCCGGCGTAGCGATAAGGAGTCGCCAGAAGTGAGCGGGCGATTCGCACGACCTGCTCGGCAACCGGGCTTCTTCCCGGGGCCTCAGTCGGCCCAACCGGCTCACGTTCCGGTCGAGGCAACGGCCGGGGCGTTCGCTCGGGTGGCGAGGTCAACGGCACCGAGCCACATGCTGTGGAAAGACCGACCGCAGCGACCAGGAGAACGACCCATCCGTAGCGCATCTCCCGCCATCATACCGAGCGATCTTGCCTGAACGGGCTGCTAGACTTCCCGCGTAGATGTCCCCCGAAGAACACGGCTCGCCGCAGAATCCACTTCACGAGCGCTACGCCTCTCGCCAGATGGCGCGCGTGTTTAGGCGCGAGCACCGCTACCGGCTCTGGCGCCGGCTTTGGATCGCCCTGGCCGAATCGGAGGCCGAGTTGGGAATACCGATCTCGGACGCCCAACTCGAGGCTCTTCGAGCCGTCCAGGACGAGATCGACTTCGACCGCGTGGCCCGGATCGAGGCCGACACCCGGCATGACGTCGTGGCTCACCTGCGGCATTTCGCTGAGCTCGCCGACCGCCTCTGCGCTGGGGCCGGGGGCGTTCTCCATATGGGAGCAACCAGCGCGTTCGTAACCGACAACACGGACGCCCTGCTCATCCGGGAGGCGCTGGAGCTCACCGAGCAAAGGCTCGCAGCGTCGATCGAGGGTCTGTCCGCCTTCGCAGAGGCCACGCGGGAGATCCCCACGCTCGCCTACACCCACCTCCAACCGGCCCAGCTCACCACCTTCGGCAAGCGAGCCTGCCTCTGGGTGCAGGATTTGCTGACCGATTTCGATGCGGTCGGTGACATCAAGAACTCGCTTCGCTGCCGGGGAGCCAAAGGGACGACCGGCACTCAGGCCAGCTATCTCTCTTTGTTCGACGGTGACCATGACAAGGTACTTCGCCTCGATCATTTGATCGCGCGCAAGCTGGGCTTCGAAGAGAGCTGGCCGATCACCGGCCAGACCTACCCGCGCAAACAGGACTCGCGCGTCCTCGGGGCTCTGGCCGGGATCGCCGAATCGCTTCACAAGCTCGGCACCGACGTCCGGCTGCTGCAGGGTCTGGGCGTGTTGTCGGAGCCGTTCGAGTCCAGACAGGTCGGGTCTTCGGCGATGGCCTACAAACGCAATCCGATCCGATCGGAACGGATGTGCGCGCTGGCCAGGAAGCTCATCACCGATTCGTGGAACGGATCGCTCAACGCCGCCAACCAATGGCTCGAGCGTAGTCTCGACGACTCCGCCAATCGGCGCCTGGTGCTCCCGGACGCGTTCCTGACCGCCGACGCGATTCTGGTTCTGGCCACGAACATCGGCGGCGGCCTGCGCGTCAAAGAAGAAGCTGCGAAAACCCTCGTTCGGCGTGAGCTGCCGTTCATGGCCACCGAGAATCTGCTCATGCAAGCGACCCGAGCCGGCGGTGATCGGCAGATCCTTCACGAACGCATTCGCGACTACTCGATGAGGGCGCATGCCTCTGTCGAGCGCGGCGAGGAGAACCCACTGGTCGATCTGCTCCTCGCGGACGCGGATTTCCCGCTCGATCGAGACCAGGCCGAGTCGTTCCTGACCCCGCGGAACTTCGTCGGGCGCTCGACACGGCAGGTCGAGGAGTTCCTGGTGATCGTCCGCGCCAAGCTACCCAAGAGACTCCCGGTGCTCGACCCTGAGCTGATTAGCGTTTGATGAGGCGCCGAGTCATTCGCCCTCTGGCCTTGTTCGTGGTCGCCGGCTGGACCCTCGCCACGGGCTGCACCGGCGCTCACCGTGCCGAACGGGGCCGACGGGGGTTCGAGCAGTCCGGAGTCGCGTCCTGGTACGGCCCCGGCTTTCACGGGAAGAGCACCGCAAACGGCGAGACCTACGACATGGAAGCCATGACCGCGGCGCACAAGAAGCTGCCGTTCGGATCGATGGTCGAGGTCAGGAACCGGGACAACGGAAGAACCACAACGGTCCGGATCAACGATCGAGGGCCGTTCGCGCGAAGGCGAATCATCGATCTCTCCAAAGCCGCTGCCCGCGAGATCGGCATGCTCGGGCCCGGCACCGCCCGGGTCCGCATCCGTGTCGTCGGGACGTCATCGACCGGCGACGCCAGGGCGTGGTACACCGTGCAAGCCGGAGCGTTCGGCGATCCCGCCCGGGCGGATGCTCGCTTGGCGGCCCTGCGCAAGCAGTACCCGGCCGCGCGGATCGATTCTTCGACCGGCATCCACCGGGTGGTGATCGTCGGGCTCTCTAAACGCGCCGCCGACCAAGCCGCGCGCTCTCTCGAGCGCCAAGGCATCGAAGCGGTGGTTCGGCGCCAGGACTGACCCATGCCGAACTCTAACGATCTCCTGACGCTCGGCTGGCGCGAATGGGTGGGGCTTCCCGATCTCGGCATTCCCGCGGTCAAGGCCAAGATCGACACCGGCGCCCGAACCTCGGCCCTGCATGCCTTCTTCGTCGAGCCCGTCGAAGAGGAAGGTGTGGCGAAGGTGCGCTTCGGCGTCCACCCGCTGCGTCGCCGCCCCGAGATCGAGACTGTCTGCATCGCCGAGATCCGCGACCGGCGCACCGTTACCGATTCGGGCGGCCATCGCGAAGATCGCTACGTAATCGAAAGTCGCGTCCAGATCGGGGACGCCCTATGGCCGATCGAGATCACTCTCACCAACCGCGAGGACATGCTGTTTCGGATGCTCCTTGGCCGCAGCGCACTCGACGGCTTGGCCCTCGTAGACCCCTCGCGGTCGTATACCCTGGGGCGCGCCCTGGGCCGATCGTACCCCAGGAAGAAATCGAAACAACCTCAGGAGCCTACATTTTGAAGATCGGAATACTCTCCCGCAACGCACAGCTCTACTCGACTCGACGCCTCGTCGAGGCGGCTGGGGAGCGCGGTCATACGGCCGAAGTGATCGACCCCCTGCGCTGCTACATGAATATCACCACCCACCGCCCCTCGATCCACTACGCCGGAAAGAACCTGGACGGTTTCGACGCGATCATTCCCAGGGTCGGCGCCTCGGTGACCTTCTTCGGAACCGCCGTCGTGCGCCAGTTCGAGATGATGGGAGTCTACTGCCTCAACGAGTCCGTCGCGATCAGCCGCTCGCGGGACAAGCTGCGATCGTTTCAGTTGCTGGCACGCAAGGGTATCGGCCTTCCGGTCACCGGTTTCGCCCACTCGACCAGGTACACCGACGACTTGATCGACATGGTCGGCGGCGCGCCCCTGGTCGTCAAGCTCCTCGAGGGAACCCAGGGCATCGGCGTCGTCCTGGCGGAGACGCAGTCCGCGGCCCATAGCGTGATCGAGGCCTTCCGAGGACTCGAGGCCAACATCCTGGTGCAGGAGTTCATCAAGGAAGCCGGCGGCCGGGACCTGCGTTGCTTCGTCATCGGCGGCAAGGTCGCGGCGGTGATGAGCCGCCAGGGAAAAGAAGGTGAGTTTCGGTCCAACCTGCATCGCGGCGGCAAGGCGTCGATCGCCAAGATCAGCCCCGAGGAGAGGTCCACTGCAGTGCGCGCGGCCGGGATCATGGGACTCAACGTGGCGGGCGTCGATCTCTTGCGATCCAACCACGGTCCGGTGGTCATGGAGGTCAACTCTTCACCCGGGCTCGAAGGAATAGAGACTGCGAGCGGCCAGGACATCGCGGGCAAGGTCGTCGAGTTCATCGAGGCGAACGCCGCCGCGGGCAAGACCAAGACCCGAGGGCGCGGCTAGAGCGTGCAGAAGCCGATCAGACTCGGCGGAGCGCAGGTCGATCCCGGGCAGCGGGCCACGGTCAACCTGCCCGTCGCGCGCCTCTACAACCACTCTGAGATCGACCTGTTGGTGCACGTGGTTCACGGCCGCCGGCCGGGCCCGTGCCTTTTCGTGAGCGCGGCGATTCACGGCGACGAGATCTGCGGCATCGAGATCATCCGGCGACTGCTTGCCCGCAAGAACCTGGGCCGCCTCAAGGGCACCCTGCTGGCGATTCCGGTCGTCAACGTCTTCGGCTTCGTCAACCAATCCAGATATCTCCCCGATCGCAGGGATCTGAACCGGAGCTTCCCCGGCAGCGGCGGCGGATCGCTGGCGTCGAGACTGGCCCAGACCTTCATGAGAGAGGTCGTGACCTCCTCCACCCACGGCATAGACCTCCACACGGGCTCCAACCACCGCGGCAACCTGCCTCAGATCCGAGCCGCGATGGAAGATCCCGAGACCGCGAGACTCGCG
The DNA here is from genome assembly GCA_945787635.1 of Thermoanaerobaculia bacterium. Lineage (GTDB taxonomy): Bacteria > Acidobacteriota > Thermoanaerobaculia > Multivoradales > JAHEKO01 > CALZIK01. The sequence continues at coordinate 6,912 of CALZIK010000203.1, read as the reverse complement.
CGTGCCTTCGGAGCACCGGTGATCATCAACTCGAACATGCGCGACGGTTCACTGCGCCAAGAGGGCGTCGATCGAGGCATTCCGATACTCGTCTACGAGGGCGGTGAGGCCTTGCGCTACAGCGAAGAGGCCATTCGCTTCGGTTTGAAGGGCGTCAACGCGGTGATGCGGGCGATCGGCATGCTACCGCCGCGACGAAACACCACGACGAGCTCGAGGTCCCTCGTGGCCGAAGCCAGCACCTGGGTCCGTGCTCCCATCTCCGGCGTCCACCACGGCGCGATCCGCCTGGGCGCGAACGTCGAAGAGGGCGAAACCCTGGGAGTCATCTCGGACCCCTTCGGCGAGGGGGCGACAGCGGTCAAGAGCCCGGTCCACGGCATCGTCATCGGCCGGCTCAACCTCCCGCTGGTGCATCAGGGCGACGCCCTGTTTCATCTAGCCTGCCTCGATGAGCGGCTGCCCGAGGGCATGCTCCTCGAGCAAGAGCTGCTGCCCGAAGACTGGCGCGGCAGCTAGCCGCCCGTTTCTCCTACCTCTCGGCGAGCCGCTCCGCGGCGTCCATCAAACTGTAGGCGAGGGCGTGGTCGCGCGCGGTCAAACCGTCCTCGTCCTCGATCTCGACATCGGCGTCGGCGTCGAGCAGGAGCTCGACGATCTCGAAGAAGATCGGATGGGTCTCGCCCTGATCCATTTCCCCGCTGGCGAGGACTGCGTTCATCAGGGCGGTCGTTCCGGAGACGTCCTGGGTGTCCGGATCGGCGCCGGCATCGAGCAACGCCTGCACCGCCTTCACCTGGCCGCAAAACGAGGCGGCCATGAGCGCGGTCATGCCGTCCTCGTCGGCGCTGTCCTCACTCACCCCGTCCGCCAACAGACGCTTGATGGCTCGCAGGTCACCGATGGAGGCGGCGTCGCAAAGCGCGGCGTCGATCCGCTTGCGTCCGGCGACCGGCCTTTGGACGGTCATCACCGCCACGATCAGAGAGCAACCCAGTATCAGCGAAAAAGGATCCGTCATGACCAACCCTCCGTGATTACATGGTTACAGCCCGGAGTTCATTCGATCCATCGGCGCGTGCCCCGCCCGCGCTTTCGATCGCAACCGTGCTTGCCGTGTCCGCGCGGCCTTTCCGAGCGCTCGTCCACGTAGTCGTCGATCGATCGTACCGAGCGGGCCTCGCCCCTGCGTTCGTCGACCGCCTCGGGCTCATCGCTCAGCGGCGGACGCGCTCCGCTCGCGGCCCTCGGTCGCCCGCCGCCGTCTCGATCTCGCGCCCAACTGAGGCGCACCTCCTGGCCATCGAGCTCGCGACCGTCGCAGACCTCGAAGGCCTGCTGCGCAGCCTCTCGATCCTCGAGCTCGATGAAGGCGAATCCGCGGGAGCGGCCGGTCGCCCGATCCACGGGCACGCTGACCGAAACGACTTTGCCGGCGGGAGAGAAGAACCGCACCAGCCGATCCTTGGTGGTTTGCGGGTTCAGGTTTCCAACGAATAGTCTGGCACCCATCGCAAGTGCTCCCAAAAAGGTGTCCTGTTTCGGGCTGTTCTGGACTCTCGGTAGACCTCTGGCGGTTTCTGAAGCAAACGCTCACCCATTTTCAGGGCTCTGTCAATAGTCCTTTTCTCAGCGCCCGCGCTTCCCGCCGGCGACCGAGACGGCTAGGATCTGGCCTCGAAAGCCTTTCGATGACTCGCTCGGACAAACATCATCCGATCCGCCCGGTGAGCCCGGATCGCTCGAACCTCTTCCGACGCGGCCACAGGCTCGGCAAGTACAAGATCATCCGGCGACTCGGCGAGGGCGGATTCGCTCGTGTCTACGCGGCGCAGGACACTATTGAGGGCGTGCGCGTGGCCCTCAAAGTCCCCTACGGCAGCCTGCTCACCCGGGAAGTACTCGACAGCTTTCGCGCCGAAGTACGACTCGCCGCGCGCCTGGATCATCCCAACATTCTCAGCCTGAAGACGGCAGACTTCATCAACGGGCACTTTGTCGCAGTGACCGCGCTCGGCGAAGAGACCCTGGGTGAGAGGCTCACCCGCCGGCTGGCCACCGCCAAGGCGCTCAACTTCGCTGAACAGGCTCTCGCGGCCGTCTCGTTCGCCCACGACCAGGGGGTGATTCATTGCGACATCAAGCCGGAGAACTTCATCTTGTTCAACGGCAACGAGGTCCGGCTGACCGACTTCGGCATCGCCAAGATCGCGATGCAGACCGTGCACGCCTCCGGTTCGGGCACGGTGGGTTACGTCGCTCCCGAGCAGGCCATGGGAAAACCGTCCCGGCGATCGGACGTTTTCTCTCTCGGACTGGTCATCTACAAGACGCTCTCCGGGTGTCTGCCCGAGTGGCCGTTCGATTGGCCGCCCCGCGGACACCGCCGGCTTCGAAGGAAGGTCGGCGATCCGACCCTGAAGGTTCTGGAGCGCGCACTGGCGATCGACCCGCGACGACGCTTCGCCGACGGGAACGCGATGCTGCTCGCGTTTCAGCGAGCCCGGCGGAAGAGCGCCAGCTCCGCGCGGAGGAAACGCACTGTGCGCTCGCCGAACCCGTCGCGTCCGGCATGGCAGTCGGTGCAAAAGCGGGAGTTCAAGCGCCGCTTCGGCAAGCAGCTAGAGCCTCGCTATTCCTGCACTCGCTGCAAGGGACCGGTGTCGGAGCCGATGACCCACTGTCCCTGGTGTGGCACGGACCGCAAGTCACACCGCTCGGAGACGACGTTTCCCGTGCACTGTCCGCGCTGCAACCGCGGCATGAAGCTCGACTGGCGCTTCTGTCCGTGGTGCTACGGATCGGGATTCGAAAGCGACGGCAACCGAGAATACTCGGACCGTCGCTACCAGTCGAAATGCGCCAATCGCGCCTGTGACCGAAAAGACCTCATGCTGTTCATGCGCTACTGCCCGTGGTGTCATCAAAAAGTCCGCAAGCCATGGCGCCTCGCCGGCACTCGGGAGGCTTGCCCGAAATGCCATTGGGGTATCGCCTCCGAGTTCTGGAGCTTCTGCCCATGGTGCGGCCGTCCGGTACGAAAGCCATGATCCAATGACCAGGAATCCCGATTTACCCTCCGGTGACCCGAGCCGCATCTATCAGGCCACGAATCTGGTTGCCGCCTACTCGTCACCGCTCGCCGGATCCGAGATCGCCGTGATCACCCGTACGTCGCCGATTCGAACCGGCGACAACGAGGACGCCGCGGCCGTGGTCGAGCTCCCCGAACAAGGTGCGATCCTGGCAGTCGCCGACGGGTTCGGCGGAGCGCCGGCGGGAGAGCGCGCGGCTGCAATCGCGATCGCGGGCATCACGGCCGCGGCCGAGGAAGCTCGCCAGGACGGCCGTTCGCTGCGTGCCGCGGTGCTCGACGGGTTCGAGACCGCGAATCGGAACATCCTCGAGCTCGGGATCGGAGCGGCCACCACCCTGGCGGTGGTCGGCATCGAAGAGGGCATCGCGCGACCGTTCCACAGTGGGGACTCGGCTATCCTGATTTTCGGCGGCCGAGGCAAGATAAAGTTCCAGAGCGTCTCGCACTCCCCGGCCGGCTACGCGGTGGCTTCCGGTTGGGTGGATGAAAGCGACGCCCGCGAGCACGACGAAGCGCAAGTGGTGTCGAACTACCTGGGATCGCCCGAAATGCGTATCGAGGTCGGCCCGGAGATCGCTCTCGCCCAGCGAGACGTCGTCCTGGTGGCGAGTGACGGCCTCACCGACAACCTCTCTGTGGACGAGATTCGAGACGGTCTGACCGGTAGTCGGAGATTGACCGATGCGCTCGACGAGCTCACCGATCGCGCCAGGGCGCGGATGGACACCTCCGACGGCAAGCCCGACGATCTGACCGTCGTCGCCTTTCGAGGCGTGCTCACGAAGGGCTGAGCGGGCTCGGCCCGAGACCCGTCGCCGACCAACGCTACTCGAGATCGACCAGCTGGGCTCGGCTAACCTCGGGCAGCGCCCGCAACCGGTCGAGAACTTCCTCGGCGGGCCGCTGATCCAGACGAATCACCGCGACGGCATCGACCGCTCCGGACGGCTCTGCCGGGCCTCGAGCCAGGTGGATGTCGGCGATGTTGACCGCGGCCTCTCCGAGAAGAGTTCCCACGCGACCGACGACCCCAGGCACGTCGCTGTTTCTCAACATCAGCAGGCAGCCTTCTGGTCGAAACTCCAGCCGGTAGGAATCGTAGCGGACCACGCGCAGATCGGCCTCTCCGAAGACCGTGCCGGCGATCTCGACCGCGCCGCCCTCGCCGCTCACTGTGACTCCGACCAGCTGCGGGTACTCGCTGGTCTTGCGGTGCGTCGCGCGGACGACCTCGACGCCGCGATCTTCCGCGAGCTTCTCGGCATTGACGAAGTTGACGGTCTCGCCCAGGAACGGCCTCAGAGCGCCCCGGACGGCGGCGATCGAAACCGGAACCCGCACCGCTTCCTCGACCGCCCAGAGGTCGATCTGCACCTTTTTCAGGCTCCCGCCGAGAAGGGTGCTTGCGAGCCGGCCGAGCTGCTCGCCGAGCCGTAGAAACGGCTCCGCGGCGGGCCCCGCGGCCCGAAACGGTAGATTGACGGCGGTCACGGCCAGAGAGCCGTCGAGCGCGGCCAGCACCATGCGAGCCGTCTGGGTCGCCACACGCTCCTGGGCTTCGCGAGTCTGCGCACCGATGTGGGGTGTTCCGACCACGTTCGGGTGATGGACCAGTCGAGTGTCCTCGGGCGGCTCGACCTCGAAGACATCGAGCGCCGCGCCCGCTAGGTGCCCCGATTCGAGCGCCGCGAAAAGCGCCTTGTCGTCCACGATGCCTCCCCGCGCACAGTTGACCAGCAACGCACCCGGCTTCATGAGCGCGATCCGTTCGGCGGAGATCAGGTTCCTGGTCTCGTCGGTCAGCGGCATGTGCAGGGTGACCACGTCCGCGACCGCGAGCACGCCCTCGAGGCTGTCCATCTCGATCTCCAGGCGCTTCGCAACCGAGGCGTCGAGGTAGGGGTCGTAGGCGACAACCGTCATGCCGAAGCCTCGGGCGCGATGCGCCACGGCCTGGCCGATGCGGCCGAGCCCGACGACTCCCAGGGTCTTGCCGTCGAGCTCTCGACCCAGAAACCTCTTGCGATTCCACTCGCCGTCGCGCAGCGACCGATCGGCCGCCGGCACGTTCCGAGCCAGCGCGAGCAGCAGGGCAAAGGTGTGCTCGGTGGCCGAGATCAAGTTCGCCGTCGGGGCGTTCACCACCAGAATGCCGAGATCCGTGGCGGTTTGGATGTCCACGTTGTCGACGCCGATTCCAGCGCGGCCCACCACCTTGAGGTTGCGGCCGCGGCGCAAGAGGTCGCCGGTCACCTTGGTTCGGCTGCGGACGACGATCGAGTCGAAGTTCTCGATCAGCTCCGACAGCCGTTCGCGCTCGTCGTCGGCAAGCTGATGAAGCTCGGCGCCAGCGGCTCGGAAGATCTCGAGTCCCGATTCATCGAGCGGATCGCAGAGAAGGATTCTGTGCATGTGTTTCCCCGGGGGCTTTGCCCATTCCCGCGCAGTCACGATCCGGCCGAAGCGACAATGGCCTCGAAAAGCAGCTCCAGATCCGAGCTTCCGATGTCACCCATGTGCCCAATACGAAAGGTCGAATCTCTGAGCCGGCCGTAGCCGCCGCCGACCAGGAACCCCTGGCGCGCCAAGTTGTCTACGAGGTCCGCGGCCGCCACGCCGGAAGGAGTCGTCAGACAACTCACCGTCGGCGACCTCGCTCCTTCCTGCGAAGCATACCCGAATCCCGTCCGGGCGGCCCATTCCTCGGTTTTCTTCTGCAGCTTGTGATGCCGGCGCCAGCGCGCCTCTATTCCCTCGGCCAGGATGTGGTCAAGCTGCTCGTCCAAAGCGTACACCAGCGGGATCGCCGGCGTCGTGATGGGACCGGCCAGCGCATGCTTGTCCCGATATCTGCGAAAGTCCGTGTAGAAACCTCTCCGCTCGACCCGGTCGACTCGTTCCCAGGCGCGCTCGGACACGCTGAAGAAAGACAGACCCGGGGGCAGACCCAGGGCTTTCTGCGACGCCGTGACGACCACATCGAGGCCCCAAGCCTCGGGCTCGACCTGCGCTCCAGCCAGAGACGACACAGCGTCGACCAGAACCAGGCTCGCGCTTTCTTCGCGCACCACCCGAGCCAGCTCTTCGATCGGATTGAGAACTCCGGTGGAGGTCTCGCAATGCACCACGGTCACGACGTCGGGCCGATGCTCGCGAAGCGCCGCCGCGAGGCGGTCGCCATCCACTGCCGAGCCCCATTCCACCGCCAGCTGAGCGGCTTCGATCCCGTGTGAGCGGGCGATCGCGAGCCAGCGCTCCGAGAAGGCTCCGTTGGTCAGGCACAGCAATCGTTCGGGCGCGAGCGACACCAGCGCCGCCTCGAGCGCGAAGGTGGCGCTCGAAGTGGCGATCAGGACTTTTTGGCGAGTTCGAAACACTTGCTGCAGGCGCTCCGCGATCGAGGTCCATAGACTTTTGAACTCCGCGCTGCGGTGAGGGACGATCGGGCGGGTCATCGCCTTGCGCACCGCCGGCGCCACCCAGACCGGCCCGGGAACGAAGTACCGAACGGGCAGTCTCATCGGCTGTCGCCGCTCGAGCCCGGGAGGCGCGGCTTGCGCAGGGCCTCCGCCAGGCCCCGCGAGGTCCAGGGCCTCTCGGCGCCGCCCTCCTCACGGATCGCCCAGCCAGCCTTTGCCGGCTCGATAACCGGCGCCTCGATGGTTCCTCGAACGATGACCACCCTGCAGCCCGCGAAATGCTCTCGCAGCAGATCCCGGAGCACGGCGGCGCCCGCGATCGGCTTCACCGTGAGCACGCGGTGCCGGCCGACGCCGACGGCCCGAAGGGCACCGGCGGCCGCGGCCGCCTCGAGT
>CALZIK010000202.1 GCA_945787635.1 Thermoanaerobaculia bacterium | reverse complement strand
ACCCTGACGAGAACGAGGTACGTCTCCCGACAGGCGACACCGATGATCGGTACCACCATCTCCCACTACAGGATCCTTGGCAACATCGGGGGTGGCGGCATGGGCGTCGTCTACCGGGCCGAGGATCTGACCCTGGGTCGGCAGGTGGCGCTCAAGTTCCTTTCCGACGAACTGGTCGAAGATTCCGAAGCCTTGGCCCGGTTCCGCCGCGAGGCCCAGGCGGCCTCGGCTTTGAACCATCCCCACATCTGCACGATCCACCAGCTGGGGGCGGAGGATGGCCGCTTTTTCATCGTCATGGAGCTGATAGACGGAGAAACCTTGAAGGGCCGGATCAGCGGCGAGCCGATGCCAGCCGAGCAGATCGTGCGCTTTGGGGCCCAGGTGGCGGATGCCTTGGAGGCGGCCCACAAGGCCGGGATCGTTCATCGCGACTTGAAGCCGGCGAATCTCTTCGTGACCGAACGCGGCGACGCCAAGGTGCTCGACTTCGGGTTGGCCAAGGTGACTGAAGATCAGGCGCGCAAGATGTCGAGCGGGACCGTCGCGGCTGGTGCCAAGACCGAGCTGGCCCCGGAGCAGTTGACGACCCCAGGCTCGGCGATCGGGACGATCGCCTACATGTCACCGGAGCAGGTGCGCGGCGAGGAGCTCGACGAGCGCACGGATCTTTTTTCTCTGGGGGTCGTGCTCTATGAGATGGCGACGGGCAGGCAGCCTTTCGAGGGCAAGACGGCGGGGGCGATCTTTGACCTGATCCTCAACCGGGCGCCGACGGCCGCTGCACGCATCAACCCGGAGCTGCCCGACGAGCTGGAGCGCATCCTCAAGAAGGCGCTCGAGAAGGACAAGGCACTCCGCTACCAGCACGCCTCTGATCTCCGGGCGGACCTCAACAGGCTGCGGCGAGACACCACGTCGGCTCAAGTTGCCGGCGCCGAACCAACGGCAGCACCTTCACCCCGAGGACCTACGGTCGCTGGAATCCCCCTACTTGAGACCAAGCTCTACATCCCCAAGTGGCGTGCCGGTCTGGTATCGCGTCCAAGGTTGGTCGAACGCATGCTTCAGGGGTTCGAGCGCAAGCTGACTCTCGTCTCCGCGCCAGCCGGTTTCGGCAAGACTACGCTGCTGGCTGAATGGCTTGCAGCTACGCCGGCCAGCGAACGGGCCGCAGGTTGGGTATCGCTCAATCAGAGCGACAATGACCCTGCGATCTTCTGGGCTTACTTCATCGCAGCACTCCAGAAGGTCCAGTCCGAGGTTGGCGAGAGGGCGCGCTCTTTGCTGCATTCGCCTCAGCCACCACCGATTGAGTCGGTCTTGGCGACCTTGATCAATGAGAGCACTGCCATCGATCAAGACTTCGCTCTCGTCCTCGACGACTTTCACGTTATCGAAGCGCAACCCATCCACAGCGCAATCGCTTTTCTTCTGGATCACCTACCGCCTCGGATGCACCTCGTCATTGCCAGCCGGTCCGACCCGCTGTTGCCCCTGGCTCGCCTCCGAGGGCGCGGTGACTCAATTGAGGTCCGGGCCTCCGATCTGCGTTTCACCCCCGACGAGGCCACTGCTTTCCTCAACGGAGTGATGGACCAAGACCTGACCAAGCGTGATAAGGCAGCCCTGGAAAGGCGGACCGAAGGCTGGATCGCGGGATTACAGCTGGCGGCGCTCTCGATGCAGGGCCGAAAGGACGTCCCCGGGTTCATAAAGGCGTTTTCCGGCGATGATCGCTACATCGTCGACTATCTGGTCGAAGAGGTTCTGCTGCGCCAACCCGAGGAGGTTCGAAGCTTCTTGCTCCAGACTTCCATTCTTGATCGGTTGAGTGGACCACTGTGCGATGCCGTCACGGACCGGCAAGACGGAAACGGGCTACTGGAGACCCTGGAGCGAGGCAACCTGTTTGTTGTACCGCTGGACGATAGGCGTCAGTGGTATCGCTATCACCACCTCTTCGCGGATGTCCTCCACGCTCACTTGCTCGGGGAGCAACCCGATCGAATACCTGTCTTACATCGGAATGCGAGCGAGTGGTACGAGCAGCACGAGTTGACCGCCGAGGCGATTCGCCACGCACTTGCCGCCGAGGATTTTGAGCGAGCGGCGCGCTTAGCAGAAATGACCTGGTCAGCAATGCACAGAAGTTACCAGGACGCCACGTGGCTTGGCTGGGTAAAGACGCTACCAGACGAGTTGGTCCGCGCCAGGCCTGTGCTCAGCGTTGGGTATTCCTGGGCGTCACTAAATGCCGGCGAACTAGAGGCCGCCGAGGCCCGACTGCGAGATGCAGAACGGTGGCTGGAACCAACAGCTGACATGAGCGAGCGAGCGGAAGTCCCCGCGGCCGAGATGGTTGTCGTGGACGAAAAGGAATTCCGGTCTCTGCCAGCGTCGATAGCCGCTGCCCGCGCCTTTCTTGCCGGGGCTCTCGGAGATGTACCGGGCACCGTGAAACACGCTCGGCAGGCACTCGATCTCTTGTCTGAGAGTGACTATTTCGAGCGCGGAAGACCAGGTACGCTCCTGGGGCTTGCATACTGGGCGAGCGGAGACCTCGAGGCGGCCCACCGGACCTTTGCCGATGGCGTGGCGAACATACGGATGGCCGGCAACATCCTCTTGGCAATCAGCGCCACGCATGTCCTGGCTGAGATAAGGGTGGCGCAAGGTCGCCTGCGTGAGGCAGCAAGTACATATGAGCAGTCATTGCAGCTCGCGACGAGGCAGGGCGAACCAATGCCCCTGGCAGCGGCGATCCTGCATAGGGGAATAAGTGAGATCCACCGTGAACACGGCGATCTGCAAAGCGCCACACAGCACCTGCAGAGAAGCAAGGAGCTGGGCGAGCAAGCTGGGATACCCGGCCATTCTACCTGGAGCGTTGCACAGGCCCTACTAAGAGAGGCCCAGGGGGACCTGGACGGTGCTCTCGACCTACTCGACGAGGCGGAACGGCTGTACTACAGGACCCCCGCCCCCGACGTGCGCCCGATAGCGGCGTTGAAGGCACGGGTATGGATTCGGCAGGGCAGATTGGCTGAAGCCTTAGCCTGGGCGCGTGGGCAAAGCCTGTCCGTTGAAGACGATCTCAGCTACTTGCGCGAATTCGATCACCTGACCCTAGCCAGGATGCTCTTGGCCCAACACGAGGAAGATCGGGAAGGAGCCGCCTTTCATGAGGCGTCGCGACTACTAGAGCGTCTGCTGAAAGCGGCGGATGCGGGGGGTAGGACAGGGAGTGTGATCGAAGTCCTGGTGCTGCAGGCCCTCGCTCACCATGCGCAAGGCGAGATCCCGCCTGCACTCGTGCCGCTGGAACGTGCCTTGACCTTGGCCGAGCCGGAGGGCTACTTCCGAGTCTTTGTGGACGAAGGGAAGGCCATGCGAAAGCTCCTTCGCCACGCAGCTGCAGGTGGGATCGCGGGCTCCTACACTCGACGACTGCTGTCTGCCTTCGAAGAACAGGCTCAACTCGTCTCCACGCCCTCCGTCGATGCGAACGATCTTGTTGAGCAACTCACGGTACGGGAGCTCGAGGTCCTGCGACTCATCGCGGCAGGAATGAGGAACCAGGAGATTGCCGACCAGCTGTTCATCAGTCTGGCCACCGTCAAGCGGCACATCGCGAACGTCTACGGCAAGCTGGGCGTTCACCACCGCACGGAAGCTGTCGCGAAAGCAAACGAGCTGAACCTGCTGTAAGAGCTCGACTCCGCCTATCCCTCCAGGCCGATGCCTCACATCTCCGTCTCTTGATCCCGCACCCCTCGTTCGGTCTCACCTCCCGCATCCGCAGAATACACCCCCAAATTACACCCCGATCTGCACCTTTCGGCTGATTCGCCGGGTCGCCATCGTCCGTAGATTGTCTTCGCGACGATGACCGATTCGAAGAGCTGGAGGCTGCATGACCGACACATACCGATTTCAAGTGAGCGGGCACCTCGACGACCGCTGGTCGGAGTGGCTCGAAGGGCTAGCCGTAAAGCGTCAAGAAGATGGGACGACCGTGCTGGTCGGGCCGGTCGTCGACCAGGCCGCCCTGCACGGGATACTCACCCGGATCCGGGATCTCGGACTGTCGTTGCTGTCACTCAATCTGGTCGGCGAATCGCGCAGCAGTACGGAACAAGAAGACGTTGACAAGAAAAGGACTACACAATGAATGCCTCTACTAGATCCAACTGGCTCGTACCCGCCGCATTGATCGCGCTCAGCGTCGTGCCTGTCGCTGCTGGCACGGTCCGCCTTGTCCAGCTCGGTGGCGGTGCGGAGGTCACGCCGGACAACGCCCGGTTCTTCGCCGCACCCTTGCCCCTGGT
>CALZIK010000201.1 GCA_945787635.1 Thermoanaerobaculia bacterium | reverse complement strand
GGGGAGGGAGCGCCGGAAAGGTGGAGGCCGGCGCAGACGCCGACCTCGCTGTTTCAGCCTTGCTGGTAGCGGTCGATCTCCGTGTCGACCGAATCTGATATTCAGGTTGTAGCGGTCGACGTCCCTGTCGACCGAATCCGATGTTCAGGTTGTGGCGGTCGATCTCCGTGTCGACCGAATCTGATGTTCAAGCGTCGATAGTGGTCCGCCGGCGCCTCTTCTCGCTCGGCGGACCTCACTCGTAAGAGGCACGCGTCGGCCCTTCAGCCGCGAGAGGTGAGAAGAGGAAGAGGTCCCGCGCGGGAAGGGGAGGGAGCGCCGGAAAGGTGGAGGCCGGTGCAGACGCCGACCTCGCTCGGCTGGTTTTCCTGGTGCCGAGGTGGGAGCGGTCAGCGCGAGTAGCGGGTGATCCGACCCTCTGGGCCCACGGCCCAGAAGATGTCGGCGTCGCCGAAGGCTACGGACCAGGTGTCGCGATCGCTCAGAGGGCGCCAGGCTCGGCCGCCGTTGCTTGACACGCTGATTCCGCTCGGGCCCGCTGCGATCAGGGTCTCGCCATCCTGAGACCAGGCGCCGCCGTAGATGCCACCCGGAAAGCTGACCGCGCCTCCGTGGGTCCAGGTCGCGCCACCATCTGCGCTCAGGGCGACATTGGCGGTGAAGGTGTCGTCTTGCTCGAGATCTCCGCCCAGTGCAATACCGGTGATGTCGTCATGAAAGGCGATCGTGGTCAGCCCCGCCGCCTCACCCCGCACCACCGGTGCTTCGGCGAACGCCCAGGACCTGCCGTAGTCGGCGGTTCGCAGCACACGAGCTGCACCGCCCGCTCCAGTGGCGATCCAGGCGCGGCCGTTCGATCCCGTCTGGACACAGCCGCCGCTGGCCGCGAACCCGCCCTCGCCGGGTCCCGCATCGGGCAGCGCCTCGACCGGCACGCGTGACCAGGTTTCACCATCGTCGGTGGTGAGCACGAAGAGCTCACCACCGACGGAGTCGCCGTAGGCGATGCCCCGATCCGGACTCCAGAAGTCAAAGCAGTCAAGGAAGCCCTCGGGCTCCGGATTGAGGTATTGGAGTTGCCAGTCGGCGCCGCCGTTCGTGGTCTTGAAGATCCGCGACAGCTCACCGGCACCGGCGGCGAGGAGGTAGGCGGTGTCGGCGCTGACGGCGTGGACGTCGCGGAACTGGAGCTCCTCGGCGCCCGGCATTCGGGCGGTGTGCCAGGTCACGCCGCCGTCGGCGGTTCGGGTGTAGGTCGCTTCGAGGCCACTCGCCCAGACGACCCGGGCATCCAACGCCGAGATGGCCTGCAGCCGAGCTTGGGTGTGACTCTGCTGATCTTCGGCGACGAAGGTGGCCGAGGTCGGTTCGGACAGGGAGTCGGGCTCTGGTCCCGGCGGCGCGGGCGGGGCGCAGGCGAGCGATAGCGCGGCGAGCGCCAGGCGCCATCGTCCGGCCTTGGGCAGCGGTCCGGCGAGTTCCATGATGCCGGGATCAGCCACCCGCGGCTCACTCACCGAGGCCGTAGCGCTCGATCAGCACGCCGCGATGGTGCAGCTCGTGGCCGGCGATGATCCAGGCGATCGCTCCGGCCTGGAACTCGAAGCCAGAGGCAGTGCCGCGCCGGCGCCACTGCTCGTCAGTCAGTGATCGAAACAGCGAAACGGATGCCGCGCGGATCGCCGCGAGTTGGCCGACGATCTCGCCCACGGGCAGCTCGTCGAAGCCTGCCGCCGCGTTCCACTTGTCTTGATCCATGCCGGGAATCGGCTCGGTGTCTCCGCGCGAGAAGGCGAGTGCCCGGTAGGCGAACACCCGCTCGGTGTCGGCAAGGTGCCCGAGAACCTCTTTGACGCTCCACTTGCCGGATGCATAGCGATACGATGCCTGTTCTTCGCTCACGGAGTCGAGCATGGCGCGGGTGTCCGCGATCTGGCTGGCGAGTCGCTCGACGACGTCGCCGTCGAGCACCTTGCCGATGTAGGTGAAGTAGTACTCGTTGGCGTCGGCGGGGGTGGGGCGTCGGGTTCTCATACAGTGAGTTTACCGTGAGGGTCTACCGGAACTCGGCTGGGCTGCGCCCGATGTCCACGATGCTGCAGGCGGCATGGACCGGCAGTCCGAGCTCGCGCGCGGCGGTTAGCACACCTTCGTTGGCCGAGCCCGGGTTGAACCAGACCTCTCTCGCGCCCACCGCGGCCAGCTCGGGCAGAATTGCGAGGGTCAGGGCGGGCGGTAGATAGACCGTGATCCGGTCAATTGGGTCTTCTATCGCCGCCACGTTCGTGCTCACCGCCAGGCTCTCGATCTCGCCGCCGCCGGGATTGACCGGGATCACCGTCCAGCCTTCGGCGAGGTAGGCGCGCACCGCCTTGTTGCCGTACTTGGCGCGATTCCTGGAAGCGCCCACCACGGCTACCGTCTTGTTCGGTTCCATTATGAATCCTCCTGGAAGGTTCATTCCGAACGATCCCGCTCGGTGCGCGAGCGCACGATCTGGCGCTCGTTGCCCACCCTGCGGGTCACCCCGATCGAATCGAGATGCTCGAGCAGCGGGATCGCCCATTTTCGGGTCAGGCCGAAGCGGTTCTTGAAGTCGGCGACCGAGAAGGAGTCGTCGGCCGAGCCTTGGAGCTCCAGCCGGACCTTCTCGACCGCGCTTGCCGCGATCACCAGCTCTCCCGGAAGTCTCGCCAACTCTCCTCGCTCAACGTGGTACTTGATCAACCCCTCGAGAACTTGGGGCTTGGCTCCGGTTGCCCCGCGCAGGTCGGCCGGAGCCGGCGGCGCCAGCCCGCCCTTCTCGAACAACGCGATGATGGATTTCGACAGGGCGGACTCCTCGCCGGAGAGCCGCGCCTCGCGTCCCGGTGGGTTGATGACCCCGCTCGAGACCGAGAGCACTCCGCGCCGGCCCAGCCAATCGAGATAGACATCGGCGAGCGGGCGCGCACGCTCCGGCAGCAAGCGGTTGACGGCCTCGGCCTTGGGCATGCCCGCCGCGAGACGGTTGCGCGAGAAGTAGTCGTCAAGAAGTGCCGACGCCTTGGCCTCGAGCCTCTGGAAAACGGCCGGCACGATCCATCGCCGGTTCGGACCGTCTCCTGCAAGCGAGAGGATCTTCTGCTCCCCGGTGATTCGATCCAAAGCCGTGGCAACCGCTTCCTGGGTTCGCCCGGACCGCCGGGCCAACTCGCCGGTCGTTCGGCCCGCGAGGCCGGCCTCGGCGATCCAGTGGCCGAGGCGCCTGTCGAGATCCCCTTCGAGGGCTGCGAGCGACGCGGATCGGTGCTTCGAGGTCAAACCGGACCAGCCCGGATCCAGAACCTGGCCTCCGCCCAAGGTCAGGGCGGGGGAGAGCCGCCGGCAGATCCATCGGTCTCCAGGAGCCAGCACAACCGGTTCCGACAGCCGAATCTCGACCAGGCCCCGACTTCCTGGCTCGATCGGCTGGACGAGCGGGCGCACCCGGGCCGGGCGGTCGGCGGAGTACGAGTGAAATCGAATCGGCGTCCATCCGTTGAGTGCCTTGGGGGCTTCTTGCAGGAGCTTCATTCTCGCCGCCAGGCGGTCGGTCTCGAGATAGGCGCCCGAGGCGACCAGTTGGATGCCGCGGTCGAGTTGCTCGAGATCGGCCCCCGCAAGCCGCAACGCCGTTCGCTCGCCGGCCAGAGCTTGGTCGCGATCGGCGCCGTGGACCTGGACGCTGCGGACTCGAACGGTGGCGCGGCCGGGAGCGGTCTGGAGTGTGTCGCCGGTAGCGATGCGGCCGCCCGCCAAGGTCCCCGTGACCACGACGCCCAGGCCCTGGAGCACGAAGGAACGGTCGATCGGAAGCCGGGCGGGCAGGTCGGCCGGAGGCTCGGCTTGTCCGTGCTTTTCAGCCAGCGTCAAGAGGGCGCGCTCGAGTTCAGGGATGCCGTTCCCGGTGGCGCTCGACACCGGAACCACGGCTGAGCCGGCGAACCGTGTTTCCGCGAGAAGCTCCTCGATCTCGAGCCGCGCGAGCCCGGCGAGATCTTCGGAAACCAGGTCGGTCTTGGTGAGCGCCACGAGCCCGGCGGGGATCTCGAGCAGCGAGCAGATGTCGAGATGCTCCCGGGTCTGGGGTTTCACCCCCTCGTCGGCCGCGACTACCAGCAGCATGATGCGAATGCCGCCGAGCCCGGCGAGAGCGTTGTCGACGAAACGTTCGTGACCGGGCACGTCCACGAAGCCGACCTGCAGATCGTCGCGCTCCAGATGCGCGAAGCCCAGATCGATGGTGATGCCTCGCTGCTTTTCCTCCTGCCAGCGGTCGCAGTCGGTGCCGGTCAGAGCCTTGATCAGCGTGGTCTTGCCGTGGTCGATGTGGCCGGCGGTACCGACGATCACTCGGCGCATCGTCGCCCTCCGTTGGGCTCGCGCAGGAGCACTAGCCGCCGAGCACTTCGCGGGCGATCCTGTTGATCGTACCGCCTTCGGCCCGTCCGGCGAACTTGGCCATCATGGCTTTCATGATCGTTCCGATCGCGGCCGGTCCCGAGAGACCTTCGGCTTCGACCAGTGCCGCGATCTCGGCGCGCAGCTCGCCCTCATCCGCCTGGGGCGGTAGGTAGGCCTCGAGGATCTCGGCCTCCCGCTCTTCTTTCGCCGCGAGCTCTTCCCGGGCGCCGTTGCGATACTGCTCGGCGGAATCCCGGCGTTGCTTGATCGCCTTGCGAACGAGTTGAAGAAATCCCGCCTCATCGACCGGTTCGCCGGTTCGGATCTGCTCGTTCTGGATCGCGGTCAAAAGCAGCCTCAGAGTCGCCAGGCGCTCTTTGTCGCCGGCCTTGAGGGCTTGCTTGATTTCGCTTCGGATGGTGTCGTGAGGGTTCGGCATGAGCGGATTGTATCTACGCCTGCGGAATCTCGATTGTGAAGATGGTGCCGTGGGGCTGGTTGTCGGCCACCGTCACCGTGCCGTGGTGCTCGCGGACGATCCGATGGACGATCGACAGCCCGAGGCCGGTGCCTCGGCCCTTGGTGGAGAAGTGGGGCATGAAGAGCTTGTCGCGGGCTTCTTCCGGAATTCCCGGCCCGGTGTCGGCGACGTCGATTCTGAGGGTGCCGTTGCGCTTGGCGACCGAGACGCGGACCGTACCCGGCGGCTTGATCGCCTCCATCGCGTTGTCGATCAGGTTGATCAGGACCTGCTTCATCTGGGCTCGATCGATGAGCGCGTTTCCGGCTTCCGGATCGACCTCACCCTCGACCTCGACATTGCGCTTGAGACCCTCGTAGAGCTGCAGAGTCTCCGAGACCAGACCGTCGACGCTGGTGGAGCGAAGGTGGGGCGGGCGCATGCGCGCGAAGCGTGAGAACTCGTCGACCATCGACCGGAGCGAATCCACTTCGTGCCGGATCATCGCCACGCCGGACTCGATGGCTTCACCGAGAGAATCGTCGTTCTGTTGATAGCGCTTCAGGATCCGTTCGGCCGAGAGCCGGATCGGCGTCAGCGGATTCTTGATCTCATGCGCCACCCGGCGAGCTGCTTCGTTCCACGCGGCCCGCTGCTGCGCTTCCATGAGCTGGGTGAGGTCCTCGAGAACCATCACCTGCCCGCGGGCCTGGCCCTGGGCGTCGCGCATCGCCCGCACCTTGACCTCGAAGGTCTTCCAGTGACCGCCCAGGAAAAGGCGCAGGGTTCGGGTGAGCCGTTGAGTGCTTCCCTGAGCCTCGGCCAGGAGCTCCACCAGCTGCTCGCGCGCCGGATCGGCCCAGACTTCGCGCACCGGCCGGCCGATCGGCGGAGTCTCGTGCTGGAGCAGCTTCACGGCGGCCCGGTTGCAGGTCAGAACGCGGCTTTGATCGTCCACCGAGACCACGCCCGCGGCGACGTTGTCGAGAACCGCCGCCACCAGAGCGCGCTCGTCGTCGAGGCGAGCGTTGGCCGAGATCAGCTCTTCTTTGTTGGCGCGCAAGTCCTGGGTCATGCGATTGAAGGACTGCACGAGAACACCGAGCTCGTCATCCGCGGGCACCTCGACGACGTAATCGAGATCGCCCTCGGAAAGCCTGCGGGTAGCCTCGGCCACGGCCTCGATCGGTACCGTGATCCGGCGCGCGATATACAAACCGACCCACGCCGTCGAGAGAAGCACAACCAGCGTCACGAGAAGAAACAAGAGCCGGTAGGTGGCCTTGATGTCGCCCTTCTGGACTTCGATCTGCTTGTAGCCCTGATGTGTCTGAATCAGCTCGGCGCTGGGCTCGGCCAGCTCCGGAGGAATTCGCTGGGCAGCGACCACGAGCACGCTGTCGGCCGCTTCCGGGGCGCCGCTGGCAACGCCGGCTAGGACCAGCCTCGCCGATCCCTGGGCCACGGTCATGATCTCCTGTCCCGAACGCAGAGTCGACATCAGGAAGCGGTTGCCGGTCTCGGGAAGGTCGGTCAATCCCGATTGCGGCAGGACCACGCCGTGGACGAAGTCCGTGCCGGCATAGACGCCGAGGTAGTCGACTTCGAGCTCGGTCAGGAGGCGCTGCACGCGCCGATCCAGCGCCGGTCGCCGGTCCGGATCCAGAAGATCGAGAGGCTCGATCTCGGCCAACGCCCGGCGCGCCCGCCAAGCGGTCTCATCCTCGAACTTGCGGTTGAGAGCTTCGGCCACGATCGAGCCCTGCTCGACCACGCCTTTGACCGAGCCTTCGTCGAACCAGGTGTCGATCCAGCCCTGCAAGAGCTGACTTCCGTAGACGAAGAGCAGCAGGCCTGGCACGAGGGCGAGGAGGATGTAGGTCGAAACCAGCTTGGTTTTGAGCTTCGAGCCGAAGATTCGATGGTGACGCTCCACCGCGAGCTTGAAGAGGTTGCGGAAGAGGACGAAGAGGATGATCAGGATAAGCAGCAGGTCGAAGTACCAGAGAACGAACAGCATGAGCTTGTTCGTCGCCAGCTCGGGCGCGGTGCTGCGGACGATGAGGTAGTAGATGAGCGATAGGACAGCCAGCACCACGACCAGTCCGCCCGCGATCCAGCGGCCGTCTTTGAGATAGCGTCGAATCCGCTCGCTGTTTGCGTCCGGGGTCACGGCTTAGCGCGGAGTCTGGAACTTGCGGGTTTCCGCCCAATCGGTCTTGATGGTCGTCGGGATCAAGGAGAAGAGGTTCTTGGAGCCGACCTCCGCGCGCACTCGAACCACCAGTCTCTTGCGCGTCTCGAGATCGGCCAGCATGAAGGCCGGCACTTTGTCGAAGCGCGTCATCGCCTCGTGGAGCTGATCCAACTCGCGCACGGTGCGGCTCTCGACCAGTTCTCCGTTGCGCTTGTAGTTGACCAGATAGTCGCGGGTGACCGCGTTGTACATGCCGACTACCTGCAGCCGGGACTTCTTGATTGGACGGTCGAACCACCACCACCGCCTCTGCTCGCGGGTAAGCAGGAACTCGAAGTCGAACCCGGTAGGCAGTCCGCTTTGAATGCGGCTCAGGAGCTCCTCGTCGAGGGTGATGTCGAGGCGGAAGGAGAGAAAGACCTCGGTTCCTTCGAGGGCCAGCTGCAGATCGGACACACTCGCTTTTTCACCGGCTTGAGCTGCGAACAGCAGAGCCAGGCCGAGGAGTCCGGGAGCAAGCCTCATTCGGCGAAACTCTAGCATTTTCGCGGGTTTCTGCGGTTAGACTGCCCGGTGATGTCACGATCGACGGCAATGCAACGGATCGCCGAGAACCGGCGGGCGCGACACGACTACGAGATCCTCGAGCGAATGGAAGCCGGCATCGCGCTCAAGGGCACCGAGGTCAAGTCGGTGCGCGCGGGCAAGGTGCAACTCAAGGACAGCTATGTCGAGGTTCGCGACGGCGACGCCTACCTCGTCGGTGCGCACATCGCGCCGTACAGTCACGGCAACATCGTCAACCACGACCCGGAGCGCCCCCGACGCCTTCTGCTGAATCGCCGCGAGATCGATCGCATCTTCGGCAAGACCACGATTCAGGGCCTGACCTGTGTCCCTCTTTCGGTCTATATCAAGGGCAGCCTGGTCAAGGTCGAGGTCGCGATCGCTCGCGGCAAAAAGCTCTATGACAAGCGGCAGGCCGAGAAGAAGAAACAGATGGACGCCGAAGCCGCCGAAGCGATTCGCAGGCGAAGCGTCTAGGGTCGGCCCGCCGGACTAGCTGACGCCGGCCGAACGCTTTCGGCGGCCGCCGGTGTCGCGGATTCTGTCGAGAGCCGTCTGGCCGCCGTACTTCTCGACGATGCGGTCGTCATACTCGTCCGAGACGTTGGCGACCGCGGCTATGGTGCCGAGGAGATTCTTGCGCCCGAGGGCGCGCCCGAACAGGGACTGCGAGAAGAAGATGTCGGTGCCGACCAGTGAGAACGCGCCGACCGGCTGTTCGTGATTGAGCTCCAGCAACCCGAGCAGCAGGTCCTCCTGAAGACGCACGCCCTGCACGCAGTAGGAGGTCACCTCGACGGTCGTCTCTTCGGGGCCGTACGGCTCGACCGAGAGCTCCAGTACGGTGCTGCCGTAGCCGACGTAGAAGTGCCCGGTCTCTTCATCGAGGTAGGGCTCGTCGAAGAGCTCCGCCAGGATCTCGCTCATCCGGGTGTGGGTCTCTTCGTGGTGCTCGTGTTCGAACTGCATCAGTGTGCCTCCATGCCCTTACTCTAGCAACTTCGGGCGGGCCAAGATCCGTCCCGAATCCACCCTGCAATCGCCCTCCCGGTGCCCTTTCACTGATTGACAGGTTCGATTCGCATCTCGTAGGGTCGCCAGTTAGATCGCCTCTTCGAGCAGGCTGGTGGGCGGGGCGAGCCAAGGGGGAATGGTGGCGAAGATCTTCAGATCGTATCTTGTCGTCTGTGCAGCGGTCGTGTCCGTTGCGCTGCCGGTCCGGGGAGCCGGACTCGGCATCTTCGAGCAGGGCGCCAAGGCGATGGGAATGGCGGGAGCGTTCACCGCCCAGGCGGACGACCCCTCGGCGCTGTTTCACAACGTCGGCGGGCTGGCCTTTTTGAACCAGCGCGCGTTTCAGACGGGTCTGACCGCTATCAGCGTCAGCGCGTCCGAGTTTCAAGGTGCGGCGCCCTTCCCGGGTCCGGGAGTGATCGAACGATCCGAGCCGCTGCTGAGCGCGCCGCCCCACTTCTACTGGGTCGAGCCGCTGGGAGCGACCGAGAACTGGACCTTCGGTCTGGCCGTCAACTCGCCGTTCGGGTTGAGCACGAAATGGAACGATCCCGAGTTTTCGGGCCGATTCCTGAGCGTCAAGGGCTCGCTCGAGCTCTTCGACATCAACCCCAATCTGGGCTGGCGGGTCTCACCCAAGGTGGGCGTGGGCTTCGGCCTGGTCGCGAGGTTCTCGCAGGTCGAGCTGGTTCGAAACCTCCCGCAGGTCAATCCGTTCACAGCCCGAGCCGAAGACATCGCGCGCGTGACTCTCGAGAGCGATCTGGACTCCGGTCTCGGATTTCAGCTGGGAGTGCTGGTGCGGGCCAGCCCGAGATTCTCGTGGGGCCTTTCCTACCGCAGCCGGATCAAGACCGACTACTCGGGCGACGGCCGTTTTGTCCAGATCCCCACGGGCTCACCCGAGTTCGACGCCTTGGTGGCCGCGAGCTTGCCCTTCGACCGGAGCCTCCCGATCTCGACCACCATCGAGCTTCCGGCACAGGCGAGCTTCGGCGTCGGAGTCGCGATTTCCCCGGAGTGGCTCGTGGAGCTGGATGTCAACTGGTCCGGTTGGAGCAGCTTCGACGAGGTGGTAGTGGACTTCAAGGGGGCGCTTCCTCCGATCCGTATCGGCCAGGGTTGGAAGGACGCGCACAACTACCGGCTCGGTTTCGAGCTCACGACCTCCAAGGGAACGCAGTGGCGTTTCGGAGGCCTGTTCGACGAGACGCCGCAGCCTCTCGAGACCATCGGACCATTGCTTCCGGACGGAGATCGCAGGGGGGTGAGTCTTGGTTATGGCTTTCGCGGGCCCCGAGTCGGGATCGATCTGGCCGTCACGTACCTGGCCGCGGAGGAGCGCCTCACGCTGGTGAACGATTCGGGTTATAACGGCAGCTACGAGAGCTCAGGGCTGCTTTCGGCGGCGACCTTCAGCTGGTAGATTGGAAAGCGAGTTGAGAGGTTCATTCAAGGCTGTTCGAGCGCTGGTTGGGCTACTGGGCCTCCTCGCGCTCGCCGTGGCGCCGGCCCGGGGGCAGGCCGACCTGACCCGGTATGTCGCAATGGGAGACAGCCTGACCGCGGCCTTCTCGAGCGGCGGCCTTCACATCGACGGGCAGCGTAACGGCTATGCGCGGCTCGTCTCGGAACAGGCTCGGGGTACGCGGGCGCCGTTCGAGCAGCCCCTGATGACCGACCCGGGGATTCCGGCGGTAACCCAGCTCAGGAGCCTGGCGCCGTTGACGCTGGCCCCGAAGGCCGGCCTCGGGTCGCCGATCAACCTGACCTTGCCGAGGCCGTACGACAATCTCGCGGTTCCGGGTGCGAACCTCAGTGACCTGTTGCAGACCCGCACAGACCAAGGTGGGCTGCACGACCTCATTCTGAGGGGGATCGGTACCCAGCTCGAGCAGGCTCTGCTGTTGGAACCGACCTTCGTCAGCCTCTGGATCGGCTCCAACGACGCACTCCGTGCGGCGACCTCCGGCGTCGTCCTGGATGGCGTCACGCTGACGCCGGCGGCTCAGTTCGCGGCGCAATTCAACTCCCTCCTTCAGACCCTGGTTGCCAACGGTGTCTCGGGCGGTGTGGTCGCGACGGTTCCGAGCGTGACCACGATTCCCTTTGTCACCACGTTGCCTCCGGTGCTGGTCAATCCGGCGAGCGGCGAGCCGGTATTCGTCAACGGGGCGCCGGTGCCCTTGCTGGGGCCCGACGGTCCCTTGTCGGCGAGCGATCACGTCCTGCTGACCGCATCGACGCTTCTCGCCCGCGGCGACGGCGTGCCGGCGGCTCTCGGCGGCTCGGGCGCACCGTTGCCCGACAATGTCATCTTGAACCGTGTCGAGACCGCCCAGATCGAAGCTCGGGTGGCCGACTACAACACCGTCATCCGGCAGGCCGCTGCGGACGTGGGCTTCGCGGTCACGGACGCCGCCGCCGTCTTCGAAGAAGTGGCCAGAGAGGGAGTCCTTTTTGGTGGCGCCCGCTTTACCACCGACTTTCTGACCGGCGGGTTGTTCTCATTGGATGGTGTTCATCCTTCGCCGATCGGCTATGCGATCGCGGCCAACGCGTTCATCCGGGCGATCAACCAGACCTACGGCAACAAGATCCGGGAGGTCGATCTGGCTGCCTTCGCCTTTGAAGGCCGGGGCGTCCTGCCCGGCGCGGGGCCGGCGGCGGTTCCGACCGCGACCTTCGGCACCCTGGTCTACACCCAGCGTGCGTATCGAAACCTGCGTTTCGGCCTGGGCGTTCCCAGCCCCAAGAAGCTGCTGCGGCTCAAGAGGCGGGCGCTCGAGAAGTCGCGGGAAGAGCTCGAGAAGAAACAACGGCGTCGCCCTCGGTACAAAATGCCGCCCGAGCCGCGCCTGGCCGCTTGGCCCGCGGCGAGAGTGCGTGTCATCGACCCGTCGCCCGCTTTCTAGGCGGGGATCGCCCGCGATCGCGCTTCGTCCCTTCCTTTTTGCTACCCTCCCTGGCCGATGGAGAAGATTCTCGTCCGCGGTGCCCGCGAGCACAACCTGAAGAATCTTTCGATCGAGATTCCGCGCAATCGGCTGGTCGTGATCACCGGCGTCTCGGGCTCCGGCAAGTCGTCGCTGGCGTTCGACACGCTCTACGCCGAGGGGCAGAGGCGGTACGTCGAGTCGCTCTCAGCCTATGCCCGGCAGTTTCTCCAGCAGATGGAGAAGCCCGATGTCGACTCCATCGAGGGACTCTCGCCGGCGATCTCGATCGAGCAGAAATCGGTGTCTCGAAACCCGCGCTCCACGGTCGGAACCGTCACCGAGATCTACGATTACATGCGATTGCTATTTTCGTCGGTGGGGACGCCCCACTGTACGAAGTGCGGCCGGGAGATCAGGCCGCAGACGATTCAGCAGATGGTCGATCGGATTCTGGCGCTCCCGGAGAAGAGCCGGGTCGTGCTCTACGCGCCCTACGTTCGCGGCAAGAAAGGCGAGTACAAGAAACAGCTTGCGCAGATGGCCAAGGACGGTTTCGTGAGAGCCCGAATCGACGGCGAGATGGTCGAACTCGGTGGCGCCCCGCCCGCGCTCGACAAGAAGAAGAAGCATTCGATCGACATCGTGGTCGATCGCCTGATCATCCGGCCCGGCCTAGAGGGCCGGCTCGCGTCGTCGCTCGAGACGGCGCTCAAGGTGAGCGGCGGACTGGTGATCGTGGCGCCCTCGGGCGTGTCCGAGGAGACCCTGTCCCAGGACTACTCGTGCGCGAGCTGCGGCACCAACCTGGCCGAGATCACACCTCGCCTTTTCTCGTTCAACAGCCCGTACGGCGCCTGCGGGAAGTGCTCGGGCCTGGGCACGATCATGGCGGTCGACGAGGAGAGGGTCATCGCCGACCCGGAGCGCTCGATCGACGCCGGCGCGATCGCGCCCTGGCCATCGTCGAGCAACTCCTGGCGCATGAGGATGATCAAGACGCTCGCCAGGAAGATGAAGTTCGCCCTCGACCAGCCCTGGCAAGAGCTTCCCAAACGGGCACGCGATGTCATTCTCTACGGCAGCGGCGACAAGGAGCACACCTTCGAGCTGAGCGGAAAGAAGTCGAGCTACAAATGGACCGGTGCCTACGAGGGGATCATTCCGGTGCTCGAGCGACGCTATCGCGAGACCGATTCGGCCTCGGTGCGTACGGAAATCGAGAAGTACATGGCTGTCCACGCCTGCCCGGACTGTAGCGGGCGGCGGCTGCGCCCGGAAGCTCTCGCGGTGAAGGTGTCGGGTCGCTCGATCGACGAGCTCGCTCAGCTGACGGTGGACGAGCTGGCCGAGTTTTTTGCGGAGCTGGATCTCGACCGCCGAGAGCTAGCGATCGCCGGGAAGGTGGTGCAGGAAGTCGAGGACCGGTTGGGCTTTCTCCGCGCGGTGGGAGTTGGTTATCTCTCGCTGGAGCGATCCTCGGGAACCCTTTCGGGCGGTGAGAGCCAGCGCATCCGGTTGGCGACCCAGATCGGGAGCAAGCTCATGGGGGTCCTCTACGTCCTCGATGAGCCATCGATCGGACTTCATCAACGCGACAATGCGCGCCTTCTCGCGACGCTTCAGGGCATGCGAGACCTGGGCAACTCGGTGCTGGTAGTCGAGCACGATGAGGAGACCATTCGTGCCGCGGACTGGGTCATCGATCTCGGGCCGGGCGCCGGAATCCACGGTGGCGAGGTCGTCGCGCAGGGCACGCCCGCGGAGATCGAGCGGCATCCCGAGTCGCTGACCGGCCGATATCTGCGCAGAGATCTACATGTGCCGATTCCCGGAGCGCGACAGACTCCCGGCGATCGCAAGCTGGTCGTTACCGGGGCCCGTCAGAACAACCTCAAGGATCTGACGGTCGAGTTCCCGCTCGGCCTGTTCATCGTGGTGACCGGGGTCTCGGGATCGGGCAAGAGCAGCCTGGTCAACGACATCCTGTACCGGGCTCTCGCCCAGCGCTTCTACCGAGCGCAGGAGCGTGCCGGCGAGCACACCCGGATCGCCGGCCTCGAACACCTCGACAAGGTGATCGCCATCGACCAGAGCCCGATCGGGCGCACGCCGAGGTCCAACCCGGCGACCTACACGAACGTCTTCCAGCACATCCGCTCGATGATGGCGAAAACCCCCGAGGCGCGGATGCGTGGCTACAAGCCCGGGCGCTTCAGCTTCAACGTCAAGGGGGGGCGCTGCGAAGCCTGCAAGGGCGACGGTCAGATCAAGATCGAAATGCACTTTCTGCCTGACATTTACGTCACCTGCGAGATTTGCGGCGGAAAGCGCTACGGGCGCGAGACTTTGGAGGTCCGATACAAGGGCAAGAACATCGCCGAGATTCTCGACATGCCGGTCGAGGAGGCTACCGAGTTTTTCCGTAACGTACCTCCGGTGGCCCGAATCCTCGGGACTCTGAACGAAGTCGGTCTTGGCTACATCCGGCTCGGCCAACCGGCCACGACGCTCTCCGGAGGCGAGGCGCAGCGCGTAAAGCTGGCTCGCGAGCTCTGCAAGCGAGCGACCGGAAGGACTCTGTATCTTCTCGACGAGCCGACCACCGGCCTTCACTTCGACGACGTCGGCAAGCTCCTGCGGCTCCTGCACCGGTTGGTGGAGACCGGCAACACGGTGGTCGTGATCGAGCACAACCTCGAAGTCATCAAGACCGCCGACTGGATTCTCGATCTGGGCCCCGATGGCGGTCATGAAGGCGGTCACCTGATCGCCGCTGGACCGCCCGAGAGCGTCGCCAAGGTCAAGAAAAGTTACACCGGCCGGTACCTGAAGAAGGCTTTGTAGCGGGCTCTTGGCGGCGAGCCACCTGTAGTCGCCACCTCTGCGGGTGGTGCGTCCTTGGGTGGTGCGCACCGGACCGCGGATGGATAGGCTGTTTCCGGGTCGCGCGAGCTTCGACTCCGACCCCCGAACAGCCCATCCACCCCTACGATAGGAGGTAGACGATGAACCGTCTCACGATGTTGATAGTTGTGTTGGCTCTGATCCTTTCGGCCACTCTCGTGCTGGGAGACACCGAGATCCAGAAGGCGCCGATCACCTGGCAGCAGGCCGCTCTGAGCGATGGGGAGGTCCTGTACGCGGAGCTCTGCGCCGTCTGCCACGGCGTCGCTGGCAAGGGCGACGGCCCGGCGGCGCCCGCGCTTAAGGTTCAGCTCTCGGATCTGTCGATGCTGGCGGCCGACAACGACGGGGTCTTTCCCGCGGAACGAGTGGAGAAGATCATTACCGGCGACCTGAGGGTCACCGCGCACGGCACCGCCGACATGCCGGTGTGGGGCCGGATGTTCGAAAGCCTTCGGCCGGACCACAAACCGGTGCAGCGCTGGGCTTTCGCCCGATCCCGGGTCTACAACCTGACCGAATATCTGAAGACCCTGCAGGCTGAATAGGCGCCGTCGCCCTGGGGCTCTCGGCGCTAGAATGCGCTCGTGAGCCTGCAGCCGAGCTCCGGCCTCGCCGAGAAGAGGCGAATTCTCCAGCTCGAGACCCTCAACGATCTGGCGGTGGCGCTCCACGCCCATCGGCCGGAGCAGGAGTTGGTGGAGGAGGTTCTGCAACGGGTGTGCGCGGTGCTCGACCCGGCGGCGGCGGTGGCGGCGACCCGTGACGGGTACGGCGAGCCGCGCGCGGTATCCGGCGTCGGTTGGCTCGGCGGTCCGCCGGATGCCGCGGCCTTGTTCTCCGAGCCGATCTGGCAGGAGCTTCTCGCCAGCGGCCAGACCATTGCCGTGACCGACGGGCAGTTCGCCGGTCGGGCATTCGAGTCGATGATGGCGACGCCGGTCGCCTACCGCGGGGCTTTCTTGGGGTACCTGGCTCTTCTCGACAAGGAGACGAGGGGCCCTGAAGACGAGGTTGGCTCGTCCAGCTTCCCGCCCGAGGACCGACGATTTCTCGAGGCGGTGTCGGCGCTGGCCGGTGTGGCTCTCGACGGCGCTCGCCAGGTCGAAACGCTCCGGGTGCAAAAGGACCGCTTGGAGGAAGAGAACCGAGTTCTCAAGGAGCTCTTTACCGCCGATCTCGAGGATCGCCGGATCGTCGCGAAGGCGGCCGCCATGCGCCGCGCGCTCGAGGTGGCGGAGCGGGTCGCTCCGCGGGGAGTCAGCGTTGTCATTCGAGGCGAGAGTGGCACCGGAAAGGAGCTGGTCTCAAAGCTGCTGCATCTGCGTTCCGGGCGCTCGGGACCGATGGTCGTGGTGGATTGCGCCGCGGTTCCCGAGACCCTGCTCGAAAGCGAGCTCTTCGGCATTGAAGCCGGAGTCGCGACCGGAGTCAGAGAGCGGCGCGGTAAGTTCGAGCTCGCCCACGGGGGCACGTTGTTCCTGGATGAGATCGGCGATATCCGTCCGGAGGTCCAGGTCAAACTGCTCCGAGTACTGCAGGAGCGCGAGATCGTGCCGGTAGGCGGGCGCGAGGCGATCTCCGTGGACGTCAGGCTGGTGGCCGCCACCCATCGCGACCTCGAGCGGTTGGTGGCCGACGGCCAGTTTCGGCAGGATCTCTACTATCGGCTCAAGGGTGTCGAGATCCAGCTGCCGCCGCTGCGCGAACGGCGCGAAGACATTCCTCACCTGGTACGCCACTTCGTCGAGAGCTTTTGCGCCCGCGAGGGCATCTCCCAGGTACGGGTGCACCCGGACGCCCTCGCCCTGTTGTTGGCCTATGACTTCCCGGGCAATGTCCGCGAGCTCCAGAACATGATCGAAGCGGCCGTCTCGCTGTCGGACGAAGACGTGAGTGCGGAGGTGGTTCGGCCGCTCCTCGGCGAAGTGGCCGGCGAGGGTCCCCAGGCCCTCGATTTGAGCTCGGTCGAGCGCCGGCACATCGGTAAGGTGCTCCGCCTCACCGCCGGCAACAAGTCGCGTGCGGCTCGTATTCTGGGGATCGACCGCCGCACCTTGCAGCGCAAGGGATTCTGACTAAGAGACATTTTGGCGCATGCGGGGCTATTTGCCTCATATGCCTCAGGATCGTCGGAATAACCGCAGTACCGCGTGAATCGCCCACGCTTGTGAGAGAAGCGCGGCAAAAGGCCGCACAAAGATCTCCGCCGCCAACCAGGGAGCGAGTGTGGTGACAATCGCTAAACTCTGATTCCGCGAGCTTTGCGGGATCTCCGCGGGCGTTTGCGATACTTGGCAGGCGGGTTGCTCCCTGCTGGGTTATTCCAGGAGGATTGTGATGCTCGAAGCGCTCCGCAAGGCCGTACCGGCCATCTCGCCGATCTCGATCGACGGGATCTTGGCAGTCGCGACCACGGCAGCCTTCCTATGGCTCTTGGTCCACGGTTACATCCGGCCGCTCGCCATCTATCTGCTGGAACTGTATCTGGCGTTCTAGATGTAGGCCGCCTGACATCGGATAGAGTCATGTACTTGAGGTCAGAGTAGTTATGGCGAATACCGCCGTGCTGCGGGAGGTCACCCTGACCCTCCCGATGGTTGCCGACATGGAGATTGCCGCGAGCAAGACCGCGACGGCGATGGCGGAGTTCATGGGCCTCTCGCTGGACAAGGTCGACGAGGTCCGGATGGCGGTTGTCGAGGCTTGCATCAACTCGTTCGAGCACAGCGAGGCGGCTGACAGCCGGGTCTATATGACATTCGCAGTCACGGGCGGCGCCAAACCTGAGAAACTCGAGATCACGGTCAGGGATCATGGCCGGGGCTTCGAACCGAGCAGCGTTGTGGAGCCGAAGATCGAAGAAAAACTCAAGGCCGAGCGAAAGCGCGGTTGGGGACTCAAGATCATTCGTGGGTTGATGGACGAAGTGAAGATCGAGTCCGACGCAAAAGGTACGACGATCATCATGGTGAAGTATCGTTAGGCCGGGAGAGGAAGATGACTGATACGTTGAAAGTAACTTCGAGGCATGTTGGCGAGCTGGCGGTGATCTACACCGAGGGCTATATCAACAACCAAGGCGGCGAGGAGATCGCCAAGGCGGCCTACCAGCTCATCGAGGAAGGTCGAAAGAAGCTTCTGCTCAACCTCGAGGGCACGAAGATCGTCAACTCGATCGGCATCTCGATCCTCATCGAGATCATCGAGCGGATCCTCGAGATCGAGGGCAAGCTGGGCTTCTGCCGGCTCACCCCTACGATCTCGAAGACCTTTCACATCATGGGATTGACTCAGTACGCCTCGATCTACGCAGACGAGGAAAGCGGCATCGAGGGTCTGAGCGGTTAGTTCGATGTCGCAACCGGTTTCGACGGCCGAGCGCTTGGATGCCTGGACCGCCCTCGCCGAAGCCGGTCGAACCGGCGCGCCCGAGCGGACGATTCTGCGCGAGCTTCTGCGGATCATCGCCGAGGAGTTGGGCGCGGCTCGGGCGAGCCTGAACCTCGAAAACGATTCAGGCGGCGCTCCCTCCATGGTCGTCAGAGTCGGCTCGCGCGGCTCGGGAAGCAGCACGGCCGAGCGCAGTCCGGCGCTGACCGTGCCAGTTTTGAGCGGTTCGGTGGTTTTCGACAGCACTCCGGCGAGTCTCGATCGCCTCGACGGACCTCGGCTTGCGGCGCTCAGCGCCGCGGTTCGGGCGTTCGAGCAGTCGGAGCACATCAAGCGGCAGAAATTCGAAGTCAACTACCGGGGCGTCGAGCTCGAGGCTCTGTACGATGTGGGCCTGGCGATTGCTGCCACTCTCAACCTGGACGAGCTGTCGGAGGAGATTCTCTTGCGAGCCGTGTCGCTTCTGGACGCCCGCCGGGGTGCTTTCTACCGGAGGGACGGTGACCAGCTCCGTCTGGAACGGACCTTTGGCGGCGCGGCGGCGAAGCGGCTGCCCGGCGTGGCTCTGGAGGGACTCGTCGCCGGGCGGGTCGAGGGCGGCGTCGCTCCGCTCCCGGGCGGCGAGCACCTTCTGGCAGTTCCGATCCGGTCGGACCAGGGGGTTCACGGCCTTCTGGTGGTCGCCGACAAGGAGAGTCGCGCAGGCGTGGGACCTTTCGGCAGCTCGGATCGGAGAACTCTCGAGCTGTTCGCCAATCAGGCGGCGATCGCGCTCGACAACGCGTATCTGCACCGCCAGGCGCTGGAGAAGGAGCGCCTGGAGCGCGAAGGTGAGCTCGCCGCGGAGATCCAAAAGCGCTTGCTTCCGGAGATCACGCCAGAGATCTCCGGCTTCGAGCTGACCGGCTGGAACCGCTCGGCGCGCATGGTCGGCGGCGACTACTACAACTATTTCCACCTCGAAGAAGGTAGCCACTTCGTGGTTCTCGGCGACGTCACCGGAAAGGGCATGCCCGCCGCACTTCTGGTGTCGGCGCTGGACTCTGCCCTGCGGCTGCTTCTGGGCCAGGGACTTCGGCGACAAGAACTGCTCGCCGCGCTCAACGAGCACATCTGGCGCTCGTCGGCGGCGAACACGTTCATCACGTTGGCGGCGGTCGAGATCGACCCGAGCTCGGGGCGCACCCTCCACGCCAGCGGTGGACACAATCCGACGCTGTGGTTGAGTGAGGGAAGGCCGGTGCGCCAGCTAGGAGCTTCGGGGCTGCCGATCGGCCTGTTCGAACACGCGAGCTATGGTTTCGAGGAGATCGATCTCGCGAGCGGCGATCTTCTGTGCCTCTACAGCGACGGCATCACCGAGTGCCTGTCTTCGAGTGATGAAGAATTCGGTATCGCGCGGTTGGTGGAAACGCTGAGCGCGCGGCTGGGAGATCCCCTTGCCGAGACCGCCGATTCGATCTGCCGGCAGATGACCGAATTCGCAGGGGACGAGTCGCGCGGCGACGATCAGACGGTGGTCCTGATGCGCAAGACCGAACGCAAACGAACTCGCCGCTCGGGACAATAGCTGGCGTCGATCGGCGCGCCCAGCACGGAAAAGCTACCCGGGCAGGAGCTCTCGAAGCCTCTCGCGGTCGAGGATAGCCACGGTGAGATTCGCGCGGCAGACGAGCCGATCTCCCACGTGTGTCTGCCCCTCGAGACGAGCCGCGCGACGGTTCATGGCACCCAGGCGGGCGCGGTACGAGAGCATCTCGCCGGGCAGTGCGGGCGACAGGAAGCGAGCCCGCTTGACCTCGAGTCCCAGGACACTCTGGCGCTCGGGATTCGGCAGGTTGTAACGAACGATCAGGCTGGCGGCCTGCGCGAGCCCTTCGGCGATGAGAGCGCCCGGCATGATCGGCAAGTCAATGAAGTGGGAGCTGAGGTAGGGGGCGTCGTCGGGCACGCGAAACCGAGCCTCGACCTGGCTTTCGGTCAGGCGATCGACATGATCGACGAAGAGAAAATCCGGGCCGTAGGGAAGGATGCGTCGAACCGCGGCGCGGTCGAAGCCGCCCTCGCTCCGCAGCGCGTCAATCCAGGCTCGACCGTCAGCCATCAAACCTTCTGACCGCCAGGCAGGCGTTGGTTCCGCCGAAGCCGAAGTTGTTCGAAAGGACGGTGTCGAGACGGGCTCTTGTGGGTCCGGTGACCAGCGGAAGCCCCCGGACCTCGGGATCCGGATTGTCGACATTGATGGAAGGGGCGATGAAGTCGTTCTCGATCATGGCGATCGAGTAGATCAGCTCGAGGGCTCCGGCGGCGCCCAGGCCGTGCCCGGTCAGGGACTTGGTCGAAGAAAACCGCGGCATTGAGTCGCCAAAGACTCTCCGCATCGCCCGCAGTTCGGCGACGTCGCCTTGGGGGGTCGCCGTCGCGTGACAGTTGATGTAGTCGATGTCTTGCGGTTGGAGCCCACCGTTGGCGAGCGCCTGGGTGATGCAGTCCGCGGCGCCGCGACCGTCGGGCTCGGGCAGCACCAGGTCGAAGCCGTCCGAGGTCGATCCGTACCCCACGATCTCGCAGCGAATGTCGGCGTTTCGCCTGCGGGCCGTTTCGAGCTCTTCCAGGATCACGATCCCGGCGCCGCCGCTGATCACGAACCCGTCGCGATTGGCGTCGAAGGGCCGTGACGCCCGAGCCGGTGAGTCGTTGTTTCGAGTAGACAGCGCCAGCCTCAAGGATTGGAAGGAAGCCGTGATGAGCTCGCTGACGTCCTCGCCGCCTCCGGTGACCGCGCGGTCCAAGGCTCCCGATCGGATGAGCTCGAAGGCGTGTCCGATGTTGTGCGCCGAGGTCGCGCAGGCCGAGCTGATCGAGTAGCTCCGTCCACGAATGCGCAGGAGATTCGAGATCGCGGCGCTCGGCGAGCTCGACATGCCGCGCAGCAGGGTGTACGGGTCGATGCGGCGAATACGATCCGAGAAGTAGAGCTCGCCGGCCGTGCGGACCGCGTCGACGCTGCCGACCGCGCTCCCGACGATGCAGGCGCAGCGTTCGGTCTCGAGCTGCTCCGCCTCGATTCCGGCGTCAGCGACCGCGTCGAGAGCGGCGAGCGAACAGTACATGGCGGCGTCGGACATCCCCGGAAGGACTCTCTTGGGCACGCCAGCAGCGTCTCTCTTGGCGTCGACGCCCTCGAGGGCTCCCGCTACCAGGCTCTTGAGACCGTGCCGGCTCCACTCCGGCATCGCGCGTACGCCGCTGACGCCGCTCTCGAGAGCCCCGGCCACCACGTGATAGTCGGTCCCGAGTGGCGAGACGACTCCCAGGCCTGTGACCGCGACCCGGCGGGTCACGCCTTGGCTTCCACCAGAGCGAAAACGTCGCCGACCGTCACCAGGCCCTCGAATTCGTCGTCCTCGACGGTGATGCCGAACTCTTCCTCGAGATCCATGATCAGCGTCAGCGCCTGAAGAGAGCTGATCCCCAAGTCGTCGCGAAGAGAGCTGGCGTCGGTCACCGCGCCGGCCTCGAGGTCGAGATCGGAGGCTTCGATCAGGTGGCTGATGATTCGCTTGCGAACGGACTCGGATTCCATGGTTCCTGCACCCTATCGAATCAGAGCGGCTTCGATGGCCAAGCCGGGGCCGAAGCCCAGCGCAACCACCGGGCGGCGGGCGCCCTCTTCGCGTAGCCGCTGGAGCAGGAAGAGAATCGTGGGTGAAGACATGTTTCCGTAGCGCTCGAGCACCTCATAAGAACAAGCCAGAGTCTCTTTGTCGAGATCGGCGGCGCTGGCCACCGCGTCGAGGATCCTGGGCCCGCCTGGGTGTATGGCCCAGGAGCCCACCTCCGGTATCGACAGGCCGTGCTCGGCGAGCCATTCCTCGAGCCAGGGCCGAGCGTGTTCTCGAATGAGATCGGGAACGCGCGCGGAGAGGGTCATTTCAAAGCCGTGATCGCGGACCCGCCAGGTCATCGCGTTCTCGCTGTCGGGCAGGATCCGGGAGCCGTTGGCGGTGACCTGCCAGGCCTCGGGAGCGCTCGCCGCGGATCCGACGGCCACCAGCGCGGCGGCGCCGTCGGAGAAGATCGCGTTGGCCACGATCTGCTCCGGATCCCATCCGTAGTAGGCGTGGAGCGTGCACAGCTCGACCGCGCACAAGAGCACACGGGCCGCCGGATCGGCCTCGACGAATGACCGGGCGATCCTGAGTCCGTTGAGCGCTCCGTGGCATCCCATGAAACCGACATGGGACCTGGCGATGCCGGGTGCCAGACCTAGTTGCTTGAGTAGGACGACATCGACGCCCGGCGCGCTGAAGCCGCTGCAGGAGATCGTCACAAGATGGGTCAACGAGCCAGGCTCCACCCGGGCGTCCTCGAGTGCCAGGCGGCTTGCCGCCAGCGCCAGGGGCGGGGCGAGCTCTTCATAGCGCTCCATTCGCTCCCGCGTGGTCGGACCGCGGTCGCCGTCGCCGGCCCACGACGCGAAGAAATCCTGGTGACTGCCGGGCTCCTCAGCGGCATCGGAACCGCGGTCGTGGAGGACACTGTGTCGCGAGGTCACGCGGGTCCAACGGTAAAGGGTGGAGAGCATGCGCTCCCGTTCCGGAGTCGTTTCGAAGAGCCGCGTGGCGACCTCGGCGGCTCGCGTTTGCGCCACCGGCTCGCCGGGCACCGCGGTGCCGAGGCCGGCGATCATTAGGCCCATGTTTCGTCTCCAGCTGGCTTCGCTGGCTGCACTGCCGCCGCCGGCACCGAGTTGAGGTGCGCCATGAGCGGCGTCGCGAGACCCGGCTTGCGCCTCATCCACCCGGCGCCCCAGCGCACGAGTGACGGTTGTCGCAACGCCAGCGCCACCACTCGGCACCATCGCTGCCTTCGGGCGATGCGCTGCCGGTAGAGTCGCCGCCATCGCTGCTCGAGATCGGGGCGCCACTCGCCGAGCGCCTCTCGCGCCAGTTGGCTCACGTCTCGCGCCGTTTCAAGCGCCCACGAGATGCCTTCGCCCGTGAACGGCTCGACGTACCCGGCGGCGTCGCCGATGAGAAAGACCCTTTCTAGCGCTACCGTGGACGCCCTGCGGGTGAGTTCCGGCGTGCCTCGCCAGTACCTCGCGGCGGCTTCGATCGGCGGCATGCCGCTGCGCTCCAGAAGCCCGTCGACCGCCGGTCCGAGGCCCTCCTCGCGAACGGCGCGGCGGTCCAGGGCCGCCGCGACGCAGAGGCGGTCGTCTTCGACTTTGACCACTCCCGCGTACCCCGCACGGCCGACAGCCATGTGAATCACGCCCGGCGCGTAGGCTCCGGAAGGGTCGTCGACGATGGCACCGGCGCCGAGCCGCGAGCCGCGCGCCGTGCGCGAGTGCTTCGCAGCGCGGCCACCTAGCAGACTCCCACCGAGTCCGTCGGCGGCGACGACCAGGCGGGCCTCCAGCCGGCAGCTCTCTTCGGGAAGGCCAACCGAACGGTGCTCGGAGCCGGCCTCTCCGAGCGTGGCTCGGGCACCGGGAAGAAAGTCGGCGCCCGCTTCGACCGCGGCCGCGACCAGTGCCGCGTCGAGCACGGTTCGAGAAACCGCAATGCCCGGCGGTGTCGAGACCTGCGCCGGGGCGCCGCCGGTCCAGAGAGCGAACTCGTGAATCGGCTGGCCTCCGAGGGCCGCCGGCAGCCCTCCGAGCCCAGCGGCCTCGAGAAACGAAAGCGTGCGACGGTTGAGGCAGCCGCCGCAGACTTTCGGGCGTGGAAACTGCTGACGATCGAGCAGCAGGACCCGAGCGCCGTTGCGCGCGACCTCGCGCGCCGCGAAGGCGCCGGCCGGGCCCGCGCCG
>CALZIK010000200.1 GCA_945787635.1 Thermoanaerobaculia bacterium | reverse complement strand
GCGCCGGGACCGCCGCCGCTCGCCTGCCTGGCCGTGGTTCTGGTGGCGGTCGTTCTCTATCTGCCTGCGCTCGGGCACGAGTTCGTCTGGGACGACACCTCCATCCTGATGGCCAACCCGCGCCTGCTCGACTGGTCGCAGTTGGGATCCAACCTCACCTCGGGCTTCTTTGAGGAGACGTCGACTCCGCAGCGGTTTGACTACTGGAGGCCGCTCGTAGTGCTTTCCCACATGGTGGATCGCTCTTTGTTCGGCGACGCGGCCTGGGGTCCGCACCTGGTCAACTTGCTCCTCCATGCGGTTGCGTCGCTCCTGGTGATGCTCCTGGCTCACGCCTGGACGAGGCATCCGGGGTGCAGCCTCCTCGCCGGGCTGGCGTTCGCCACGCATCCCGTCCATGTCGAGGTGGTGGCCTGGGTATCCGGACGCTCGGATCTGCTCTTCGGCGTGTTCTTCGCGCTCGCACTTCTCGCCGACAAGCTCTACGGTTCGACGGGAGAAAAGCGATGGCTGGCGGTCTCGCTGGGCGCGTTCGTCGCGGCGCTCTCGTCGAAGGAGGCCGCGGTCGTCTTTCCGTTGCTGGTGGCGACCAGGGCGGCCTTGACCGACGCGCCAGGTGGCGGCGATGGCGCCGGTGAATGGCGCCGGACGATGACCGCACCGCTGTCGTCTCTCGTGGCTCTCTTGCTCTTTCTTTGGGTTCGATTCGCGTTGGTTGCGGCGGAGCTGCCCGCCACGGTGTCCGATCCGGCGCATCGTGCGGCGATGTTCTGGACCTGGTGGAGTGCGTTTCTCCGATACCTGGAGCTTCTGGTGCTGCCGCTCAAGCTGACCATCCTCCACGACGTGGAGCTCGTTGAAGGAGGGTGGTCACCACGCGCTCTTCTCGGATTGACGGTCTGCGCGGTCTTGGTCTGGAGCGGCTGGCGGCTTCGGCGGGCGCCGGCCGCGGCCTTTGGCATCGCGACGCTGCTGGTGGGCCTGGTCCCATTTAGCAACTTCGTCTTTCCGGTCTCGGCACAGGCCGGCGCAGCCTTTCCGCTTGCCGAGCGCTTTCTGTACGTTCCCTCGATTGGTTTCTGCGTGCTCGCCGGCTGGGTCCTGGCCGTCCGGCTTCCGCGACGACCGCGCAGGCTCGTTGGCTTGCTTGCTTACCTGCTCATCTTGGCGGCGGCGACGCGAGCCCACGTGAGGGTGGGCGACTGGGCCAGCGATCTCAGGCTGTTTGCAGCCGCCGCGAGGGACTCTCCCGGAAGTTACCTGGCGCACCTCAACTACGCCTCGGCGTTGGTGGGCGATGCCCGGCGGGAATCCAGCCCGGAGGCCGGCGAGCGCACGCTCATGCTGGCGGATCGTCACTATCAGGAGGCCCTGGAGCTCGCTCCCGAGAATTTTCGCGTCCACTACGACCTGGGAAACCTCTACAGATCGAGCGGTCGCCTCATCGAAGCCGAGAATGCCTACCGTCGAGCTCTTCGCCTTCATCCCCGCTTGGCCCAGGCCCGAATCAACCTCGGCGCCGTTCTGGTCGAGAGCGGCGATCCGGAGGCGGCCTTGGCCGAGTTCGAAGCGGCGGAGCGCCTGTTGCCGAAAGCTGTTGCCCCGAAAGTCAATCGAGCACATGTCCTCCAGATGCTCGGCCGCCCCGAGCAGGCGATCCCCCTGTACGTCGAAGCTCTGCGTCTCGAGCCGGGGCTGGCAGCGGCCGTGGACGGCCTCGCGCGGGCGAGGCAAGCGATTGCCGCCGCCGAGAGTGTCAGGGGCGATTCGTGAAGGGGGAGACACCGGCCGCGTCGGGCGCGCCTCCAGCGTGGCACTTGGCGCAGAGGGTGCCCTGATCAGGGCCGGGAAATGGGCTTGGAATGGGGAACGAGCCGGACACGAGGCCGTCCTGAGAGAGCAGACCGACCCGGAAGTCCCAGCGACCGGCCGCAGGCGCAGAGCTCGCGTGAGCCCGATGGCATGTCAGGCACATGACGCGGGATCCGGCGTCCGGACCGGTCGTCGAGGTCGGCGTGCTGACCGCGTCCTCGAACGGCACCGCGGACAGGTAGCCGGTGGCGAGTGAGCCTCCCGAGGGATCGTCATCGCCGTTGTAGCTGTTGTAGTGGCTTCTGATCTCGCTGTCGAGCGGCTCGTCGCTGGGGTGCTCGAGCGGCGTTCCACCGCCCGGAACGTCCGGAGTCTGGAAGTCGTCGTGGTACCTGCCATGACAGTTCCCGCACCACTCGCTCATCCCGCTGCGGTAGGCGGTGTGGAGGCCGTTGGACTCCGCCGCTCCGGCAAGCGCGATCCCTTCCGCCTGTGGAGCAGGCGAAGAGAAAGCGATCAGGTCGCCTTGCACCGGACCGAGGCCGTTGAGATGCCGGAAGTTGGTGTTCCCGTGCGGATCGTGACAGCTGGTGCAGCCGAGGTCGGCGGCGGGGAACGACCCGCCTGGAGAGAGGCTGTGGCGACCGTCGGATGCGAGTCCGTAGGCGGGAGCCACGACGTTGTGCCCGGCCGTTTCGCCGGGAATCAAATTGCTCGCGCCGTCGGGCGCGTCGTTGAGATTCACCTCGAGCAGGAAGATGAAGTTGCCGCCGCCCTTTTCGAGCGCCGGCATCAGCGGATTGACGGCGAACACCTCGCCGTTCTCGGTCGCGTGGCATCGCAGGCAGACGTCGCTCGGCGTCTCCTCGAGCAGGAGCCCCGGCTGTCCCGACGGCAGTGGCGCGACGGTCAGGCCATCGCGACTCTCGTGCATGACGTGGCAAGCTTTGCAACTGCCCACTCCGCCGCTGTGGAAGCCGAACACCGGCTGAGCGGCGCTGACGACGACCACGAGACCTAATAGCACAAGAAAGCGGGGGCCTGACTCTTGGAGGCTCATTCTCGATAGGTCCGGACGACGCGCTCACTGGTGATCTTCCACCCGAACTGATCGCGTTCCAATAAGAGCACCTTGTCAACCTTGTCGGAAAAGAGGTTCGAGCGATACGCCTGTACGAACGCCACTTCCGCTCGGTTCTCATCCGTCAACCTCAGATCGAGTTGCGCCAGCGACACCTGAATCGATCGCGGCCGAGTCAAGCGGTCTCGGCGCCGTTCTTTCCACACGCTGAGTGATAGCCCGCCGTCTGGCTGAAAGGTGGGCGCGTAGAAGGCCAGGTACTCGTCGACTTCGCGCCGTGACCAGGCTCCGGCCCAGGCACGGACGGTGCCTTCGATCGCGGCGAGAGCACCCAACTCGATGTCGGCTTCCGACTCCGCCGGACTCGGGGGTTTCGCCGGCTCGGTCTCACTCACACCGGCATCGGCGACCGAGTCCGGTGGGGTAGGTGCCGCCGAAGGCTCGCGAGCCGCGATCTGCGCCGACGCGGGGCGGGCCCCCTCGTAGACCTGAATTCTGCCCTCGAAGCCCTGGCTCACGTACAGCCGACCGGCGGCATCGAGCGCCAGGTCGCTGGGCTGGTAGAAGGCCCCAGGCGCGTTGCCGAAGCCGTAGTGCTCGCTGAGGCACACGCCTCGCTCTACGTCCCAGGTCATGAAGAGTGCCCGCTGCTGATCAAGAATGATCGCTCGGCCCTGATCGTCGAGCGCCGCGGCGGCAGGGAACATGGTTTGGCACTCCGCGGAACCCCGATCGCCGACCGATCCCTTGACGTTGCCCTCGAGGTCGTAGAGGTGCACCAGTCCATCCGTCGGAATGGGCACGAGAAGGTTCTCGCCGTAGACATCGATGTGTCCGTAACGCAGAAGCTCGATCTCCTCTTGCGTGCGGCCGATCGTCATGTCGATCGAGTGCCGGATCGCGCCGTTCCGATTTGCGATCCACAGGCGGTGGTTCTCTGCATCGATGAGGTAGAGGCTTTCGCCGTTCGCGGACATGGCGAGAGAGGTGAATCTCGGGCTCTCGAAGCCCTCCGGCAGGCCGGTGAGCGGGAACTTGCGAAGCAGCCGTCCATCGAAATCGAGCAGCGTGATCTCGACGCTGACCTGTCCGAGCACGAAGAGGTACCCCTCGGGATCCACGGCCAGGTCGATCGGCGATTGAAAGGAGCTGCCGCCCGGTATCGAATACCGGAACCGACCCTTCTCGTCGAAGATGACCACCCGGTTGCGTAAGCGATCGCAAACGAGGATTTCGCCGGTATGGACATCGGCGACGACGGCACTCGGTTGCGCGAAGGCATCGCTGAGCACGGGGATTCTCAGACGTTGGGTGTAGACCGGTGGTATCGAGCCGGGCGGTTGGGCCCAGGAGATGCCGCCGAGCCAGAAGAGCACGCCCGGCAGGATGCCGGCCAATGCTGCCTTTCTGCTGAGTGAGTTCATTCTTCCAGTCGACGAAAAAGCTGCACCCTGCCGTTGCCCTGATCGGCGACCGCGACGCGGCCGTCCGGGAGCTGTGCGAGATCGGCCGGAAATCGCAGCAGTCCCGGCTCCCACCCTCTGCGTGATCCCGCGCCGGCCCAGCGGCCACTCGTCTCGATCACCAGGAGACGCCCTCCGTGCCGGTCGGCGACGACGATCTCGCCGTCGGCCTGGACGATCAGACCCACCGGCCACGCGGGCGCCGGCGCCAGGCCCGGCACCGTCAGGACCGCCAGCTGTTCGCCGTTCGCCCCGTAACGACGTACCTCGTGGTTTTGCGGGAAGGTGGCGTAGAAGCCGCCCGCGGGTCCCGGAGCCAGGGCGGCGACGGTTCCCGCCAAGGGAACGGAGGTGCGGACTTCGAGCTCGGCATCGAGTACCAGCAGCCGGCCGGCGGCGAGGTCGTGAACGAGGATCGCGCGATCGCGCAGGCAGGCCACCGCTCCAGGCGTGACTCGCGGCGGCAGCTTCAGCTCGCGGAGCTCGTAGCCGGGTCCCTCGACTGCGAACAGACGGCCGGGTTGGCGAGTGGAAACGAGATACCGATCGCCGCCGCAGGCGAGGCTGTGAGCCGCGGCCGGAAGGTCGATCGACAGCTGGATCACCCACCCTTCGCTTCCGCCCCGGTCCCGAAAGAACCACAACGACGGGCCGGCGGCGTCGGCGACGGCGATCTCGCCGTCGCGACCGGCGGCGACCGCCGTTGGTCGGCTCAGCCGCCGCTCGTCGTCGCCACTCAGTGCTTCGTCGAAGGCGTAGAGAGCGGGGGCCTGGTTCTGGGCCGCGGCCGGTTTCGCTCGGCCTGCGGTCAGCGCCGCCAGTGCCGCCAGAGCGAGAATGCCGAGCCGCAGCGCGCGACCGAACCCGCGGCTCATCGTGGTATCCCCTTGCTCTTATGACAGCCGATACACAGGTCGCGGCGTCCATCTCGGTAGAGATACTTGTCGTGCGCCGCTTCGTGGAGTCCATGACACGACAGGCAGTCCA
Source organism: Thermoanaerobaculia bacterium (assembly GCA_945787635.1). GTDB lineage: Bacteria > Acidobacteriota > Thermoanaerobaculia > Multivoradales > JAHEKO01 > CALZIK01. The sequence goes on along the minus strand of CALZIK010000200.1, from coordinate 25,224 downwards.
TCGCTTGGCCGTTGCGCGGATCCAGCACCCCTTGACCGAGCGGGTGGGTGATGGCGTGCTGGTGCGAGTGGCAGGTGCTGCAGAGCTCGATCGGGTTCTCAGCGAGCAGGAGCGGGCGATCGCCGCCGTGGGGAGCGTGACACACACTGCATTCGAGATCTGCGTGGGTCTCGAAGCGACCCTCCAGACCCGAAGCGCTGCCGCCGGGATCGTGGCACGAAAGGCATAGTTCGTTGGTTCGGCTGTGGAGCAAGCCCTGCCCCTGGCCGGCGTGAGGATTGTGGCAGGCAGCGCAGTTCGAGCCCCCGCCCGCGACATGCGGAAACGCGGCGGAGCGGTTCTCTTCCACTGCCTCGGCGTGACACTCGCCGCAGAGCCGGTCCTGGGTCTGATTCAGCTCGAAGGGTGCCTGCGACCCGGAGGCCACATGACACGTCCTGCAATCGCCTTCCGCGAAGGGAGCGTGGACCTCGGGCTGCAGGAGGCCGGCCTGTGCCGAGGCGTGGGGATCGTGGCACTGCCGGCAATCGGCCTGTTCGACCGGGTAGCCGCCATGGACGGAACGGAACTTGGTGCTCACCGGGTGGCACTTCGCGCACACGGCGCCGCCCGACTTGGTGGCCAGCCTCGGGTGTTCGCTGGCATGGGGCTCGTGGCAGTCGGCGCAGCGGCCGTTCCTGAACGGCGAATGCCGGTTGGGACGCGTCTGCCAGTCGGCGACCACCTCGTGGCAGGTGGCGCAGAGATCGACCCCGGGGGCGGCCAGCAGCCCCTCATGGCTGCCGCCGTGAGGCCGGTGGCAGTCCGTGCAGCGGCCTTCCGCCACGGGTTCGTGAAGCATGGGCCGGTCCAACTCGGCGGCGATCTCGCCGTGGCATCCGACGCACAGGATCGCCGGCCGCTCTAGCAGCAGACCGGCGTTGCGAGCCGCGTGAGGCTTGTGACAGGAGGAGCAATCGCCGTCCCTGGCAGGGGGGTGCGCCACCGGGAGGCCGACTTCCGAGGCGATGTCGTCGTGACAGGCGATGCAGACTTCCCCCTGGTCCACGGTGGTCGCGGCGAGGGCACTGGCTCCGGCGCCGATGGGAGACAGCCACCACGCCGATGCCGCCAGCAGCGCAGCCAAAGCGGGCGCGCAACGCCTCGGGACGTTCATGGATTCGACTCCCCGGACTCGGCGTGGCACAGCGAGCAATCGCCTTCCTCGAACGGAAAGTGAAGGCGGGGTAGGAACATCCCCTCGGTCTGCGATGCGTGCGGGTCGTGGCAACCGCTGCAGATCATCGTTCCCGCCGGCAGGCCCAGGTGACTGCTTCTGAACTCGGGCGAGTCGCCCTCGTGGCAGTCCGTGCACAGCGTAGCCTCGTCTCCCAGCAGGAGATTGGGGTGACTGGTCGCGTGCGCGGCGTGGCAGGTCAGGCAGCCGTCGTCCTCGGTCGCCGGGAAGTGGGGCTCCTCCACCGAAAGCTCGTGCTCGACCTCCTGATGGCAGCTCGTGCAGAGCGGCCGCGCCCGAGCATGAAGAAACGGCGCAACGGCGCTACCGTGGGGTTGATGACAGGCGGTGCAGTCCCCGGTCGCGACGGGTGGATGCACGCTGCCGCCGGCCGGAGCCGTGGTTTCGATCTCATGGCACTCGGCGCAGACGTCGCCGACCTTGGCCGACATGAGGTTCTCTGCTTCGGAAGCATGGGCGGCGTGACAGGTTGCGCAATCTCCGTCGGCAAACGGGAGATGCTGGTCGACGTTTGCCACCGTAGTGAAAACCGACTCGTGGCACTCGCGGCACAGGGCCGCGCCTTCGGCCTTGAGGAGCCTGTCGGCGCCGGCGTGGGGCAGATGACACGACGAGCAATCGCCGGCCGCCACTGGCGAATGGACCACCGGAAGGCCGGAGCGGCTACCCACGCCGGGGTGGCATTCGCCGCACAATTCTTCCTGGGAGGTCACCAAGAGACCGCCGACATCGGTTCCGTGGGGGCCATGACAGTCAAGGCACTCGCCGGCCGCCGGCGGGTGCACGGTCTGCGCGCCCGAGGTCTCGGGGTCCTCATGACACTCGACGCACAGCTCGCGAGGCTCGGCGCTGAGAAGCGCCCGGTGCTCGGTCGCGTGCCCGCCGTGGCAGGACGTACACTCGCCGGCCACGGCGTGAACGCTCGCCTTGCCGAGGGCATCGCCCACGTCGTCGTGGCACTCGATGCACAGATCGCTTTCGGAAGCGACCAGGAGCGGCCGATGGTCGGTTGCGTGGGGGCCGTGGCAGTCGAGGCACGCTCCTTCCGCTGCCGGGTAGTGGAGTGATCCACCGTCGGCGGTGGTCGGCAGCTCGTGACAGTCTAGGCAGATCTCCGCGCCGGGCGGGGGAGAGGCGGCCGAAACGGCTTCGGCGTGGCAGGTGTCGCACGCCATTTCGGGGTGCGACGATGCGCGCATCAGGGCGGGCGTCGTCCCCGAGTGCGGCACGTGACACGACGAGCAGCTCGAGCTGGAAGCAGGGAAGCCTCCGTGACTCGAGGAAAAATCCGACTCGGGTCCGGCGTCGTGGCATCCGGAGCAAAGTTCCCGCTCTTCGAGCGCGAGCAGACCGGGGTTGGGTCCGCCGTGCGGCAGGTGGCAAGAGGAACAGGTTTCGGCGGCGGGCGGATGAGGCACCTGCCGCGTGAAGTCGCCCGCATCGTGGCAGCTCAGGCACAGCTCGCGCTCTGGCTGGGTCAGCATTCCCGCGTGGTCCGAGCCGTGTGGGTCGTGACAATCGGAGCACTTGGCGACCTCGGGATGCTGGTGGTTTGCCGCAAGCTCCTGTTCCTGCTCGGAGTGGCACCCGAGACACAGGTCGGGCTCCTCGGCCTGCAGCTTCAGAGCGCCAACCAGCCCGTGCGGTTTGTGACAGGCCGCGCACTCGCCGGTGGCGAGCGGAGCGTGGGTCTCTCGGACCGAACGGACGACGTCCGAATGACACTCGAGGCATTTGTCGCCTTGCTGAAAACGGGAGCCCCGCTGCAACTGGGCCTCCGCCATGTGTAGGCCGACGAAGGCAAGGACCACTCCACACAGGATGACCGGAAGGCCGCGCTGGCCGCGCTCGGTCAATGCTGCGTCCCCCCGTGATGCGCGCCGGCCTCCGCCTCCTGGTTTCCGGACAGTCGCAGTTCGGCGAGAACGTCCTCGCGGACCTCGATCTCGGACCGGCTGCGGGCTGTCTTGACGAACCGGTCCAGTTTCTCGGTGAATTTTTCCCTGACAACCGCCTCACGCATGTTGCCGGACACTTCCTGGTACGGGAACAACCCCTGTTCCTCCCGCGCCACGACCTTGTACACCACCCACGAATCGTCCTGCCGGATCGGCTCGAGAACCGTCCCCGCCTCGCTCGCGAGGAGGATCGAGCTCAGGGGCATTCCGTCTTGCCGCACCACCGACCAATCCTGAAGTCCGCCTTTGTCTCTCAGACCGTCGGTCGAGTGCCGTGCCGCCAGCCAAGCGAGATCCGAGCCCCCGCGCAGGTCTTTGGCGACGGCCTCGGCCGACTCGAGCGTCGGCACGGTGATCTGTCCGAGCCGCAAGCGGGGCGGCCGCCTGAGCGTGCTCTTGACCTTCTCGTAGTGAGTTTTCTTTTCCTCCTCGGAGACCTCGATGCCGGCCGCCAGCACTGAACCGAGGTACTTGGGGACGATCATCTCGGTCTCGAGCCCATGGAGTGCCCGCCGCACCGCGGGGAGCTCGTGGTACCTGCGATCGTAGGCTTCGACGAGCAGCAGCCGCTCGTTGATGAGGGTCTCGAGGATGATCGGCGCGGCTGCCCGTGCCGCCTCCTCGCCGGGAATCGTCCGCCAGCGGCGCTCGAGCGCTGCGGCGTACTCGTCGCCCGAGATCGTATTCTCGGCGCCGACTGTCGCAACTGCTTTCCCGGTGCCCGGAGCTTCGGCGGTCAGGCGGCCGTCGGGGCGCCTCACGGGCTGGATCGAATCGACCGCCTTTTGGTCGATGATGACGGAATGGCGTGAACGCAACCGCTCGAGGAGCTCGTTGCGGGCTGCCGCCTCCTTGCGCTGTCGCACCAAGCTTGCGAGCCGCGGTTTCAACTCGGCGTAGAGCAGCGGATCCGGCTCTTTGAGAGAACGCCCGACGAGAACCGACCAACCGAGATCGGTCTGCACCGGGCCGGCCACTTCCCGCGGGGCCATCCTGAAGACCACATTGGCGATGGCGGGTTGCAGGTCCTTCCTCGTGACGTCTTCGAGCAGGCCTGCCTCCTCGCGATAGGGATCGATAGACTTCTCACGCGCCAACGTCTCGAGGTCGGCCCCGGCACGCAGGGCGTCGAGGATCTGTTCCGCCCCTTCGCGGTCGGCGGCGGTGAGCACGTGGAAGCTCGCTCGGCTATACCTCTCCGCGAAAGCCGCTTTGACCTCTTCATCTTCGGGCCGGGACTTCGGCGCGATCTCCTCGCGCTGCAGGAGCGAGACAGCGAGGCGTTGCCGATTGCGCTCGACCGCCGCCGGGACCGGGGGTTCGAGGTGGAGGCCGAGGAAGCGGGCTTCCTGGCCGATCAGGACATCGTTCACGACGCGGAAGAGGAGCCGCTCGAGGCTCGCGGCGGAACGCTGCGTCGCGCCGACCTCTCCGTGGAGGTTCTCGAGGCGCTTTTCCAGGTCCGCAGTCGTGATCTCTTCGCCGTTCACGACGGCGACCACCGTCGGCGGCGCTTGCGCGAGCGTGGCGCTCGCCATGGCCGCAGCGACCGCGCATGCGGCGAGAATAGAAACGGCCGGCCGCAGGCAGGAAAAAGTGTCGTTCCACATGCCGTCAGTTCCCTCGAGGCGTCTTTGCCAGTCTGGACTCGACCCTCAGCTCGCCGATCAATGACTGCATCATTGCGTAGGTCAGCGCGCCGGTGGAGTAGATTCGGCCGCGGCCGAACACCGAAGCGGTGTCTTTGCCGGTACGCGCGAGGCCATTGCTCCAGTCGATCCGGCCGTCCGAGGTGTCGAGGAAACGCAAGGAAAAGGCAACGCGCGGATCCGGAGTCCGCCCCTGCCCGCGGCCATAAGTCTCCACCGTCCCGGTGGCTATCCAACGCGCGCCCCCCTCTCGGGCCAACGCCTCCCACTCGGCACGACTCGCGCCGCCGTACTGGATCTGGCCGCTTTCTTGGCGAATGCTCTGGACGAGGCCGGGAAGAAGCACATTGAAGCCAAAGTCTCCAAGTGTCGTCAAGAGCGCCGCGGTCGCCACCTCGGCCGAGGCGCTCGGATCCCGCGAGGCGACCGAGTCCAAGGGAATCACCGCGACTCTCTCGGGTGGGGAGGGGCCAAAACCGGATCGCAGATATCCGCCTTCTCGGGGTCGCAGGCGGGTTCGCTTGCGAGCCTCTCGCGGCTCGGCCGCCCTCGCGACCAGTCCTTTGACGGTGTCTTGCATCAGCTCTCCCAGAGTCTCGACGTCTCCGAGCCCGAAGACCCGCTCTCGGTCCCTCCCAGAAGCCCCATCGAAGCCCGACCACCATAGCTCTGGTGAATCGCTCCGCAGGACCCGGGCCGACAGAACGACCTGCGGCGTGTCACCTGAGTCCTCGATTCGCTGGCTGTCGGTCGATCCGCCGTCCTGGCGCTGCGGCTTGCGGCCCGCTCTGGCTTCGTGAAGCGTGGCGAGGAAGAACCACTCGACTTCGAGGCGCTCGGCGAGGACCGCGAGCCGGTCCAGGGACTCGTAGCTGGCATCTCGGACTCGCATCGATCGCAAGACCGCTCGTACGTTCACGCTCTCGACAAGGTCGGCTCGAGCCTCGAGCTCTTGCCGCAGCAGGGTCTCGGTGAGCGCGGCCAGTTTCGCTTCGCCGACGCGATCCTGGAGTGGCAGCAGGACGCCGCGGCCGCTGGGCAGCTGTGCCCATGCCGTGGCGCCGGATCCGGCGACGGCGGCGATCAACGCGAGACTGGCGAGAGCGGCAGCTCTCATCCAAAGAGGCTCCGCAGCGCATTCTGCACACACTTGCGGGTGGTCGCCGAGATCGGCTCGGCGCCCGTGCCGAGCCATTTGGCAGCCGCGCCCGAGCCCCTTTCAGTGTGCGTCACCGCCCACACCGCAGCACCGGTCTCGGTTTCGAGCAGGTGCAGATCCAGGGTGACCACCGGGACGCTGACCGCGCCCGATCGCAGCACTTCGGACTGTGTGACGCTCCCTACCATGACGGCCTGAACACCGAGCTCACGACCGAGTTCGATGACTTCCTTGGTGGAAGGCACGCCTCGGCCGCGCACGACCCGGTCGGCGACGGCCTGTACTTCGCCCGGCTCGACGACGTCAACGGCTCCCGACGCCAGCAGCTCCGTAATGAGGACGCGCGTCGCACGGACCCCGGCCTGGCGGTCGTCGGCGAGATCCTCGAGGGGCAGCACAGCCACCCGTTCGACGAAGCCGAAATCGAATTGGGGATGGGTGAACTCGGTCGTGGCGAGATTGCTCGAACAGCCGAGCAGGGTCAACAAGGCGATCGCGATCGAGGCGGCGGCGATAGGTCTTGAGTCCTTCATTGTCGAGCTTCCTGTTCCTGTTCAGAATATCGCGTTCAAACCGAGCCTGAGCGCTTCGGTCTTTACGGGGTCTCCAGTGGAGACGAGTGATTCGGCCTCGTTGAGCGCCAGCCACAACCGAGTCCATCGATTGATCCGGTAACTACCGTCGAAGCTGAAGTTGGAAGTGCCGGCTCCGGCGGAGGCTCGAGTATCGTAGAAGCTGGTGCTGAGGGAGAGCTTGGGACCTGGCGCCCACTGCAGCCCCCACCTCTGGGTGTCGGTGTCACCGAGGTCGTCCTCGCTGGTCAGCCAGTCGCCGCTGAACGAAAGGAAGGGTGTGGCGAACCAGGAGGCCCGCAGCTGGGTAGTGGTACGGGAAGTGATCGTGATGAGGCCCGCGGAATCGTATTCGTAGCGAGAGAAGATACCGGTCAGCAGCCAACGATCGTTGGGCCGCGCTTCGAGCGTCTCGACCAGGTATCGAGTCTCTTGCGAGAAACCGAACAGAGCGTTGAGAGAGTCGGCGTAGCCGAGGGTCGAGTTCAGCGTCAGCTCGGGAAAGATCTCGGTGACGGCCTGCAACGTCAGTGAGTCGGTGGAGCTCAGGAACTGGTCTCCGTCGGTTTCTTCGCGTTGCTGCGCGGTCAGAAGAACACCGATCGTTTCGAGCGGGCGCCAATCCAGGGCGGCGGTGGCAGTTTCCTCTCGCCGCTCGAGCGTGGGCTCGAGGATCTCGTCCAGCTCTGCGATTCGGTAGCCGAGCCGAAACTCGAGCGTCTCGCTGAGGTCCATCGCCAGCTGCGCGAAGAGCCCGCGCTCATCGTAGCTGCGGCGCAGGTCGGTGGCGACCAGGTCCTGATCGCGGCGCAGGTTCGCGGTCACCGAGAGCTCGATCCCCTTGACGGGGCGCAGGCTGGTCTGGAGGTTCAGCCAGTATTCGTTGCTGCTGCCGTCTACCCGCTCGAGCTGTTTGCTACGTCGAAGAGCCCGCACCTCCGTCACCGACACCTCGAGCACCGGATTGACGGAGACGTTCACCACCTTGAAGAAGCGTGCCGTGGTCTCGGGAAACCGGATCGAATAGCGAAGAAAGCCGGCGTCGAAAAGCGACACCGTCGAGCTGACACGGAACCAACTCGAATTGTCGGGGCTCTCCCAGACCTGCCAGATCACGGGCCCGGAGGGCGCGTCAACGGTGATCTCGAGCTCGCTGATCGGGCGGCTGACCCCGAGATCGACGCCGATGTTGCGAAACGTGTTGGCCCCTCCGATCTCGACGCCGGGCTCCGCCGCCAACGCCGTATTGCCGTCGATGAGTTGCGGCGCCGGCTCAAGGTCGCCCAGTGACGGGGTCGAATCGATCGCGAAGAGGCCCTGAACGACCGGCAACGGCAGCGAGACCTCGGCGCCCGTGGGGGCATCTTGCGTCTGGCGTATCTCCGCAAGCCGGCCATCGAAAGTGAAGGACCAGCGGTCGTTCCAGAGTCTTTCGGTGTAGCCCGCCCGGAGCTCGTGCCTGGTTTGCTCGAGGCTCAGGCCGGTGACCTTGTTGTCGAGGTCGGACAAGCCGAAGTTGTAACGCGCACTCCAGTGGGTCTTCGTGTAGTCGGCTCGCAGGTCGAAATTGCGCGACCGATTGTCGCGTCCAAAGAGAGCGGCGTCGGCGGTGCTGGTCGAATCCTGCAGTCGGAAGCCGATGCGCGGGCCTCGGGTCGGCCTCCAGTCGAGACTCGCCAGGAATGTCTGTATGTCGAGGTCCTGTATCTCGTCGGTCGTTCTGACTGCTCGGTCCGCAAACACCAGGCGAGCGTTGAGGCGGTCGCGGTCGTAGACCAGTCCGAGCTCGGGCTGTTCTGATGTCCGCTCGAAGAGGTCGGCGCGGTTGAAGCGGGTGCGAAAGCGGTTCGAACGGAAGGACCCGAATAGGGTCAAGAAGGGGCTCAGTTCCTGTGACAGGCGAAACTGAAATGCCTGTTCCTCCTCGTCGTTCTCGAACCCGTCGGTCTCGGACGCGCCCGCTCCTATTCGAAGGCTCCCTCCTACGTCGACAGCAGCGGCGGGCGCCACCAGCGCCGAGCCAAGGACAACTCCGACGAGAAGTCCGGTCAGTGTGTCGGGAGTGTCTTGCTTTCTTTCAGCCACCATTGCTCCTGCGAAGCCTCGCCCCTCGCAGTGTACTTGTCTGATTGAAGAAGGGGCGCTACTGGCCGAAGCATCGCACCCGCTGGGCTTCCCGCTCCATACCGGTTCGGATAGGGGGGCAGCGCGAGGGGACTGGCCGATCGCTCCCCCTGAGGGTGGGCGCAGCTACGCCGAGGCCAAAGAAGAAGAGGCCCGAGGCGCTTTCGCGCCTCGGGCCTCGAGCGTCCGTGAGGTTGGTTCGAACTGCTCGTGGGAGATTCGGATCAGTACGGACCGCCGTCGGGCTTGATCTCGTCGTCGATGTCCTGAACGTGGCACTTGTTGCACAGCGAGCGGTTCGCGTTGGTGCTCAGGTTCGAGATCCTCTGGGCGAGCTCGTAGGTGCCCCAGGCGTCGCCGTCTTCCTCGTTGAAGGTGACGTTGAAGTCCCAGCGCCCGCCGGACTCCGCCGAGGTGGCATGCGCGCGATGGCAGGTCAGGCACATCACCTGGCTGCTGGCTGACGGTCCTTGCGTCGAGGTCGTGGTCATGACCGCGTCCTCGAAGGGGACTTCCGGCCAATAGGCCGTGGCGGCAACGCCCCCGATCAGGTTGTCCGACCCGGCGTAGAGGTTGTAGGCCTGGGCGATGCCCGCGCCGAGGCTCTCGCCCGCGACGTGCTTGTGGGTGGCGCCGATCTCGTCAAAGTTCTGATGGCAGTTGCCGCACCAGGCGCTCATGCCGCCCTGGTAGGCGGTGTGATCGGTCGGCGACTCGGCCGCGCCGGAGTTCTTGACCGCCGTGGGCGGTGGGTTCGAGAAGTTGTAGAAGCCCTGCACCTCACGCGCTCCGTAGAGCAGGCGGAATGAGGCCGTACCGTGCGGGTCGTGGCAGCTCGTGCAGCTCATGACCGACGAAGGGAACGTGCCGCCGGGAGCGGCTGCCAGTGTGCTGTCGACCACGATCGAGTGGCCCGGCGCGTCGAGGTTGTGGCCCGCTCTCTCGCCCGGGATGATCGAGCCTCGGGTCGACTCCCTGAGGTCGGTGCAGCTCAGAAAGATGTAGTTGCCGGCGCCCTTTTCGCGCGAATGGCCGGCGTTGCAGTCACCGTCCAGAACGCCCCGCGACGAGTTTGCCGAACTGTGGCAGTTGAGGCAGGTGTCGCTGGGCGTGGCGTCTACCAGCAGCCAGGGATTGCCGTTGGGGGAATCCGGGTCGACCAGCTGCCCTTCGTAGCTGTTGTGCATGGTGTGGCAGCCGTTGCAGTGGGCGACGCCCTCGTCGTGGAAGGCGAGCGCGGGTGCTGCCCAAAGCACCACTACGGCTACGGCCACTAGGGGAAGAATTTTCATCGCGGTTTTCATTCTTTGGCTCCTTTCACCTGACCAAATGGACGCGAGATTATCTGTACTCCGCAGGACGATTGTGCAACGAGGGTGCCACGAAACTTCCGCCTGCTCTTTGCATCGGAGGATCCTACCCCGAGGTGAGCGAGAACCCGGCAGAGACCGCCTTTTGGGGTGGGAGGATGCGCAAGGAAGGGTGCCGCGCCGAGCCGACGGTGAGGCGTCCCGGAAAGCTAGCCTCTCGTGAGACGCCGAGCGGTGCGGATTCTCGCCAGCCATCCGGGAGTGGTTGGGGAATCTCACCCAGCCGCGCTTGACAGCCTTCTGCACCGCGGCAATAATTCCCGACAGCTATACTGATCGGTAAAGCCGCCGGTAGGCGGCGATTCAATGGGAGGACAGGCCGATGGGCGAGCAAAAGGTCCGCAACGTCTCGGAGGAAGAAGCGATTCAGGTCGCGGAGGCCGCTCGGCAGGAAGAGTGGCTCCAGCCGAGCTTCATGAAAGAGTTGTTTTTGGGACGGTTTCGGCTGGATCTGATCCACCCGTACCCGCTGGCCGGCGAGGACCGAGCGGAGTTCGCGGCCTTCTACAACGCCCTGGTGGAATTCATCGAGGCCGAGGTCGACGCCCGGGAGATCGATCGCACCGGGGAGTACCCCGATCACGTGGTCGACGGGCTGCGCAAGCTGGGCGCCTTCGGGATGAAGATCCCCAAGAAGTACGGCGGTCTGGGCTTCACCAACCGCGAGTACCAGCGCGTCATGCACCTCATGGGAAGCGTCGACGGCAACCTGAGCGCGCTGCTTTCTGCTCACCAGTCGATCGGTGTGCCTCAGCCGCTCAAGCTGTTCGGAACCCAGCTGCTGAAGGAGAAATACCTGCCCCGGTGCGCTCGGGGTGAGATCTCGGCCTTCGCGCTCACCGAGCCCGACGTCGGCTCCGACCCGGCCAGAGTGGGCACGACCGCGGAGAAAACGCCGGAAGGCGACTACATTCTCAACGGCACCAAGCTCTGGTGCACCAACGGCACGCTCGCCAAGCTTCTGGTGGTGATGGCCAAGCAGCCCGAGAGCGGCAAGATCAGCGCGTTCGTGGTCGAGACCGAATGGGAGGGCGTCGAGGTCGTCACCCGCTGCCACTTCATGGGCCTTCGGGCGCTCGCCAACGCGGTGATCTCCTTCACCAATGTCCGGATTCCGGCCGAGAACCTGATCGGCAAGGAAGGCCGCGGACTGAAGATCGCGCTGACCACCCTCAATGACGGCCGGCTGTCGATTCCCAACGGCTCGGTCGGAACGGCAAAGACTTGCATCGAGATCTGCCGGCGGTGGGCCAAGAGCCGGGTGCAATGGGGCAAGCCGATCGGCAAGCACGAGGCGATCGCGCACAAGATCGCGGACATGACCTCGACAACCTTCGCCATGCAGGCGATCGCCGATTTGGCGACCGAGATGGCCGATGCCGGGGATCGTGACCTGCGCCTCGAGGCCGCGGCCTGCAAGGAGTGGAACAGCTTTCAGACCTGGCGGATCATCGACGAGACCATGCAGATTCGGGGAGGCCGCGGGTACGAGACCGAGGAGTCTCTGGCCAACCGCGGCGACGAGCCGATCGGCGTCGAGCGCATGATGCGCGACTACCGGATCAACAAGATCTTCGAAGGCTCGAGCGAGATCATGCATCTGCTGATGGCGCGAGAGGCCGTGGACAAGCATCTGCAGGTCGCCGGGGCGCTGATCGATCCCAAGAAGGGGCTCGGCGCCAAGCTGGCCGCTTTCGCCAAGAGCAGCCTGTTCTACCTGGGTTGGTATCCGTCTCGGTGGCTGGGTTGGAGTCTCTGGCCGCGCTATTCGGGCTTCGGGCGCAACGCCAGGCACCTGCGTTTCGTCGATCGCAAGGCCCGCAAGCTCGCCCGCGAGATCTTCCACGGCATGACGGTCTACCAGGGTCGCATGCAGAACAAGCAGGGCTTCCTGTTTAGGGTCGTGGATATCGCCAACGAGCTGTTCGCCACGGCCGCGTCGGTCTCTCGCGCGGAGGCCTTGAAGCAGGCCGGCTCGGCCGAAGCGGCTCGCGCGGCGGAGCTGGCCGACATGTTCGGTCGCCTCTCGCGGCGCAAGGTCAAGCAGCTCTTCCGGGATCTCTGGCGCAACGACGACGCTCTCCAGTACAAGATCGGCGTTCGCGTGATGAACGGCGACCACGCCTGGATCGAGTCGGGCATCATCGGAATCGAGAGCCACCTGGCGCGGGACGCCGAGCAGCTGCTCAGCGAAGCCGCCCAGCCCCAGCCGACCCGCGTCGCGTCGTAGATCGGGGACAGGATTCCTTCCTGTCCCCTCCCGACTAGTCTTGCCTAGGTTTCCTCGTAGCGCTCGACCCAGGCGCGATCATCTCTCTATTCCGCTCCCCAGCCCAGGATCCCGTCCACCGTATTGCTCGAGACGGAGTGGTACCCGCCCCGCGCCTCGGCATAGACCTCGCGGGCCCAGCCCCGGCCCTCAGGCGTCGCTGCGAGCGCGGTGTAGAGGGGCTTCAAGAACTTGCGCCTTCCGACTCGCAGCAAAAACTCTCGCAGCGCCGGGTAGGCTTCTTCATGACCAGCGGCGATCGAGCGCTCGAACCAGGCGCTCTGGATCTCCGAGTTGCCCGACCGGTTGAATCCGAAAACGCCGTCGAGCGCGGTGAGGTCGGCGGATGTGGTGCCGGCGGGGAGCTTACGCAGGAAGTGGAGCCAGTGGTGGGTCGTCCAGTCGGTGACGTCGAGCTCGGAGGGCCGCGAGCCATCCTCCAGGGCTTCGATCTGAGCCTCGACCCTGTCGAACTCCGAGGACTGCGGCGCCCACGCGTCGGCCGGGAGACCGGCGCCATACAGCCAGTCGGTGAGCCCGATCCCGTCGGCCAGCTCCTGGTCGAGGAGATGCTCGCGAACGTAGTGCTCGAAGGTTTCGGTATCGAGCGAGCGAAAGGCGAAGTGGCTGAAATACGTGCGCAGGAAGTCGTCGAAGCGGTCGCGGCCGACGGCGGCTTCGAGCGACCGGAAGAGCGCGGCGCCCTTCTCGTAGGCGATGTCGTTCATGCCGTCGTCCGGGTCGCGCCCTTCGAGGGCGAGCTTGAGATGCGAATCCGGCGAGGCCGGGCCGAGCTCTTCGAACGTCGCGGCGAGGTCCTGGCGACCCAGCACCTCGAGCATCGCCGCGTACTCGGCGCCATAGAGCTCTTCCATGATCCGGTACGTCAGGTAGGTGGTGGCGCCCTCGTTCAGCCAGAAGTCGTCCCACGTGGCGTTGGTTACGAGATTCCCGGACCACGAATGCGCGAGCTCGTGCGCAACCAGGGCGACCAGCGACCGATCGCCGGCGATGATCGTGGGAGTGGCGAAGGTGAGGCGCGGGTTCTCCATGCCCCCGAAGGGAAAGCTGGGGGGCAGGACGAGCAGGTCGTAGCGGCCCCACTCGTACGGTCCGTAGAGCCTCTCGGCCGCTGAGATCATCGCGGGCACGTCGGCGAACTCCCAGGCGGCCGCATCCACCAGCGAGGGCTCGGCGTAGACGCCCGCCCGATCGTCGATGGCGCGAAACTCGAGGTCGCCCGCCGCGATCGCGAGCAGATACGAGGGAATCGCCTGAGGCATCTCGAACTCGTAGACGCCACCGGCCGAGCGCATGGTGGGGTTTTCGGCGCTCATCACGGCCAGGAGCTCGGGCGGCACTCGAATGGTGGCGGAGTAGGTCATCCTCACCCCGGGCGAGTCCTGACAGGGCACCCAGGTGCGGGCCAGGATGGCCTGAGACTGGCTGAGCAGAAAGGGCTTGCCGCTTGCGGTCTGCTCTGGTGACAGCCACTGGAGGGCCGCGGCGTCGGGTCGGGTGCGATAGGCCACACGAACCTGTTCGGTGCCGTCGTTGATTCCGATCACCAGTGGGCGCCCGAGAAAAGACGTCTCTTCACCCAACTTGTAGTCGGCGCGAGTCACCGGGCCGGGTCGGACGAGCTCAACGGACGAGATGTCGAGTCCGCGAGTGTCGAGCACGAGCTCGGTCGCGCCAGGAGCCACGTCGATCTCGAGGGTTGCCGTCCCGCTGAGGATTCGAGCTGCGAAGTCCACCGTCAGGTCGAGCTCGAGATGCTCCACGACCGCCTCGGAGGGCCGACTGAACGAATGTGGATCCATGATCTTGGTTTCGGCGCCTTCGAGCTCCGTGGCTTGCGGCGGTGTTTCCGGCCGGCGGCAGGCGGGCACGATGGAGAAGGCGAGGACTGCCGCGGTAAGCGCGAGACGCCCCCGTGCGCCGCTAGCCCTTGCCTTGCTCACGCAGTCCCTCCACCGCAGGCTGGTCCCCGTCGGGGCGCGGGCGATTGTCGTATTTTTCGTGCAAACGCTTTTGTCGGTCGAGCGAGAAGTCGATTTTCTCGCCCTCGATCCACGCGCCGAGGATCTGGGTCTTGATCTCGAGCGGATCGCCGTTGGTGGCGATGAAGGTCGCGTCCTTGCCGGGCTCCAGAGACCCGACGCGGTCGCCGATGCCGAGCAGCTCGGCCGCGCTCAGAGTGACGCTGCGCAGGGCGACGTCGTGAGGCAGGCCGTGGGCGGCCGCCATCGCGGCGTGGAAAGGCAGGTTGCGCACGTGCGCCGCGTCGAAGCCGTCGCCGCCGTCACCGATGCAAAACTCGACCCCCGCTTCGTGAAGCCTCTTGGCGGCAGTATAGGCGGCGTCGTAGGGTTCCCAGTCGCGATCGGGGCGCGCCAGCACGCCGTTGAGAAGAACCCGGACGCCATCCGCCGCGAGGCGCTCGCCGAGATACGCGGCGTCGGGACCGGTGACCAGGACGAGATTCGAGATCTCCCGCTCCTTGGCCCAGTCGAGCGCGCTCTCGATCTGTGAGAGCTCGTCGGCGTACAGAAACAGCGGCATCCGGCCGTCGAGCACCGGAACCAGCGCCGCGAGCTTGGCGTCATACTCGGGCTTGGGCGCCTTGCCCTCGAGCGCGGCCGCCATCGCGGTGGCGTAGGCCTTGGTGTCGTCGAGGGTCTCGTTGAGGGCCTCGAGCGCCTTTTCCTTGCGCTCCTTGACCTCTTCTTCGGTGGGTGGATTGAAGCCGCCGGTTCGCGCCCGTAAGCGGGGGTAGGCGACGTGGGCTCCGACGCCGGATGCCATGGTCATGTCCTCCCAGTTCCAACCTTCGAGCTTCACCGCCGCGGAGGTTCCCCGGAAGACTCCGCCGGTCGGTGCCACGTGAGCGGTGAGGATGCCGCCGGACATCGCCACTGGAAGCAGCTCGGAGTCGGCGTGGAAGGCGACCTCAGCGCGAATGTCGGAGTTGACTTCGCCGATCTCGGAGAAGTCGCGTGTGCCGCGAACGCTGCTGATCTCGGTGAGCCCGAGGACGCTCAAAGGGTGCACGAAGCCGGGGTAGAGATGGACTCCGGTCATGTCGAAGGAGACTGCATCGGCGGGTATCTCGACCTCGGTTCCGACCGCGACGATCTTTCCGTCCTCGACCAAGATGGTCGCGCTCTCGATCGCCGGGCTCGAAACCGGATGGACGGTAGCGCCCACGTACGCCGTGGTGGCGGCGAATGCCCCGGAGACCGGCAGCAGCGCGAGGCAGCAAAGCAAGGTCAGACTTCGGCTCATCGGTTCACCCCCTGGCGAAGAGCGCCGGCGGTGGGCTCGGCGTCCGTCTCGGTTTCGGGCTCGGTTTCGGGCTCGGTTTCGGATTCAGGCTCGGCTGGCGCGGTCTCATCACTGCCCTCGCCCTCCTCTTCAGGCTTTTCCTTGAAGGATCGGGCCTTGGAGATGAGCGCCTCCCGCTCGGCTGTGACCGCATCGCGCCGGGCGAGGTCGTCCGCGCGATCGAAATACTTGCGGCCGTCGATCCAGGTCTGTTCCGCGACCGAGTAGGTCGACAGTGGATCGCCGCTCCAGATCACGAAGTCGGCGTCCTTGCCGGGCTCGAGCGAGCCGATCCGGTCGTCAACGCCGAGCTGGATCGCCGGATTCAAGGTCACGAACTTGAGCGCTTCCTCCTCGGGCACGTTGCCGTAGCGGACCGCTTTGGCCGCTTCGAGATTCATCCGGCGCGCGAGCTCCGAGGAGTCGGAGTTGAACGACACCAGAACGTCGCGATCCCACATGATCGCGCCGTTGTAAGGGATGGCGTCGATGACTTCGTACTTGTACGCCCACCAGTCGCTGAAGGTCGAGGCCCCGGCTCCGTGCGAGGCGAGCTCGTCCGCGACCTTGTAGCCTTCGAGGACGTGCTGAAAGCACTTCACAGTGAAGTCGAAGTCCTCGGCGATTCGCATCAGCATGATGATCTCGTCGGCGCGGTAGGAATGCGACTGGATGCCGCGTTTGCCGTCGAGGATCTCGAGAATGGCTTCGAGCTGTAGGTCGCGTCGCGGCGGGACGCGGTTGCGGTCGCGCGAGGCGTTGTGCTCGTTCCACTTGCGCCGGTAGTCGAGGGCTGCCGTGAAGCGCTCACGAATCGATTGCTCGACACCGGGTCGAGTCTGTGGATAGCGCCGCTCATCCACGTTCCAGTTGCTCTGCTTGGGGTTCTCGCCGAGGGCGAACTTGATGCCGGCGAACGCGTTGGCCATGAACAGCTCGGCCGGAGGTGCTCCCCAGCGCAGTTTGATCGTTGCGGTCTGTCCGCCGATCGAGTTGGCCGAGCCGTGCATCAGGTTGGCGGCGGTCAAGCCACCGGCAAGCTGCCGGTAGATGTCGACGTCGGTCGAGTCGATCACGTCCTGGATGCGGACCTCGGCCGTGGTGATGTTGCTGCCCTCGTTCACACCGCCGGTGATCGCAGCGTGGGAGTGCGCATCGATCAAACCGGGAGTGACGTGCTTGCCGGCGGCATCGATCTCGAGCGCCCCGGCGGGAGCCGTGAGCCCTTCGCCCACCGCTCGGATCTTGCCGCCCCGTACCAGCAGGTCCCCGCCCTCGAGCTTGCCCCGAGGACCACTGGTCCAGATCGTGGCGTTGCGCACGATGACGGCACTCGGCTGCTCGGGTCGGTCGTTGCGCCAGGCCGACGGGTCGCCGGTGGTACTCGCGACGGCGGAGCCGCAGACCGCGCTCGCCGGAACCGCGAGAGCCAACAGGAAGATGAAACGCATGGAAAACGGTTTGGCGGATGTCATCGGATCACCTCCGGAGTCTCGGAACGTTGTCCTTTGATGGTGAACTCACCGGCGGGGGAGGTGCCGCTGCCCGAGCCGCTGTCGCCCTCGATGTCCATCGTGAACTCGATGTCGCCCGGCATGCCGTAGGCCGTTCCGTCGAAGACGATCTCCAGGCGCATTCCCGAGACCGAGGCGCTCGAGAGTGGAACCTGGTTGCCATCCGGGTCGCTGATCGTGCCGCTGAGGTTGGCCGCGTCGCCGGTCAGCACCATGACCGCGGGCAGGGTCTGGCCGTCACCGGTGGTCACCGTCAGGTTCCAGGTGCCGGCGGGCTCGATCTCGGCGGGCTTGGATTCCTTGATCTCGAAACGGTGCCCGTCCACCCAGACCTCCCGCACCTTGGGCTTCTCGGTGAAGAGGTCGCCCTCGACGACCACGAGATTGGCCATCTTGCCTTTGGCGACGGTGCCCGCGCGATCGGAGATCTCGAGCAATCCGGCCGGAGCGGTGGTAACCAGGGCCAGAGCCTCGTCGGCGCTCAGGCCGCCGCGATCGGTCGCCTGCCATAGGTTGCTGAGAATCTTCTTGGGATCGTCGAGTCCGTGCGCGGTGAGCGCGACGGTCACGCCGGCGTCGAGGAGAGCCTTGGGGTTGCCCGGGGCCTGATCCCAGTGCCGAAGCTCCTCGAGGGAGAGCACCATGTCGTCTTCTTTCGGAGGGTCGGGAAGGTCGGGGAGGTTGAGCGGAACGATGAGCGGAACGCCGATCGCGGCAACCTCGTCGAGCCACTTGTACTCGTCGCCACTTCCCACGAGGTGGGCCTTGAGGCCGAACTCCCCGATCATCGAGGCGCTGCGCAGCGCGTCGAGCGCGTCGTCTCCCTCGAGGACCACGAGCTCGCGTCCGCCCGCCACGTCGGCCAGGGCGGCAAGGGCGGTATTCATCGGGGGTCGTTTCTGGGCGGGATTGGCGGAGTAAGCGCTCCAGGCTTTTTCCTGCCAGCGGGCGTCCAGGAGTGTCTGGCGAAACAGGGCCACGCTCCCCATGAGCGAGCCCGGATAACCGTTGCCGAAGCCGCCGGTCGTCGCGAAGGTCACGTTTTGCGCGTGGCTGGCCCTCAGGAGGTTCTGATCGGGCCCGCCGTCGCCGAGATTCAGGATCGCACTGCGGCCGCGAAACAGCCCGTCCTCGGGAGCGACCGCCACCGTCGTGAAGCCCGCCTCGCGCAGTTTCTTGGCGGTTCCGTCATCGACTCCGTGCACCGTGATGGCGCGCTCCGGCCGAACCAGCGCGTTCTCGTGACCGCCGTCGGCGGCTTCGTCGTCCTTCTTTCGGGGCCACGAGCGCTCGACGTAGGCGTCGATCAAGCCCGGATAGACGGTGAGATCGGTGTGTTCCCAGATCCGCGCATCGGCTGGCGGAGCCACGTCGGCTCCGACCGCCACGATGACGCCGTCGCGGATGACGACCGTGCCCTTCTCGATCGTCTGGCCCGGGGCAACGACGATGCGAACGTCGGTCAGTGCGTGGACTGCCGGTCCGCGGGCCTGGGCGGCTCCCGCCGCGACCAGTGCCGTCAGGGCGAATCCCCACGCGCAAGCTCGTGTGCATTTCATAGGCAAAGGGACCTCCGAATTGTCTGGCGTGTGAAGCCGGAAGGCGGGACGCGTCGGCTACCGGGCTTGGATGGTAACGGATTGGAGACGCCATTCCTAGGCGTCGGTTTTCCCCTCCGTTCCATCGTCGGCAGCGCGGCAAGCGCGGTCCCGGCTGGTGGACGAGCACCCTGATTGGGAACATCGCCACTCGAAATCCGGAGCAGAAGTGGAACAAATGACAAGTATTTGTCGTATTGACATATAAGTTGTCATAATGGATTCTATCCGGAGGGCCAGCCTGATGTCGTTCTATCGAAAGTTGCTGAAACCCGCTGTCTGGGGCTTCTACATCATCATCGGCTTCGAGTTCCTGTTCATGATCAGCCCGTTTGCGCTGTATTTCTACTCGTCATATGGAGATGTGCTGAACTTGTTTCACCGCTGGCCGGCCACCGCGTGGCTGACCGGTTTTTTCCTGCCGCACGTGTCGATGACGACGAGTCCGATTCTTGATTCACTCAAGCTCTGGGGCTTCCGATTCGCCGGCATCGGCTTGCTGTTCTTTGTGCTCGGCGTGGTGCAGATCTACGGCGCCAAGCTGTTTTTGCGCCGCGAAGTGACCGGGGGTCTCTACCGAATCAGCAGACACCCCCAGTACCTGGCCCTTGCAGTTCTCGGCTTTGGCGTGCTCCTGATCTGGCCGCGATTCCTGGTGCTCTTGGCGTTTGTCACGATGCTGTTTCTCTACTTCCTGCTGGCGCGCTGGGAAGAGCAGCAGTGCGTGGAGAAATACGGAGAGAGCTATCGCGAGTACATGAGCAGGGTTGGCTTCTTGGGCCCTGCCCGGCTGACCTCCTGGATCCCGTCGGCTCCCGCCTGGGCGAGACGCCCGATCGCCCTGGTGGCTACGTACGTGCTCGCCATCGTCGTAGCCGCGGCGGCAGCCGGTGCGTTGCGTGGGTACTCCCTCTCCCACGTCTCTTCGTTCTATACGGACAACGCGGCGATCCTGTCTCCGGCGGTCCTCGAAGCGGATGATCTACGCAGCGCCCATCAGCTCGCGACCAGCGATCCCGCGGTTCGGGATCGCTTGGAGGCAGCCGGCGGAAGCTCCGGCTGGCTGGTCTATGTGGTGCCGGCGAGTTGGCATCTGCCCGACCTGCCTCTCGAGAGCTGGGAGGAGATTCCCGCCGAGCACCGCGGCGGGCACACGACACCGCCCGACTTCGAAAGGGGCGTCTACAAGGTGCTGTTCACCAAGGCGAGGACCCATCGACCCGAAAGCCGAGGTCGCGAGATCGTCACGACCGCCTACGGGCGCGAACCTGTGCTCCGAGTGCGAGTTGATCTGCACCGGAACGAGGTGACGGCCGTCGAGAGCCCGCCGGAAAGCGTCGTGTGGGGCGACATTCCGACGCCGCTCTACTGATCAACAAGAAGGACTCGAATCATGACCGGAGCTCGAGGTGCAAGCACCCTTCCCAAAGACGACGCGATCTGATGAAGGCGATTCGAAAAACGTCTGGTAGGCGAAGGGCCGGCGATGCCGCGCGCCGAGCGGCGGTCGACGAGCTCACCTTTACGACGGCACTCCTTTACTTCCGGATGCGCAAGGCGGCCGCCGAGATGCTGGGCGAGGGCGCGCAATCGGCGGGTCGCAGGAGCATTCTGAAGAGCCTGTCGAGCGGTGGCCCGCAGACCGTGCCGCAGATGGCGCGATTGCGGGCGGTGTCGCGACAGCACATCCAGAAACTGGTCAATGGCTTGGAGGCGGACGAATTGGTCGAGCTTGTCGCGAACCCTGCCCACAAGAGGTCGCGGATGGTGCGGATCACGAAGGTCGGCCGAGCGGTCGCGAAAGCGACCGCTCGACGGGAAGCCAAGATCTTGCCTGAGCTCTCCCGCGGTATTCCGCTCGAGGACATCCACACCGCCACGAGGGTGTTGAAGAGCCTCAAGGCGGCCTTCGAAGGCGACCTCTGGTCACGACTGGCTAGGAAGCGCTAGCAGTCCGGCTCGTCGCTACGGGGTCAGCGGCCAGCAGCATCTGCGTCACCGCCCATTCCTGGCCTTCCCGGAAGCCGAACATAACCTCTTGGGCAACCAGTGCCGCACGCCAGGCGCGCAGGGTACGCGCGGGACGGGGATCGCCGGCCCGCGCGAGGACCTTCTTCAGCCTCGGCCGGTTCTGGTCCATGCGCGCTCTCCAGGCGCGCACCGTGCGCTCGCAGTGCTCGCCGCTCAGCTCCCAGCGGTCCAGGATCATGAACTCGGTGCGCAGGATCGAGCTGAGTTCTTCATCGCCGGGCATGATCGCGCCGTCGGGGGTGTCGAAGAGCATCCAGCGGTGCTCGTCGCCGCGCTCGAAGACATACGACCGGCGCCAGTGACAGACCAGTTGAACGAAGAGGCGGCCGCCGGGCGCCAGCAAGGAGAGCAGCCGCCGCAGCAGGGCCACCGGGTCGGCCGCTCCGGTGAACGCCTCGACAACCAGAATGCGGTCGAACCCACCGCCGGCGACCGGGTCAGCGGCCGCGGAGCTCGCCAGCCGGGCGGCGTCGGTTCCGTGAGAGGCGATCACGCTGCGCAGCAGGGTTTCGGAGGCCGGATCCGACGCCATGAGCGTGAACTCCATCCCGGGTAGCTCCCCCTCGGCCCAGCGGGCGATGGCGCCGAGGCTCGTGCCCACCTCCAGCACACGCTGCCCGGCGGCCAGCTCGGCGCGCCCAGCGACCAGCTCGAGCCACTCAGACTCCGCCCGATCGGTGTCTTTCGCCCATCGGGGCCAAAAGCCGGTCGCGCCGCTGCAATACCGGCCGAGGACCGTTTTCCAGAACTCGACGGGGAGCTTCCCGCGCTCGAGCCTCGCGGAAGCGGGCGAGGCCGCCACCCGCGGGCCGGGCATGGCCAAGGCCTCGTCGCGCCGCGACGAAGGCGCCTGGTCGGGGTGGGGCCGGATCGCCTTGAGGCGTCGCTCGATCGCCCTGCTGGCTCGCCAACGAATGATGGCCTCGGGGAGCGAGTGCATGCTGGAGTAGAGGATACAGCTGGTAGACTTTCGCGCTGCGATGAGCGTACCGAGCAAGAGCGACCGCGTCGGGCTGATCAGCCTGGGGTGCCCGAAGAACCGGGTCGATAGCGAGATCATGTTGGGTGAGCTCGAGCGCCAGGGCTACACCCTGGTGAGCGACGTGGACGAAGCGCAGACCGTGATCGTCAACACCTGCGGCTTCATCGATGAGGCCAAGGAGGAGTCGATCGAGGCGATTCTGGAGATCGCCGGCCGAAAGGACACCATCGGCAAGCTCCTGGTCGCCGGCTGCATGGTCAATCGTCATGGCGAGGAACTGGCCCGCGAGATCCCGGAGATCGACGGCTTCATCGGGCTCGACGACCTGAGAGCAGTGGGATCGCTGGTCGAGCTCGGCCCTTCGGGCGGGGTCGGCCAGGCCGGACCGCCCACTCCGTCGCACGCGGTGTTCGACCATACCGCGCCCCGGAAGCTCACGACGCGCGGCTACGGCTACTTGAAGGTAGCCGAGGGCTGCAACAATCCGTGCACCTTCTGCGCGATTCCGCTGTGGCGAGGCCGGTTCCGGAGCCGTTCGGTCGAAAGTCTGGTCACCGAAGCCAGGCAGCTCGGCGAGGCCGGCGCTCTGGAGATCTGCCTGGTCGCCCAGGACACGACTCGCTACGGCGAGGACCTCGGGCTCGGCCGCCACGGCATGGTCAGGCTCGTCGAATCGCTTCTCGCCGAAACCGAGATCCCCTGGATCCGCTTCCTCTACGCCTATCCGACCACCCTCGACGACGACCTGCTGCGCCTGATGGGCGCCGAGGAGCGATTCGTGTCCTACGTGGACATGCCCCTCCAGCATTCTCATCCCGAGATTCTCCGAGCCATGAAGCGCGGCGGCACGGCGGAGCGGTATCTGGATCAGCTTGCCAGAGCTCGCGAGCTTGCCCCCGACATCTTCCTGCGTTCGACGTTCATCGTCGGCTTTCCCGGCGAGACCCGTGAGCACTTCGACCACCTGCTTCGGTTTGTCGAGCAGGCTCGCTTTGATCACCTGGGTGGTTTCGTTTTCAGCCCTCAGGAGGACACACCGTCCGCCGAGTTGGCGTCGCGAGTGCCGAGAGCGACCGCGGAACGGCGCTACGGCGAGCTTCTGGAGCTGCAGCGCCCGATCTCTCTCGAGCGGCGCGAGCGTTTGTTGGGCACGACCCTCCGAGTCCTGGTCGAGGGCCCGTGCAGCGAGACCGAGCATCTGCTCGAGGGCCGTCACCACGGCATGGCTCCCGAGATCGACGGGCGGCTGCTGATCAACGACGGCTTCGTCGATCCACCCGGCTTGGTCGAGGTGGAGATAACCGAGGCCTTCGCCGATGATCTGGTCGGGAAGATCGTGCCAGCCAAAGCTGAGCGCGTGACGGTCGCGGAGACCGCAGCCGGTCTCGCATGAAGGTCCTCGAGGACGCTTGGAATCGCGCCGACCTGCCGCGTGGGGCGGTCGCGACGATCGGCAACTACGACGGAATCCATCGCGGGCAAAGGGCGATCCTCGATCGCGTGGTCGAACGCGCCCTTAGCTCGAGCCGCCCGTCCGCGGTAGTCACCTTCGCCCCTCATCCGGCCAGGGTCCTGTGGCCCGATCGGGCTCCGCGGAGCCTGACGACGCCCGAGCAGAAACAGCGTCTGCTGGCCGAGGCGGGCATCGACTGGCTCTTGATCGTTCGATTCGACGATGCCTTCGCGGAGACTCCGGCAAGAGAGTTCGTCGAGAAGTTCCTTCACGGGCGGCTGGACCTCAGAGAGATTCACGTCGGCGCCGGCTTTGTTTTCGGAAAAGGCCGTGAGGGCGACCTGCGGTTGCTGCAGGAGCTGGGCGGAGACGAGCATCCGGCCCACGGCGTTCAGGAGGTCGAGGCCGGCGGCGTGCCGATCTCCAGCACGCGAATCCGCGAAGCTGTCGCCATGGGTCGCGTCGACGTCGCCGAGTGGATGCTCGGCCGGCCCTACGAGGTGACCGGGTTGGTGTCGCACGGCGCCGGCAAGGGGACTCAACTGGGTTGGCCGACGATCAATCTGGCCCACGACAACGAGTTGCTTCCCGCGCACGGCGTTTATGTCACGATGGTGCAAGTCGAAGAAGGACAAGCTCCGGCGCTGCTGCGGCCGTCGGTGGCCAATGTCGGGGTCAGGCCCACAGTTCACGTCGATTCGGTTCCCACCGTCGAGTGCCACCTGCTGGACTTCGACGGCGATCTATATGGCCGGAGGGTCTTCGTGGAGTTTCTGAAGAGGCTGAGGGGAGAGCGGGCGTTTCCGTCGCTGGAGCTGCTGCAAGAGCAGATCGAGTCGGATGTGGGCGCCGCCAAAAGGTACTTCAAGCGAACTCAAAGCGAGACCCTCGAGGTGGTCTAGGAGGGCCGCTTGTGGGTTAGACTCGGCGCCGGGAATTGTCCGCCGACCGATTGCGTTACCCCGGATGAGCGCTGGCCCCGATCTGGCGCGGAAAGGGAGAGAATAGATGTCCTCAGAAAACATTGTAGAGCTCACCGAAGAGAACTTTGACAGCGCGGTGCTCCGCTCTCCAAAGCCGGTTTTGGTGGATTTCTGGGCGGAGTGGTGCGGACCCTGTCGCATGGTCGCTCCGGTCCTGGACGAGATTGCGGACCAGAACGAAGGTGTCCAGATCGCCAAGCTCAACGTCGACGAAAACCAGGATCTGGCAATGAAATACGGGGTCTCGAGCATTCCCACTTTCATCCTGTTCAAAGGCGGCGAAGTCGCGGACCGGATGCTCGGCGCCATGCCCAAGACGGCTTTCGAGAGCTTCATCAGCAAGAACGCCTAGGCACGATGGTCGCCGGCCGCGGCGTATCGCTCGAGGTTCGTGGCGAACGGCTGCAAGCCCTACTGCGGTGCCTCGACGCGGACGCTCTGCTGGTCGTAGCCAAGTCGAGCGCCGACCCCGACCTTGCGGCGTTCATCGGAGCCGCGCATCTGGGGCAGTCCTTCTTGCTGTGGCGCCCAGGGGCGCCGCCTCTTCTCGGCTACCTGGTGGACATGGAGCGAGACGAGGCAAGTGGCACCGGTCTCGAGTTGACCGCCCTCGGCGCCATCGAGTTGGCGGATCTACGCCGGCGTAACGCTCCGCAGCTTGAGATCTGGCTGGGCGCGCTCGTCCCCGCGCTCGAGGCCCGCGGTCTGGAAGGCGGTCGTATCGCGCTCGCCGGACATCCACCTGCTGGCGAGGCGCACGCGATCACTCGGGCTCTCGTCGGACGCGGCTTCGACTTCGTCGACGGCCAACAGCTGGTGCGGAGCCTGCGCAGGCGCAAGGCGGTGGACGAGATCCGCGAGATCAAGAGCGCCGCCCGAGGGACCTGCGCCGCGTTTCGCCGTGTCGCCGGGACTCTCGCGGGCGCCGGGTGCGGCGGGGAGGGCCTCACGCACGAGGGCGAGCCGTTGACCGCGGGGGTGCTGCGCGCCCAGATCGC
>CALZIK010000199.1 GCA_945787635.1 Thermoanaerobaculia bacterium | reverse complement strand
GACGCGCGGCGGGACCGGCCCGGGCCGAGGCCGCTCCAGCCGGACCGCCTGCTCGGACAGCGTACCCCGGTGCGCGGGAATCACGAGTCGCGCCGCCGCGCCCAGGAGGATCTGGTCGCGCGGAGACACAAGGTCGGCGCGGAGCAAATACACGCCTCCATGTTCCTTACGCTGCTCCTCCCCCGCCGCCTGGCTTGCTCGCACCATGTCCTCGACGGATTCCTGGAGAGCCTGTACGTAGGAGGCACCCGTGGCGTTGAGGATCACCAGGTCGGCGGCAATCCCCTTCAGGCGCCAATACTCCTGCGCCCGCAGGAGCTGTCGCACGACGTCCCGCTCCTCGTCCCGCTCGATGCTTACCAGGGCGATGGGAAGGTCGCCGGAGATGCCGTAGGGCCAGAGCCCCGACGCGCCATCACGGTTCGTAGCCAGTACCTGAGGCGCTGCGCGCAACGTGGGATCGGCGTAGAGTAGACGGTTGGCCAAACGCTGGAAGAGATGCGCCTCGTCCTGGGTGATCCGGAGGTGGTGCAACTGGACCTGTGCCTGCGTCCAGGCCAGCGAGCTCTCTCGCTCGAACGTTGCCGGCTGGCGGTACTTTTCCGCGATCTGGAGCGCCTCGTCCGCGGACGGCGCCACGAGTGTGGTGAACACGAGACGAACCGTCCCTCCTTGCGGAATCGCCAGCCGCTGCCGGAGGCTCACGATGGGATCCAGAACCGTTCCGGTCGTGTCCGAAAGGGGTCCCCCGTCGTTCACGGATAGCGGAGACCGAACCCCGCGGCCCCGGCCCAGAAAGCGCCCGCGGTCACTCTCGTACTGCAACGGCGAGGCCGGGTCCCCCTCGACCGCGACCAGATGAGCGAGCCAGACCTGAAGCTCGTCCGCTGAACGCGGGCGCCGTGTAGCCAGCAGGGTCCCGAGCTCGGGAACGAACTCCGTCTCCACGAAGAGGTTCGAGAAGGCGGGGTGGGCCTCGTCCGCGTCCTGAGGAGCCAGCACGACCTCCGCATAGGACGTGAAGTCGATCTGAAGGTCCCGGTTCCCGACATTGGTCACCGTCAGCTGGCGGAGCTCGGCATCGTCCTCGGTGGAAACCACGATCTCGAGGGTGATTGCCAGGGACCGGTCTCGCTGCATGATCTTGGCCCGGTCCTCGGAATAGACGACGTCGTAGTGGTCCACTTCCGTTCCGCTCGGCTGGAAGCCAGCGGACCAGACGTCACCGGTGTCCGTGTCGCGCAGGTAGATGAACGTGCCCCAGCAGTCACGCGTCGTGTCCTCCCGCCAGCGGGTGACGGCGAGGTCGCCCCACCGGCTGAACCCGGAGCCCGCCGTCGTGATCATGACGGTGTAGCGGCCATTGGAAAGAAGATGGGTGCGCGGCGTGATGTCGTGCGGCGACTCGAACCGCCGCAGTGTGGGGAAAACGAGGTCGCGGACGAGCGGCGCCACCCGCACCTCCTCGCCCCGGGGCCGGGTCACCGCCACCGAGCGCGGCGTCCGTTCCTGGAGTAGGAGCTCCGTCGCCTGGACCATGGGATGGGAGTGAAAGCGCCTCCGGGTCCGGCCATCGTGAACTACGTTCCCCAGGGAAACGAGCGTCATCCCCAGGTGATGCGCCATGAAGCTCCGGACCACGGCCACCTGGGCGTTCTCCGGCAGTTTCGATGGTGTGTAATCGAGTGCTTCATAGAACCCGTAGGCGCCTCGCCCCCCAGCCTCCTCAAGGCGGGCGAAGTTGTGAAGTGCCGCTCTGGGCTCCAGCATGGCGGCGAGAGCGGTCGCGTAGGGAGCCACCACCACGTCCTCGAACAGCCCTCGCTTGAGCCCCAGGCCAGGCACGCCGAAATTCGAATACTGATAGGTTAGCTCCACGTCTCGAAGATTGTGGCCCGATTCGGACACCCCCCACGGGACCGTCCGCTCCGCGCCGTACTGGATCTGGCGCGCCACCACGAGACGGCAGGTGATATCCAGAAGGCTGCGGGCGGGCTGCCGCATCACGAGGAGCGGCATCAGGTATTCGAACATGGAACCCGACCAGGAGACGAGCGCGGCGCCGCGCCCCACCGGCGTGAGAGCCCGGCCCAGGAGGAACCAGTGCCGGGGCGAAACGTCGCCCTTGGCGATGGCCACGAAGCTTCCCAGCCTCGCCTCGGATGCCAGCAGGTCGTAGCAACTCGGATCGAGCGTGCCGTCGGCGACGCGATAGCCGATGGAGAACAGCTTGCGCGAGGAGTCAAACAGGAACCGGAAGTCCATGGCCTGGACCATCCCTTCGGCGCAGAGTGCGAGGGCGGAGAGGCGATGCCCGAGGGCGGTCTCGGCCCTCTGGGACGCGTCCAGACCCTCGAGAAACTGGGCCGTTTCGACGTCGCAGGCGTGGCTCCGCACGCAGTCTCTCACGCTCCTCGCCCAGGCCAGGACTTCGGATCGGGATTCCTCCTCGACGTCGTTCGCGAGCGTGCGGGCGATGTCCAGCAGGGTCTCCGCGTGGACCTCCAGCTCCTGGAGTCGGCCCACCCGATCGGGAAGGGATTTCGGAGGATCCTCCAGAGCGGCCCACATCGCCTCCGCGGCCTCGCGGAGATGCGGCTCCATGACCGTCTGCGTACGCCGGGGATGCTCGGCCCGCTCGTCCGACTCGAGAAGCAGCTGGAGCGCATCCCGCATTCCCTCCAGGATCTCCGGGCCGAACAGGGGGCGATGCATGAACTCGCGGCAAGCTTGTGCCACGGCGATCAGGTGCCCTGCCAGATTGCCGCTGTCGACGGTGGAGACGTAGTTCGGATCGAGCGGCCGGAGGTCCCGGGTGTCATACCAGTTGAAGAAGTGCCCGCGGAAGCGCCGCAGGCGGTTCATGGTGTCGAACGTGTCCTCGAGCCGCGTCGCCATGTCGAGGATCCCGATCCAGCCGAAGTCGTGGGCAACTGTCGTGCTCAGCAGATAGAGACCCATATTGGTCGGCGAGGTGCGGTGGGCTATGGTCGGCTCGGGGTCCTGCTGGAAGTTGTCCGGCGGGAGGGCATTCTCCTCCTCGTCCACGAACGTCTCGAAGAAGCGCCAGGCGCGCCGGGCGAGGAGCCGCAAGGAGCGCATCTCCTGGGGAGAGAGAACCTGCGCCTTCACGAGCTTTGGCGGGAGGCTCATCCGCCAGGCGATGACGGGCGACAGCGCCCAAAGGAGGACGAGTGGCGTGGCCAGGGGCCAGGCTCCCGGCTTGAGCACGACGAAGAGCAGGCCCGTTCCGACGGCGAGGACGACGCCCCAGCGAAGGTGCCGGTAGGAAGTTCGGAGCCTCAGATCGACCCCGTATCCCGCCTGCGCGGCCGTAACCCACTCGAGGAGGTTCCGCTTCGTCACGTAGAGCCGCCCGAGCGTGCGCACCACGGCGTCCGCCATGAGCCAGGCCTGGTAGGCCAACATGGTGATGGCCAGGAGCGTCTGCGGCAGAGCCACGAAGATGTCGTCGGCCACCGCGCGCAGGTGGCTGCGCTTGGAGATCCCTCGTCGCCAGGGGATGAGGTCGTCGAGAACCGGGATGAAGGCCGGCACCGCGACGGATCCGACGAAGAGGCCGATCCATAGGAGCGCAGGAACGCTCGGCAGGGTCCAGGCGGCCGCCACCAACAGAAACGACGAAGGTGCGGCGAGGCTTCGGCGAAGATTGTCGACCATCTTCCATCGGCCCCGGGCGGGGATGCGAGTCCTCAGTTTCCGGCCGGCGGCGTCGCGTGCGTGGCCCAGGACCCAGGGGAGGAGCTGCCAGTCGCCCCGTACCCACCGATGCTGGCGACGTGCGGCCACCTCGTAGTTGGAGGGAAACTCCTCGAAAAGATCCACATCGGTCAACAGCCCGGCGCGCGCGAACAAGCCCTCGAAGAGATCGTGGCTGAGGAGCGCGTTCTCCGGGACCTTCCCCTCGAGCGCCGCCTCGAAGATATCGACGTCGTAGATCCCTTTTCCTGTGTAGGACCCTTCTCCAAATAGGTCCTGATACACATCGGAGACCGCAGCCGCGTAGGGGTCCACACCGCCGCGGCCCGAGACGATCCGCTGGTAGGTCGTGCTGCCCGGGCCGGTGGGCAAGGACGGCGTGATCCGGGGCTGCATGACCGCGTAACCTTCGACGACGCGTCCCTTCCGAGGGTCGAAACGCGGCCGGTTCAACGGGTGCGCCATCGCCCCGACCAGGCGGTAGGCGGTGCCCTTGGGAAGCCGGGTGTCTGCATCCAGGGTGATGACGTAGCGGACGCGCTCGGGCACCGCGGGCGCCCGTCCGCGGATCGGAATGAACGTGGTGTCCGTGACGCCACGAAGAAGCCGGTTCAGCTCGTGGAGCTTCCCGCGTTTCCTCTCCCAGCCGATCCACTTACCTTCCCGCTCGTTCCAGAGACGCCGACGGTGCAACAGAAGGAACCGTTCCCCGCCTCCGGGCGGACCCTCGTACCGTGTATTGAGACGGTCGATGCCGTCGGCCAGCGCGGCAACGAGTTCCTCGTCGCCGGGCATACGCTCGCAGGACGCGTCCGGCCAGTCGGTAAGGAGGGCAAAGTGGAGATGGCCTTCCGGATTGGCAAGGTAGTGCACCTCGAGTCGTTCGAGTTGCTCCTCGATGTCGGCGTAGTTCGTGAGCAGCGTAGGCACGGCGACCACAGTCCGAAGCTCCGGAGGCACGCCCTGGGCGAGCTCGAGCTTGGGGAGCCTCGTGGGCGCAAGCAGAGCCGCAACCAGGCGATTGACGAGGCACACCGCGACATCCGAGGCAGGGACGAGGCCGAGGACCGCCAGCAGGACGAGGATCCAGGCCCCTGCCCCAGCGGACCGGGAGATGAACAAGAGGCTGCAGAGCTGGAGGGCGGTGAGGGCAGCAATTCCTCCCAGGTATCCCGCGATCGCGTGGGCGCGGTAGGCGCGTTGCAACCGGAGGCGAAGACCAACGCGAAAGCCCAGCCGCCGCTCGAATTCCCTTCTGCCCTTGGAAACGAGGTAGTACCCCGGGTCCTCCTCGGCGCGCTCGGGAACACCGGAAGGCCCCGGCTCGCTCCCCGGGGAATCGCTCTCCACCGCGGGGGAAGGTGAGCGCAGTCTCCCCTGGGCTGCGTTCCGGGCCAGCAGCACGGCCTCCTGCGCCACCTCGTTCTCCGATCGGCCCGAACCCCGCGAGAGGAACTCGATCTGCTTCCGGTACTCGTCCCGCGTCGCGAAATCCATGGCTGGAAACGTGGGCGCGGCGCATAGCACTTCATCGACCAGGCTGACGCTCTCGAAAAACTCGAGCCAGTCGATCGAGGACATCCATCGCATGCTGGTGATGATGTTCCGGACGGTTGCGTTTGCCGCACCCTGGGCATGGTGTTCCAGGGCAACCACTTCACCGGGCGACGTCTCCTGGGCAGTCAGCTTTCGGTTGAGCCAGACCAGGGCCGGCGTGATCGATTCGTCCTGGTCGCGGAGCCGCTGGACCAGCTGGACCGCAAATGCGCCCGCCAGGGGGGTGTCTTCCAGACGGCGCAGGACGTCCTCGGTGTTCTCAACCGGCCGGCCGCTCAGGCCCAGAAGGCGGTCCGCCATCTCGTCGGCCTTGGCCCGCGCATGGCGGGCGCGGATCACCTGCTCCGACAGCCGCCGCAGATTCTCCACCAGTGCCATGCGGAGATGGATGGGCACGGCCCAGAGTTCGCCGATGCCGAGCGGCTGGATTCGCTGGTAGGCACGGATGAAACGGCCGAGCGTCTCCACATCGAACCGGCTGTCGGTGTGGGCCACATAGGCCCAGGCGAGGCCATAGACGCGGGGGTATCCTGCGAGGTGGCCCGCCGCGATCTTCGGCAGCCGGCGGTAGTAGCTCCTCGGGAGGTGGTCTCGGATCTCACGGAGCTGCTCGTCGACGACGTGGAAGTTGTCGAGGAACCACTCCTCGGCGAGCGTGATCTCGTGCTTCGCCCCGACCGCCTCTACGATGCTGTGATATGCGTCGAGAAGTACGCGTCCGTTGTAGCCGACCCTCGGAAGAAGATCCCGTCCTCGGATGGGCTTGTCCGTGACGCGATCGGCCGCCGCCAGGCTCTCGGCGTGTTGCTCCAGGCGCTCGGCGCCAAAGAGTTCGGCGCGGATCGGTTCTTCCATGTCGGAAGAAGCAGTGATCGCGTCCTCTATGATGTTCACCATGTTTAACGTTTCGGCCGGCGGCAGGACCCCGTCGTGGCGCGGGTCATGAAGGGCTGCGGGAGCGAAGGAACGCCGGATTCTTCAGCAGCTCTTCTTCCTCCCCGGCGGTCAGATCGTCGATTACGCGCGGCCAAGCACATAACGCTCGAGTAGGTGTGCACGCCCTTCCTGCTCGGCAACTCCCACATACCCGCGTCAGGTCGATTCCACCGCCGGGCCGACTCTGCCTCAAATTTTACAAGGCGTTGAAACAGGGCCGTGTCGCCATCCCGATGGTCGTTGTGGATGGCGCAAAACCCTGGATCGCTGTCGGACCGCGGCAGACAGCACCACACGATGCGGGCGCGGGAACCCAAAAGCGCGCTAAAGTTACAGTTGCCGATCACGGCAAGATCGAAACTACTCAAAGCTGTATCGCCCGTGCCTGGAACGAATTTTCGATGGCGATGCTTTCGGCCGTTCGATCACCTGGTCGACGTCCGATAGCCTATAAAATGCGACCGTTCCGGAATCTACGCTAACGCGAATTGCATGTCCTTTCAGGGCGTTCACCGATGCGAAGCCGTCGTCGCCGGTCACGTCATCACCGATAAAGACCGGCGCTCGTCCCACGAACGGCGCTCCGCACATGAAGGCATGAATTGCCGATCCTTTCTGCGTCGTCTGGGGTTTTTCCGTGAATGGATAGCCGGTGCACGACACTCATCTTCGAGCATGACATCTTTCCCCGAATCCGCAAGAGTAGCCAAGGGCATGCGCTACGCAAGCAAAATGGCCGATGGGGAGTGGGCGCGCATGGCGCCTCTGTGACCCTGACGACCGGTTGTGGCTAGGAACGGTAGTCCCGTGCCGCCTTCTCTCACGGCTGCTTTCAGGCGGTTTACAGACATGAGAGTCGGCTTCGTGCTGTCGGCACGTCCAGGTTCAAGCCGGGACACTGCCTGAACAGCGGCGGGGTTGTTCTTCGGTTGCAGCAGGGTGTAGTCTCCGGGCCGCCGGGCTCCGCCTTGCGGCGGACGCAGGAGAAGAACGACATGGCCGTGTTGGACATCCACCAGGACCGTTATTGAATTGATTTCCGCGAGCGTGGGCTCATCCGTGCTCTTCGGGAACAAAAAGTGCAACGATAAGCGCGACAGAACTGGAAACAGACGATGAAACTTCGCTTTGCGGCGACCTCGCCCTATGTGCGCAAGGTCGTGATCCTCCTGCACGAGACCGGCCAGTTCGGCGATGTCGAACTCATTCCGACCAACGTCTGGGACCCGGCGGCCGATGTCGCCGCCGACAACCCCCTGGGCAAGGTTCCGGCGCTGATCCTGGATGACGGCACGGTGCTGTTCGATTCGCCGGTGATCTGCGAGTATCTCGATGCGCATCATGACGGCGTGGCGCTGTTCCCCGGGCCCGGCCCGGAACGCTGGGCGGCGCTCAGGCTGCAGGCGCTGGCGGACGGCGGCCTCGACGCCCTGCTGCTGCGGCGTATGGAGGGGCTGCGCGAACCGGCGCAGCAATCGGAGTCCTGGATCGGGCGGCAGGTCTCCGCCGCGGACCG
>CALZIK010000198.1 GCA_945787635.1 Thermoanaerobaculia bacterium | reverse complement strand
GTGCCTCTAGATACGACCCGCGTCGACCATCTGTCGGTCTACGGGTACCCACGGACCACGTCACCAAACCTCTATCAGCTCGCGACAGGCACGCTTTTCGCTGGCTCGATGAGACACGGCAAACTAACCTTCACCCCTTATCGGCCCGTGCATGTGGCCTCCAGGGTCATGGGCACGGAACTGACGGAGGGAAACGTCGTGGCCACGGAAACGTGACCCGTGATGCCGGAAGCAAACTCGACTTCCAAGTGACCAGCACTGAATTGCAATCCGAGGTCGGTAGTTGAGACCTGAAAAGCAACGGTATCCGCGTAAATCGATGCCAAGAGGAACGGATCTCCTCCGAAACTACTGTAGGCCGCTACGAACGCGATGGGGTCAGCTGTAACGGCGCTCAGATCCGTCCAGAAGATGAAGGTGGCGTCGGGGTAGAAGCGCATGCTAAACCGCTTGCAACCTTCACCGAAGGCTGGCAATCGCCAGGCGCCCACTCGGCTGCTCCCGTCGGCTCGGAAGTAGTCGCCGTGAAGCGTGGCTTCTCCGCCGATCGTCTCGATAACCACGAAGCCCTCTACCGGGCAAGCTGGGCAAATCTGTTGAAGATCGAGAGTCCGAGTTTCTTGGGGCCCAAGAGTCGGACTCTCCACGTAGGCCGGGGAAGCAGGTGCACTGCTCCCGAAAACGCTGACTCTGGTATCAACGGGGAAGGTGGACTCGTTGACGACAGAAAAGAAAGTCGTGCTCCCAGTTGGGAATTCGTTGTTCGGGTCAATGAGATAGAACGGCAACAGCAGCTTGCTTCTCAGATCCAGAGCGCCGAGCGACGCCACCGTGACCACCGGAGAGCCGTTCACCGTTAGAGCCGGATCGCCGCCGGGAGCAACTGTCGTGAGCACCGACGAACCGTTCACCTGTACCGCCGAGTTCTCGAAGAGTTCCCCGGCCACACCCCGCTCGGTCGACCACGTTACAGACGAGAAAACCAACACTATGACCGTGCGTGCAATCGATCGGCGTATAGATCTCATCGATACTCCTGGTTAGCCCGGCCCCAGCATCGCCATCGCAGTTCGAAGCACCGCCTCTCCGACGCCCGAGTCGCGCAGACGTTTGTTCTTGTTGAGCAGAAGGAGTCCCTGGCTCATTACGAGGAGGCTCCGGGCCAGATCTGCCGGAGAGGCCTCTTGGTCCAGCTCGCCCGCCTTCTTGCCCTCTTCGAGGAGGTCCTCCATGAGGCCCCGGAAGCCATCGAGGAACTGCCCGAGCGTCTCTTCGATTTCCGAATCACGGGCGCCGAACTCGGCTACCGTGTTGCCAAGAAGACAGCCCGGGTGTCCACAGGCCGTGTCGGCTTCGACGATCGCCAACAGGAGTTCTCCAAGTCTCTCCAGCCGTGGACCCGGTCGCTCGAAGATCTCGCGAGCCAGTCGGACACGGCCGTCGAAGTAGAAATGCAGCGTCTCCAGATAGAGCGATCGCTTGTCGCCAAAGGTGTTGTAGAGGCTCTGGCGGCCGATGCCCAGATGTTCCACCAACTCAGTCATGCCGGTTGCTTCATAGCCCTGTTCCCAGAAGAGCTTGGCCGCGCGCTCGACTACCTCTTGGCGGTCGAATTGCCGCTTCCGGCCTCGTGTCATCGGGCCACTCTACTAATTATTGACTGAAAAGTCCAAAATTGAAGCTGGCTCGATTTCCACCAAAGTCGATAGCGAAATGTTGGACTACGACTTGGGCGGTCGAACTTCCACATGTCCGACCGGCCACGGCTGCGAGCCTCAGAACGAGTTCTCGACCACTCGGTGCCAGGCTATGAAGCTGGCCTTCTCGACGGCTTTTCTCGACGCGACATTGCCGGCCTCACACGAGCAGATGGGCTCAAGGCCCTGGTCGTAGGCCTTCTGTTTGAGTAGAGCGAGGATGTAGGTGCCGAAGCCCCGGCGGCGGTGCTTCTCGCTCACGATCATGCCGACATCGGCATAGGGCGGCCAGGCACCGCGCACACGCAGCTCGCCGGTACAGAGAACCTCTCCTTCCCATTCGAGAACGTGGAGGATGCCGGCGCCGATCACCATCTTGGCGTAGCCCGCCTGGTCGCCGAAGTGGGCTTCGACGGTTTCGAGATCGACGAACCCGGCACCTGGCCAACCGGCTCTACATGTACTCGGACCACTGGGCTGTCTGGGCGGTTTTCTACTAGTAGAGTCTTGCCGCAGTCGGCCAGCTGCTGATCACTGCACGTCTTCCGCCGGGATCGGCACCTCGATCTCGGTCTCCGAGGAGTCGCTCTCGCGCGACTCGGAGACGATCGAGAGTCTCACCGGGTACACGCTCCTCACCATCCCTAAGCGGCTGCGGATCTTCTTCCGCTACGACCGCAGGCTTTTGGGTGAGCTCGCCGGGTGTGCCTGGCGAGCCCTACAGCTCTACCTCACGGCCTACTTCAACGGTGCCGACGTCACCCCGGGAGCCGTGGGATTCGTTCAGACCGCGGGCGAGCTGCTCAACTTCCACCCGCACGTCCACGTGCTGGTGACGGACGGCGTCTTCACGCCGGACGGCACCTTTCGCCCGCTCGCGTGGTTCCGTTCCCAGCATGTCGAGCGGCTGTTTCGCGCCGAGGTGCTGCGGATGCTGCTACACAAAGAGCTGATCTCGGAGGCGATCGTCGACAGCCTCCTGTCCTGGCGCCACAGCGGCTTCTCGGCGCACGGAGCGGTTGCTGCAAGGTCTCTGATGATATCTCCAGACGCGGCCGAGCCCTCGGAGCGCGACCCGTCGACGCCGTAGCCTTGTCTGGTTACTCTTGGCGGGATGGGAGACGCCGAGTGCATAACCTTCCTGCAATGGGCCCTCCCCAAGCTGGGATTGCGTTGGGCCGGCTTCCGCAAGCCGCGGCGGCAGGTCTGCCGACGGATCAGGCGACGTTTCGAAGAATTGGGGCTCTCCGGCTTCGAGGCCTACAGGCGGCTGCTCGAGACCGAGGGGCCAGCGGCTCCCG
Source organism: Thermoanaerobaculia bacterium (assembly GCA_945787635.1). Lineage (GTDB taxonomy): Bacteria > Acidobacteriota > Thermoanaerobaculia > Multivoradales > JAHEKO01 > CALZIK01. Next base: position 11,283 of record CALZIK010000198.1, on the reverse strand, counting down.
AATGGCACGTCCTCGATTCGCTCTGCCGGGTCACGATCTCGAGGTTCTATCGGGATTGGAGCCTATGGCGGGTGCTGGAACTGGAGCTGCTGCCAGAGCTTGCCCGCGAGGCAGAGTCGGCAGGCCGGCCGACGGTTCGGGCCTGGAGCGTCGGCTGCGCCTCGGGAGAGGAGCCCTACAGCCTGGTGCTGGCGTGGCGTTTTGGGCGAACGACGAGAACCCAAACCGAGCTCGAGGTCTTGGCGACCGATATCGACGTTCGACTACTCGAGCGAGCCGAGCGGGCACTCTATCCGGCCGGATGCCTCCGTGAGCTGCCAGATGCAATTAGACAAGAGGCTTTTCGGCCGTCCGGCGATCGTGGTGAGCTCGAGCTGCGGAAGGAGTTGCGAGACGGCGTCGTATTCCGCCGCGAAGATATCCGCAAGACCACATCCGAGGGGCCGTTCGATCTCATCCTTTGTCGCAACCTGGCCTGGACCTATTTTGACGCCACGGTAGGGCGCAGGGTGCTCGACCGGATCGCTTGGGCCCTGCGACCAGGAGGCGTTGTCGTGATCGGCGGACACGAAGAACTGCCGGAGTGTGGTTTGGAGCCGATCGCGAGATCCATGTTCCAGAAACCGTGATCATCGTTCGCCGCCGGAGAGCGCGATCGGCCCGAGTAGTCTGCGCGTGGGATCTTCAGTCGTCCATCGGTCGCGAACTCCATGCGCACGGAAAGGACACCAGGTCGTCGAACTCGACGAGCTGTCTCGACTCGCCACCGCTCTCACCGGGAGGCGGTCCCTCAGAGAGGTAGTCGAGTGCTACCACCCGATCAAGTGGGCTGGGCAACACCCTGGTCGAGGATGCTGCAACGTCCTGAAAATCTTTTCAGCACTGGCCGTTGGCCCTGCCGGGCAGTTAACTTTTGTTGCGCTGGTCTACACAGAAGTTCGACGAGCCCGACGCCTGAGGACAAAGAACACGACGGGAAACGCTAGCGCTACGATTATCAGGACCCGGATCCAGAACACCGTGTTCTTTCCTGAATTCGGGTCAGAGATCAGCTGTAGAAAGGTCGGCGGTGCGCAGTCGCCCGCTTTCAGCTTCTTCAGCTCGTTCAGTGGGCGGAATCGCCACACCGCACCAGTGAGCAGCAGCAACGGCCGCCGCTCCGGTGGCGCACCTTTGAGCAGGCAGTAGATGTCGGAGAGCATCGATTCGTTGTTGGCCCAATAACTATGGCGGAGAAAGTCGGTGGGCAGATCCGAAGCATCGATGCCGTCGAAGGACTTGACCGTGCTACTAGCCACGAGAAGCCCGCCCTCGACCTGACCCGCCCGCGGATCACCCTTACGCAGCTCGCTCGATAAAATGAGGGCCTTGTCTTGGTCCGACACGTAGAGCGTGACCCGTTCGGCGAGTTCGGGGAGAACCTGCAAGAACCTCTGCTCGAACAGCGGAGCAGGAATGTCCGGAGCCGCAAGGACAAGCTGACTGACGATCGGCTGTGGCGGCCGAGGAGACCGCCGCTCCAGCGCACTGGCGACCACTAGGTTGCCCATGCTGTGAGCAATCACGTGCACGCGATCAATTCCGGCGTCGGTCTTGACCAGGGTAAGGAAGTGGTTGAAGGCACGGTCTTCGGCAAGTGCGCGGTCGTAGTCCGACGCGTAGGCGGTTGGCGAGGCCCTGCCGTTCGAGGGCCAGCTGTACATCATTGGAACTCCGCGGAAGTCGTCCTGCTGATCGAAATCCGAGAATATTTTGGAGACGAGCGCACGCGTCCGGTTGGCCATGATCGGCCCGCGGAGGGCCACTCCGTCGAGAAGCTCGACGACATCGGCCCGGCGAATCGTGATGACCGGCCGGGTTCTCCAGCGCGGCAGGAGGTCCTTCGCGAGAATCCTTTCGTCCTTACGCCAGGATTTCTTGTGGACCTTGGCGTAGAGCTCCATGTACGAGTTGGCCAACTCGCCGAAGGTCAGGGCCTGGCGACGGCTCGACCCTGGATCCACGCCCGACTCGACCTTTTCCATGACGTCGCGCGCAAGGTCCCGAGCGGTGGAGAGGCCGAGCTTGGGGTAGCGGCCCAAGGTTCGCCGATACTTCCCGCCCCACTGGTAGTACATGACGAAGAAGCTCTTGGTGCCTCGCGAAGTGACTCGAACTCCGAAGGTGGGAAGGACCGAGTCGAAGAAGTCCTCTTGGCCTTTCTCGGTGGCGAGCGCCTTGACAGTCAGATCGGTGAGCTTGAGCACCGGCATGGGAGTACCGATCGCATTTTGGGTACGGGGATAGGTACTACGGAAGTGCAATGGCACCGCATCGCCCCGCAGAAAGGCGCGCTTTGGCGCACTTTTCGGAAAAGGCGTGAAACCCTTTGTTTTCAGGGTTTAGAAGAAGGTAAATCGCTGATTCTGGGGGGTTTAGATGGTGCACCGAGGAGAACTCGAATCCCCAACCTCCTGATCCGTAGTCAGGTGCTCTATCCAATTGAGCTATCGGTGCAAGCCGGTCCGCGCCGCCCGGGGTTCCCCTGGGGCTTGGCGGGATGGAGATTCTAGGACAAGGGAGTGGCGGGGGCAAGACCGGCGCGGCGTGTCATCCCTGGGCGGCGAGGGGCGGCTTCTCCGGAGAGGCGCGCGAATCGTCTTCGCCCTGGAGGATCGCGACCGCGGCGAGCAGGTTGAGGAGCGGGTAAAAGAGCAGCAGCACCTGGACCTGGAGCGGCGCGACCTCGCCATTGAGCGCCTGATCGAGAAGATGCTGGACCAGGGGAAAGTAGCTGAGGCTCAAGATCAGATAGCCGGCGGCGAAGACCTCGACTCGCCGCGGCAAGGCCGCGAGGACGAAGAGGGCCAGGAAGAGAAGCTGGCCGTGGTCCCACATCTTGGGCAGAAAGAGGAGCAGGTACGGAATCGTGAGCGCCAGGGCGCGCACGCCACCGTTCGCCCGCGTGCGCAGCTTCCAGAGAGCGAAGACGAAGGCCGGGAAGGAAAGCCACACCAGGCCGCGGAGCGCGAGGCTCTCGACCGGGCGGTTCGAGGTCACCCAGTCCGCCGGCGTGCGGCTGAGGCGAGCGAGTGCTGCGGGCACCGAGATCTGGTTGTAGAAGACCGTCAGCCCGCCTCCGGCCTCCTCGGCCAAGGAGCCGAAGTAGGCGGCCGGCGCGGCGAGGCCGGTCCAGGGCAACGGTAGGGCCAGCAAGAGGATGAAGACCAAGAGCGCCGAGACTGCGAGCCGACGCTTGCCGAGGAGAAAAAGCGGCACCAGGAAGAGACCGGTGTAGAGCTTGAGATGAAAGGCGAGCGCCCAGATGAGGGCCGCCGAGCGGTCGGCGCCGCGAGCGGTCTGGCGCAAGGCGAGAGCCACCAGGAGCACGAGAAACGCGGTCCAGTTCTGGTAGACGAACTGGATTCGCACCGGATCGCCGGCGACGAAGACGAGAATGAGCATCACGAGAAGCCATTTCGGCCGGCGCGGCTCGAGCACTAGATAGAAGAGCCCGCCCAGGGCGAGGAGTATCAAGAGCTGGTTGATCCGCTGCGCGCTTTCGAAGTCGAGCCGGGCGAGAAGCGCGGCGGGCGCCAGAAAGAGGGGCGAGTAGTAGAAGCTACCGACCCGGCGACCGGTGGCGGGGTGGATCTGGCTGTGGCGCTCGTTCAGGCGCGTGAGGTCGAAGGCGGCGGCGGGTCCGGTGTCGTTGGCGAGTGACCCGGCGCTGTAGTAGGTGCAAAAGTCGTAGGGGAAGATGCTGGGAGTGGTCAACGCCAGAATGACGAGCGCCGCGACAACGGCGAGCGTCCGCCACAGGGCCGCCCTTCTCGGAGAGGCGCCCGCTGCAGGCGAACGGCCGGAAGCCACGATGCCTACTCGATGAGGCCGTCTATCGGCGACGAGGCCGAAGCGTAGAGCTTCTTCGGGATCCGGCCGGCGTGAGCCGCGAGCCAGCCGGCCTCGACCGCGAGCTTCATCGCGCGAGCCATCCGCACCGGATCTCGGGCTTCGGCGACGCCGGTGTTCATGAGCACGCCGTCGACGCCGAGCTCCATGGCCACCGCCGCGTCGGAGGCGGTGCCGACGCCCGCGTCGACGATGACCGGCACGCCGCGCTCGCCCATCTGCTCGACGATGATCGCGAGGTTCGCCGGGTTCCTGATGCCGAGGCCCGAGCCGATCGGCGCCGCGAGCGGCATCACCGCGGCGCAGCCGAGATCGGCGAGCTTCTTGGCCATGATCGGGTCGTCGCTCGCGTAGGGCAGAACATGGAAGCCCTCGTCGACCAGGACCTTCGCGGCTTCGAGGGTCTGCTCGTTGTCGGGGAAGAGGGTCTTCTTGTCGCCGATCACCTCGAGCTTGACGAAGTTCCAGCCGCCGAGCTCACGCGCGAGCCGAGCGGTGCGAATCGCCTCGTCGGCGGTAAAACAGCCAGCGGTGTTGGGAAGGAGCAGGTACTTGTCCTGGTCGATCTGATCGATGAGCGAGCCCTTGCCGATCTCATCGAGCGGCACCCGGCGCAGAGCCACCGTGACCATCTCGGTGCCGGAGGCTTCGAGCGCCGCCACCATCTCGGCGCCGTCCTTGTACTTGCCGGTGCCGAGGATGAGACGCGAGCGGAAGGTCCGATCGGCGATCGTGAGTGGTTCTATCTCGAGGGCTGTTGCGGGCGGTGCGGTGGTCGGCGTCATCGGAGGCGTATTGTATCCGCAGACGACGACCTCAGCCCGTCGCGGGCAGGATCTCGCGCTTGCGCAGTATCGCCGCCGAGAGCAGGGTCACCAGCAGGCCCACGGGGAACATCTCGAGAAAGGTGATCGAGAGACGGTAAAGCGGCTTTGCGTACCGCTCCTTGGTACGCTCCATGTCCGCGATCACCGTGTCGAGCTCGGCTCCGGCGAGCCCCTCGGCTTTCTTGTTCGCGATCATCGCCTGGGTGTAGTTCTCGATGAAGGCATAGTCGGTCACGGCCAGGCTGACCTCCCATGAGACTACGTAGATGAGGCTGGCCATCACCGAGATCCCGAGACCGAGCAGGAAGGCCGTGCCGAACTTGATCACCCCGCCCAGGTTCCGGTCGCGGTAGCGCTTGATCCCGAGAAAGATGACCGAGAGCGCGATCAGCATGACCAGGTAGCCGAGCCACTCGGAGAGCTCGATCGAAACGCCGCCGGTCTCGCCGCCGGTCTCGCCGTCGGCCGCCGCCGAGCCGAGGCTGCTCCAGCCGATCAGCATGCTGACGGCGATGATGATGCCGGCAATGAGGCCGTAGGTGAAAATGGTCTTTTTCATGGTTGGGCTCCTTCGCTGTCGGTTGTCGTGACGGCGGAAACCTACCGTTCTCGATCGGCGCGCACATCACCCAAAGGGTTGATTTCGCCGAAATCGTCCGAATTGACGAGGTCTCTCGCGCCTCAGAGAGGCGTCTCAGGGGATCAGCCGCAGCTCTCTCGCCTTCCGCACCGCTTGCGTGCGGCGCGACACCTCGAGCTTGCCGTAGAGATGCGCCAAATGGGTCTTGACCGTATTCGTGGATACGAACAGGGAGTCCGCGATCTCCTTGTTGGAATGGCCGCCGGCCAGAAGCTCCAGAACCTCGTATTCGCGGTCGGTGACGCCGAGGTAGTCGAGCGCTCGAGTGTTCTTCTGAAACGGCGAAGCCTGCGCGGGCCGCCTCAGCCGACGACCAACCCAGATTCCCAGCGCCAGAAAGCCCGAGGCCACGAGGATCACGTAGATCTCGGTCGAGAACATCCGTACCGTGTACTGGTACTCGAGCCATTGCAGAGCGAACGCGGCAGCTGCCACGGCGAGGCTGTAGAGGATGACCGTTCGTTTCATCGTGACCGGACGCGCGGCATTTTAGCGCTCGCGACCGATCGGCCTCGACCTGGGGCGGGCCAAGGCGCGTTTGGGCATCGACGTCGATCTCGAGTGAGGCGTTCCGGCTGGCGCGAACGTCTTTGTAGAGACGTCAGGAAGGTCAGGCCCGTACGCGCTTCGTGGAGCAGCGTTGGGTGGTGATATCCTATTTGTAACAAATGCGACCCGGGAGGGGTATCGAATGACTCGACCAAAGTGGGATTCGGTGGCGGGAATCGCTGTCCGTGGAGCAGTACGTGCGGTCGTAGCCCTGGCGATGGTGCTCGGACTGGCTGCTGGCTCGGTCTTCGCTCAAGGCGCCGAACCGGCGGAGCAGCCGCTCACCGCCGACGAGGAACACGAGAAACTGTTTGCCGAGGCGACCTATCCCTCGGCCACCACCTGCGCCACCTGTCACCCCACCCACTACCGGGAGTGGTCGGTGTCGCCCCATGCCTACGCCCAGATGAGTCCGATCTTCAACGCCATGCACGCCACGATCCTCAAGCTCACCAACGGCACCAACGGCGACTTCTGCATCCGCTGCCACACCCCGGTGGGGATGAATCTCGAGGAGCCCGAGTTCATGAGCAACATGGACCGGCACCCGACGTCGCGGGAAGGCGTCACCTGCGTCGTCTGTCACCGCGTCAACCGCGCCTACGGCAAGCTGAGCGGCCGTCTCGCGATCGTTCAAGGCGATATTTTCGACCCGGTGTACGGCCCCGATGGGAACGACGAGGTCAAACGGGTGATCGCAAGCTCCGAGTATCGGGTGAATCCCGAGCGGGGCAAGGCCGGGCGGGCGATCCACGGCAAGGCCGAGAAGTTCTTTACGCTCTCGAACTCGGGCTTCTGTGCCACCTGTCACGATGTCAACCTGGTCAACGGCTTCCGGCTCGAAGAAGCGTTCAGCGAGTTCAAGACCTCGCCCGCGGCCCGCAAGGGCGTCTCCTGCCAGGACTGTCACATGGGCAAGGAGCCGGGCGTGCCCTCGGGCTACGCCGAGGGCCCCGCCGCGGTGGTTGGCGACAAGCCGACGCGAACGCGCAAGGTCACCAACCACATGTTCATCGGACCGGACTATTCGGTCGTTCATCCCGGCATCTTTCCGCACAACACCAACGCGTCCGAGCTGGCGACGATTCGCCAGTGGCTGACCTACGACCACCAGGCCGGTTGGGGCACGGACGAGTTCGAGATCGATCTTCCCGAGGGCTACAGCTTCCCGGAGCACTGGCGCTCGGCCGACGACCGCTACGACGCGCGCGACATTTTGACCGAGAACAAGGAGCTTCTGGCCGAAGCCCACCGCCAGCGCCGGCACATCCTGCGGGTCGGCTACCGCCTGCTGGGTGTCGAGGTCCTGCGCGCGGATCCTCGCAAGGGTCTGCTGTTTCAGGTCGAGGTCGGCAACGGCACCAACGGCCATGGCGTTCCGACCGGATTCGACGCCGAGCGCCTGGTCTTCGTGCGCGTCAGGGTGAGCGATCCCAGCGGCAAAGTGGTGTTTCAGTCGGGTGATCTCGACCCCAACGGCGACGTTCGCGACAACCACTCTCTCTATGTTCACAACGGTGAGCTGCCGCTCGACAAGCAGCTGTTTAGCCTGCAGGGCCGGTTCGTCACCCGCATGGTGCGTGGCGGCGAGCGTGAGCAGGTGCTGGCGGTCAACTATTCGCCCGACCCGCTGCCGTTCCTGCGTCCCTCGACGACCTCGACGATTCTGACCGGCCGGCCACAAGGAGCGCGCAAGCACAAACAGAACATCGAGCCCGGTGGACGACGCTATCCTAAGTACAGAGTCGCGCCGTCAGAGCTCACCGGCCCCGGCACCTACAAGATCGAAGCCGAGCTGGTGGCGGGAATGATTCCGGTCAACCTGATCGACGAGATCAAGCACGTCGGCTTCGACTACGGGCTGAGCGCGAAGCAGATCGCCAAGCGGGTGGTCGCGGGGCACCAGGTGCTGTGGAAGCAGGAGGTCGAGGTCGAAGTCGGGACCTCGGCGCCCGGATCGTCGGGGACCGCGGTCACAGGAGCGGGCCGATGAGGCGAAGCCGAGCTTTTCGCTATCGGGCCGGCTGGGCCCTGTTCTTCCTGATCTTCCTGATCGGTAGCGGCGCGGCCGTGCATGCATCGACAACCGAAGACTCCGCGGCCGCCGATGGCGGCGAAGCTCATCCCTCGAGTGAGATCAGCGACGAGTACATTCCGCTGCAGCTCGAGGGCTTCCCGCAGCGCCCCAAGCTCCTACTCGAGCTCGGGAATCCTTATCTCGGTACCGGTAATATCAAGCCGGGCTTCACGCTCCCGACCGGGGCGGTCTGGCAGCCGACCTTGATCCTCTTCGGTTCGCTTCGAACCGCCATCCAGAGCTTCGAGCTCGATAGCTTTCGGGTCACCGAGTGGGCCAACCGGCTCGATCTCTTCGCCAACCTGCAGCTTTCGGGTACCGAGCGGCTGGTGGTGGGTTTTCGCAACTTCGACCGGGACGGGAGATTCACCAGCTACATCTTGGAGCCGAGCACGAGCGATCCGGAGTTCCTGGCCCTCTTCGGGGATGACGACGCTTTTCGCGACGAGCTCAACGGAGAGATCGAGAGTCTCTACTTCGAGGGCGACTTCGGCGAGATCTTTCCCGGTGTCGACCAGAAGGACTTCGGGCGAACCGATATCGGCTTCTCGGTCGGCAGGCAGCCGCTGATCTTCCAGGAGGGCATGCTGATCAACGACTCGATCGACGGCCTCGGTTTGACGCGCAACACCCTTCTGCCGCGCAACACCTCCAACTTTCGGGCGACGTTCTTCGTCGGGGCCGGCGACGTCCACCGTAACAACATCGAGGATCCGGATGCCGAGCTGTTTGCGCTCCTGACCTCGACCGATCTTCGGCGCTCGACCGTGGACGCTGATCTCGCGTACGTCAGCGGCGGTGCCTCGAGCGGCGACCTTCTTGGATTCGGCCTCAGCGCGGTGCAGCGAATCGGCAAGCTGAACACCTCGTTTCGGGTCTTGGGATCGTACGCGGTCGACGACAAGACAGCGTTCTCGACCGACGGTGTCTTGCTCTTCAGCGAGGTGTCCTTCACCCCGCACTACAGCCAGGATCTGGCCTACTTCACGACCTTTCTGGCGCTCGACGAATACTCCGCGGTGGCCGCCGGTCCCGCTTCCGGCGGACCTTTGGGCCGGGCGGGCATCTCGTTCGCCGCAGTGGGTCTCGGCAACTACGGGGCGCCGCTCTCGAGCCGGGCGCGGGAGGTCGTGGGAGGTGCGGTGGGTTATCAGAAGTTCTACGGTGTCGAAAAGCGCCGCCAGCTTCTGGCCGAGCTGGGGCTTCGCGCCGGCACGTCGAGCACGGTTTCAAACCAGGCGGCGGCGGTCGTGCGCTATCAGATGGCGGTAGGCCGCCGAACGGTCCTGGTCTGGGACGGCTTCGCGAGTTATCTCGAGGGTCTGGGCAATACGGGCGACGCGAGCGGCTTCGGCGGTCGCTTCGAGTTGATCTTCAAGTTCTGAGTCCAGGGGTGCGCGCGAGAGCTCTAGCGGTGGTGTCGATGAGTACGCTGGCGCTGTGCGCTTCCGCGCATGCCGAGCCGCCGTTTTTCGAGTACGCCAAGATCGATCCCCACAAGGTGGTGACCTCCGAGAAATGCGGTGAGTGTCACATTCATGAAGCGGAGGTCTGGAAACGAACGCCGCACGCGGAGGGATTCAAGACTCTCCACCGAAAGGAACAGGCCGAGGCGATTGCCGAGAAGATGGGCTTCCGGCTGATCAAACGCGACAGCCTGTGCTTCAGCTGTCACTACACACCCATCGTCGAGAGCGGGAAGATCCGGGTGGTCTCGGGCGTCTCTTGCGAGTCGTGCCACGGCGCGGGCGCCGACTACCTCGAGATCCACAACAACTACGGCCCCGGCAACGATCGCCGGTCCGAGCCGGCGGCGCATCGCCGCGAGCGTATCGCCGAGAGCCGCAAGGCGGGCATGAGACGGCCGTCCGATCTCTACCCGGTTGCCGCGAACTGCTTCAATTGCCACTCCGTGCCGCTCGAGCGATTGGTCAACGAGGGCGGTCATACCACTGGCAGCGGCGGGTTCGAGCTGGTCGAGTGGAGCCAGGAACGGATCCGGCACAACTTCCTCGACTCGTCGCTGGGTGGCGGCGATCCGGTCAACGTCGAGCGGCCGATGTCACGCAAGCGGGTCATGTACGTCGTCGGCCGCGCTCTCGATCTCGAGTACAGCCTCCGCGGGATGGCCAAAGCCACGAGCGACGGGATCTACTCCAAAGCGATGAACCGACGCGTGAGGAGCGCGGTCTCGGAGCTGCGGGCGATCGGTCGTGCCGCCGAGATCCCGCAGGTGGATCAGATGCTCGCCGGTGTCAAAGCGGCCCGGGTGGTGCCCGACAACGAATCGGAGTTGGTGGCCGCGGCCGAAAGCGTGGGTCGGGCGACGCGCGGCTTTCTCGAGCGGGCCGATTCCCAGGCTGGGGCGAACCTGGCGGCGCTCGACGACCTGGTGCGGGGAATCGAGCCCCCGCCGGACGAAGAGTCGCTCGCCCTGGCCGAGGGGCAAGCCCAGAGCCAGGTCGGACCCCAGGCCGGTTCCGAATCCGAAGCCGGAGCTCAGCCGGGAGCGCCGGCCGGGAGCGCAAGCGGATCTCCGGGCGTCGCGCCGGTGAGAACCGGGGGTGAAAGCGGAGCCTCGGCGACGTCCGGAGCCAGCGGCGGTATCGGAGCCAGTGGCGCCTTCAAGACTCGCATCCGGCCGGCCTCCCGGCACAAGACCATCGGCCCCGGTAACTGCGCCGGCTGTCACCCCGAGCAAAACCAATGGTGGTTCGGCCACGCCCACTCACGCTCGGTCGATCCGTTCTTCGACGGTAACCCCAAGAACCTCCAGATCGCGAGGCTCTACGGCGTCAGCCCGACCCAGATGACCACGGGGCGGGCGGTGTGCATGGACTGCCACGGCACGATCCTCACCGGCAAGGAATCGCGAGAGGTGCTCGACGGAGTCGGTTGCGAGAGTTGCCACGGCGCTGCCGGCGACTGGCTCGAGCCCCACAAGAACGAGGCCGGCAAGGAGCTCGGCCGCAGCCGCCCCGGCCATCTGGCGGCGCTCGAGGTGGGCAAGGCCGATCTGCGCGATCCGCGCAAGCGAGCCGAGACCTGCGCCGGTTGCCACTACGTCACCGAGCCCCGCCTCCTCTCGGCCGGTCATCCTTCGGGGGCCGGTTTCGACTACGCCAAGGGAATGAACGAGGTACGCCACTGGCGGCATCGGGTAGCTGACACCGAGATGGCTTCGGCGTTTCGGACCGTGGTCACTTCGCGAGGCCCGGTGCCGGAGGTCAGGGTGGCCTCGCTGCCCGCCGGAGGGCCGGCGCCGGCCGTCGCTTCTGCGGTTGGCGGCGCGAGCAAGC
>CALZIK010000197.1 GCA_945787635.1 Thermoanaerobaculia bacterium | reverse complement strand
GCTCTGGCTCGCCGAGCAGCTGGCGGCCGGGCCCAAGACCGACGGCCTCCGGCCCGCGCTTCCCCCCGGCACCACGGTCGCAGGCGTCTACAACGCGCCGGATGGAACCCTGTACCTGGACTTCACGGTCTCGCAGACCGCCACCGGCATGGGCTCGACCGAAGAGCTTCTCTCGCTCTACAGCCTGGTCAACACACTGCTGCTCGATGACCCGGCCGCCGACCGCGCGATCATCCTGATCAACGGACGGCAGCGCGAAACGCTCGCAGGGCACGTCGATACCACCCGCCCCCTGACCGCGCGACCGGATCTCGTTCGCGAAGCCGGATGAAGCAGATCGGCGTCTTCGACTCCGGTGTCGGCGGCCTGACTGTCGTGCGCGCGCTCAAGCGAAGGGTCCCGCACGAATCGATTCTGTTCTTGGGCGACACTGCCCGGCTGCCCTACGGAACCAAGTCCGGCGCCACCGTCACCCGCTACACCCAGCGCAACGTGGACTTTCTCGCGCAGCAGGGCGTCAAGGCAATCGTCATCGCCTGCAACACGGCCTCGGCGTTGGCCCTCGACCGGATCTCGCCACCGGTGCCCCTGTGGGGCGTCGTCGAGCCGGGAGCCGAGCGCGCCGCGACTCTTGCCAAGCGCTCGGTGGGAGTGCTCGGCACCGAGTCAACCGTCCTTTCGCAAGCCTACCAGCGGGCGATCCTGCGCCGCCGTCCGGAGCTCGAGGTCGTCGCGCAGGCGTGTCCTTTGTTCGTCCCGCTGGTCGAGGAAGGCTGGCTGGACGATCCGGTGACCCGACAGGTCGCCCAGCGCTACGTGCGCCCGCTCGTCGAGCACGGGGTCGATACGGTCGTGCTGGGCTGCACCCATTACCCGCTTCTCAAACCTGTGCTGCGCGAGCTTTTCGGCGACGATGTCGAGCTGGTCGATTCGGCGGAGGTCGCGGCCGAAGCGGTCGCGGACTCGCTCCCCGCGGTGCCCGACGTCGAAGACGAGCCCAGGGCGTCGGACCGTTTCGTCGTAACCGACGCCACAGAGCGTTTCGAGCGTCTCGCCCATCGGATTCTCGAGGGCAACTGGGGCACGCTCGAGCACATCGATCTCTAGACGAAGCGGAGCGGGTAGACTAGCTTTCGTGCCGAAACTAGGACATGCCGGATCGCGCGCTCACGGGAGGGGCGACGACGCCCTCCGACCGATCTCGATCGAGTTGGGCGCCATGAAGTTCGCCGACGGCTCGGCGCTCATCGAAACCGGCGACACTCGAGTGCTGGTCGCGGCGACACTCGAGAACCGCGTGCCGCCGTTTATGGACGGCAGCGGTCGCGGTTGGATCACCGCCGAGTACGCGATGCTGCCCCGCTCGACCACCCGCCGCTCGGCGAGGGAGGTCAAACGCGGCAGGCAGTCGGGCCGAAGCGCCGAGATCCAACGGCTGGTGGGTCGCAGTCTGCGGGCCGCCTTCGACCTCGAAGCGCTGCCCGACAAGACGCTGATTCTCGACTGTGACGTCATCCAGGCCGACGGCGGCACCCGCACCGCCTCGATCACCGGCGCGTACGTGGCCGCGGTGCACGCCTTCGGCGAGGCCTTTTTGCGCGGCGATCTCAAACGCTGGCCGATCGTCGAGAACCTGGCGGCGACATCGGTCGGCATCTTCGAAGGCCGCCTGCTTCTCGACCTCGACGCCAGCGAGGACCAGAACGCCGAGGTCGACATGAACGTCGTCGGCACCGGCGCCGGCGGGCTGGTGGAGGTTCAGGGCACCGGCGAGCGCGGCGCCTTCTCGCGGGAGCAGTTCGACCGGCTGGTGGATCTCGCCGCCGACGGCATCCACCAACTCGTCGAATACCAGAACCGCGCTCTCGCGCCGGTGCTCGAACAGATCGCGGCGATTGCCCAGAAGGGCAGCCGCCGGGAGGCGCCGCCACGCGACGAAAAAGAGGTCTGGGGCAAGCCGTAGGCGGATCTAGAGAACCGTGCCGCTGAGGTCGACCTCGACCAGCGGCCGGCGCCGGCTCGAGGTCGTGATCTGGACCTTGCCCTGGAACGGGCCCTGGGTCATCCCGGGCGTCAAGGTCAGCACGATCTTGTAGACCTTGCCCTGCTCGACCTCTTCGATCGCGGCCTCGATGCCCGCCACGTCGACGCTCACCGACTCGAGCGAGATCGCCGCATCGGTCTGGTTGCGGACGTCGAGAGTCGTGGTGAATGCGGTCTCGAGTGAGCGGCTGCCCAGGTCGGCGACTCGAGGGGTGACGCTCACCACCGGGCGAATGAAACCCGAAACCGGAATCTTGACCACCCGCTGCTTGGGGTGGTTGGTCTCGACCTCGACGAAGTCCGCCATGGGCCCTATCGGAGCGCGGTTTCGATCGAGCTCCAGAGCGACCTGCCAGCGGCCCTTCTCATCACCATCGCGGGAGTAGGACGCCTTCAAGTACGGGAACGGCGAACGCACCGCCCGAACCTCCAGCTCCGGCCCATCGGCGGTCCACAGCGTCTGCCGGTTCGATTCGGTGCCGGCTCCTTCGAGCACGATAAAACGCGCGTAGCCGGGATCGACCTGGACCAGAGGCTCGACGGTGGCCTTGACCACGAGGGTGATCTTGGGGTTCTCGCTGTCGCTGGTGAACACGGTTACCGACTTCGCGATGGGGCCGTTGAAGTTGGCGGTGCTCACGACAGCGGAAATCTCTCCGGTCTCTCCGGCGGCGATCTCCTTGTCGTAGCTCGCCACGGTGCAACCGCACGAGGCCTTGACCTCGCGCACGGTGAGCGTCTCGTCTCCGGCGTTGCGAAGCTTGAAGGCGTGCTCGATCTTCTCGCCCTTGGCGACTTTGCCCACGTCCACGGTGGGTTGCTCGACGACGGCTCTGGCCGCGGCGAAGGTCGGTGACGCGGCAGAAGCAGCGACGAGAATCATGAGACTCAAAGAAACTGAAAGCAGTTTGGGCACGGCATCCTCCTGGACCGCCAATGCTATATTGCCCGGGCTCCGACGCGCAAAGCGATCGGCTCGAGCCATTCAGCCCCCAGGGCCAAACCCCTCGACACTGTGCCCGCCGACCAGGATCCTCTCGAGCCGCTCGAGATCTACTTCATCGCCATCGGCGGCACCGGCATGGCGCCGCTGGCCTGCCTTCTCAAGCAGGCCGGACACCGGGTTCTGGGGGCCGACGGCCCGTTGTATCCGCCGATGAGCACACTCTTGGCACGCAATGGGATCGAGCCGCTCGTCGGCTACGACCCCTCGCATCTCGAGCCCGCGCCGGACCTCGTAGTAGTCGGCAACGCGGTGCCTCGATCCAACATCGAGGCTCAGGCGACCGAGGCGCTCGGGCTGGAATACGTTTCGATGCCCCAGGCGCTTTACCGGTTCTTTCTGGCCGACCGGCGTCCCCTGGTTGTCGCGGGAACGCACGGCAAGACAACGACCACTGCTCTGGCTGCGTGGGTCTACCGGGCAGTGGGGCGCGATCCGGGCTTTCTCATCGGCGGCATTCCCAAGAACTTCGACCAGAGCTTCGCCCTGGGGTCCGGGGAGCGCTTCATCGTCGAGGGTGACGAATACAACGCCGCCTATTTCGATCGCGGGCCGAAGTTCTTCCACTACCACCCGGACACTCTCGTCCTCACGAGCGTCGAGTACGATCACGCCGATCTCTACCCGACTCCCGAGGCTCTCGACCGAACCTATCGCGACTTGGTCCGATCGATGCCCGGCACGGCGCTCCTGGTTGCGCACGGCGATCCCGCGGAGATGCGCTCGGTCGCCGATGAAGCGGCGTGTCGCACCCTCTTCTACGGTCTCGACCCGAGCAACGACCTGAGGCCCGAGCCGGGCTGGCACAGCGACAAGAGCGGGCTCGGCTTCGAGATCCGGCTGCCCGACGGCGAATCGGCCGAGATCCGGCTGCCACTCTCGGGACAACACAACCTGCTCAACGCCCTCGCGGTTCTCGCGGTCGCCAGCGCCGACGGCATTCCGCTGCCGGAGATCGCGGCCGCGATGAGCTCATTCGAAGGCGTGCGCCGCCGCCAGGAAGTCGTCGGCGAAGCGGCCGGGGTTCTGGTCATCGATGACTTCGCGCACCACCCGACGGCCGTCCGACTGACCCTCGAGGGTTTGCGCTGCCGCTACCCCGACCGCCGACTCGTCGTCGCTTTGGAGCCACGCTCGCTCACGGCATCTCGGAATCTTTTCTACTCGGAGTACCTCGAAGCGCTTCGTCTGGCCGATCGGGTGTGGCTCGCGCCGGCTTTTCACGCCGAGCGCTTCGCGGCGCCGGATCGGCTCGACACCGCGAAACTGGCGCGGGAGCTGACCGAGGGCGGTACCCCCGCTGTCGCCTCCGATTCCATCGACTCGCTTCGTCGTGGTCTTCTCGAGGCGCTCGCGTCCGGGGACCTTGTGGTTACAATGTCCTCGGGGAGCTTCGACGGACTCGCGGCTCGAGTCGCCGAGGCCCTCGGGGACCAGGATTGACACACACAGAGCAATCACCCTTGTTTCGGTCCAGATTCCGTGTCGGGAGGCCCCGGTCTGCTAGTATTCGCCGACCTTTTTGATCGGCGAGCCCTCTCGCTTTTCCCATGAAATACCCTGGCAATGAGAACCTCGCGGAGGAGATCCGCGGGCGAATCCTCAACACTTTCCGGCAAACTCTGGACCTCGCCGAGAAAGGCGACGTTCGCGAAGCTCAACTCGGCTGCGACTTTGTCTTGCGGCTGGATCCGACCTTCGAGCCGGCTCGCCAACTGAGCGAGCGTTTGAAGGCGCCTGACGGCCAGGTCGACGTCGCCGATTTGCGCGCGGGCGTCACGGAGACCGGCGATCTCGACCCCGAACTGCCCCCGCGAGAACCGGCCGGCTCCGAGGAACCGGTTGTCGAGCTCGACCTCGACTCCCCGCCGGAGACCCTCGACTCCCCGCCGGAGACCCTCGACTCGGCGCTCGACCTGAGCTCGCTCGAGTCCGTCCCGGTGAAGCCGGCGCCTTCGCCTCCCCCGCCCGCCCCCGCCGCCCCGGCCGCCCCAACCGCCGGCACCGAACCGATCGCCGCGCTCGACAACGAAAGCGAACGGAGAGTCGACGATCTCCTCAACGAAGGTCAAGCCGCCTTCGAGCGGGCCGAGTACCAGTCAGCGATCGACGCCTGGTCCAGGATCTTCCTGATCGACATCGACCATCCCGAAGCCAACCGGCGGATCGATCTGGCGCGCAAGCTCAAGGCCGAAGTCGAGCGCAAGCTGGAAGAAACCTACCACGACGCCGTCGGCAAGGTCGAAAGCGGCCGGCTCGACGAGGCCCGCCAGGGCTTCGCCGCCGTTCTCGAGATCATGCCCGGGCACGTCGCAGCGCAGGAGTACCTGGCTCGACTGGATGCGCCCGACTTCGCGGCTCCCGATCCGGCAACGTCGGCGGCTCCGGGCCTGCCTCCAGTGGAGGCTCTCGACGACTCCTTTGCCGGCTCGGCGGATTTTCCAGACGATGTCGGTGATGTCCTCGATGCGGACCTCTCGACGGTGCCGGATTCCGGCTTCGCCGAGCCGCCGCCCGCGATCGGTGGGGTCGGCAAGGCGTCGCGGCCGGCGCGTGACTCCAACCAGACCTTCAAGACCGTGGGCGCTGTGGCTCTGGTGTTGCTGGCCGTGGTCGGCTGGTTTCTCTACAAGAACTGGGCGACGATCTTCCCGAACGCTTCCGACCAGGCCCCGGCCATCCAGACCGACCCGATCACCCGCGCCAAACGCACCTATGCCGAAGCCGGCGCGGCGATCGCGATCGCCCAGTTGAGACGCCTGTCGCCGGGACATCCGCAGTACGCCGAGGCCCAGGCCTTGGTGGCGCAATGGGAGGCAACCCTCGATGCCTCCAAATCGGATAGGGACGAGCCCGCGCCCGAGGCCCTGGCGGACCGAGACCGGCTGGTAAATGAAGCTCGTGCTGCTTTCTCAGAACGCCGGTACCTCGGGACTGAGGAGCTTCTCTCACAGGCCGCCAGCCACGCCCCTCTCGACGACGACGCGACCGAGATGCTCGGGCAGACCGAGCAAGCGCTGGTGCCGATTCGCGGCGAAATCGTTTTGTTTCGAGAGGGCGAATGGGATTTCGCACTGCGAAACCTCTGGCGCATATGGGAGAGCGGCAACACGAGCCCCGACGTGCGGCGTCTGATGGTCGATTCCTATTTCAACCTGGGCGTTCGAGACCTCCAGCGCAACGATCCCGAAGCCGCGATCGGTCACCTGCAGGAAGCCGGCGAGCTTGCGAGCGCCGACGCCGAGCTCGCTCGACTGATCGAGTTCGCGCAGGCCTACCAGGACCGGTCGGACGACCTTCTCTACCGCATCTTCGTCAAGTACCAGCCCTTTCGTTGACATGAAGAGATCGGCGCCTGGGGACGGGGACGACCTCCCCTTCGACCTGCCGCTCGACTCCGGGCGTTCGACCGCGGAGGGCACGCAGCCGCAGTTGCCGTTGGAGCCCTTGCCCGCGCGGGCCCGACCGCCGGCCCCTGGAGCGCCG
>CALZIK010000196.1 GCA_945787635.1 Thermoanaerobaculia bacterium | reverse complement strand
GGGACATCGACCGCTACAACCGGAACCGGAGACGGTCGACAGGGACATCGACCGCTACAACCGGAACCGGAGACGGTCGACAGGGACGTCGACCGCTACATCCGGAACCGAGGACGGTCGACAGGGACGTCGACCGCTACAAGCTCATTCCCAGCGGAACACTCGCGACGCGACGGCCGAGCAGAGCACCAGGTTCGCGAGCAGCGCCGCCACCGCGATCCAATGCCCGCCCAACGGCGCTCCGGTCCAGGTGGCCCGTAAGAGGTCCACACCGTGCGCGAGGGGCGAGAGCCGCGCCGCCAGCTGCCAACCTCCGGGGAGGACGTCCAGCGGAAAGAACAACCCCGACACCGTCAAGAGAGGATAGAGCAAGACGCTCGCCAGGGGCTGCGCGAACCTCGCGGTCGGCACCAGGCTCGCCAGCACGAATCCGATCGAAAGCACACTGACGGTCACCAGCACGACCGCCAGCAGGAAAGCGAGCGGATTTTCGGGTGGCGCTCCCGTGTAGAACCGCCGCCCGACGGCGGCAAGCAGAGAGAGCGTCAGCACCGTGAAGATCATCTTCGCCAGCACGTGCGCGCTGAGGATCGTGAGCGGCGTCAGGGGCGTGGCCCGCAACCGTTTGAGGATGCCTCCGTCGCGATAGATCGAGATGATCGCGATCAGAGAGGTCACTCCCCCGATCGCGATGAACAAGGTGATCAGGACCGGGAGATCGCCGGGCGCGCCAAAGGTCGGCCGGCTTCGCCCAGTCGCGAGTTTCGCCAGGGCGATAAAGAGGATCACCGGAATCAACACCGTGCCGACCGCGCCCATCGGCTCGCGCAGGAAAATCTTGATCTCCAGCCAGGTCAGCTTGAACAGGTTGCCCATGGTCAGTCCCGAATCGAGTGCCCGGTGAGTTTCAAGAAGACGTCCTCGAGATTGGGCATCTCGGTTCGAAACGCGCCCACGCGGATCCGGTGCTGGGCGAGGCACTCGATGACCCTCGAAACGAACGCCTCGTCGGTTCCGGAGAGCACGAACCGGCCTTCGTCGGCAACAACCGAAGTGAGGTCCGAGATCTCCTCGAAGGCCGCGGGATCGACATCACCGGAACAGGTGAACTCCACTGAGCGCTCAGGGCAGTGACGCTCGACCAACTCGGCGGGCGTGCCCATCTCGATGATCCGACCGAGCTCGACGATCGCAACCCGGTCGCAAAGCTGCTCGGCCTCCTCCATCAAGTGCGTGGTCAGAAAAACCGTCTTGCCGTTGCGCTTGATCTCACGCACCAGGTTCCAGATGCGTCGCCGGGCCTGCGGGTCGAGCCCGGTAGTGAGCTCATCCAAGAACACGAGATCCGGATCGTTGATCAGCGCGAGCGCGATGAAGAGCCGCTGCTTCTGTCCGCCGGACAGGGTCATGAACCAGGCGTCGCGCTTGGCTTCGAGCCCCAGTTCGGCAAGCAGCTCTTCGGCGTCGATCGTGCGCCGGTAGAGGCTGGTCCAGAGATCCACCGCTTCCCAGACCTTGATCCGCTTCTGCAGCTCCGCCTGCTGGAGCTGCACGCCGATCCGATTCTGAAACTCGACGTCCGCCGACTGGGGATCGACGCCCAGGACGCTCACCCGGCCCCCGTCGGGCTTGCGCACGCCCTCGACACACTCCATGGTAGTGGTTTTGCCGGCGCCGTTGGGGCCCAGGAGCCCGAAGATCTCTCCCTCCTCCACCGAAAAAGACACGTCCTCGACCGCCACAGTCGAGCCGTAGACCTTCCGCAGGTTGGAGACCTCGATCACCGGTGGGGATGGCACGACAGCCGGAGCTTACCGCCGGCGCTTCCGGAAACCTCGGAACCCATTGAAACTTCTGGTCAATCTACCTTGACAACCCTCACTCCCCGAAGCCACAATAAGCGCCGATCCGCTTTTCCGGTCGGCTCCGAGCGTAGTCGGGGCACTGACGAACCCACGAGAGATGGCCCCGACGAAGCACACCATTATTTTCGTGCCCCACGCTCGGGCGCGCTTCATCAAGTGGCGGGTTTCGAGCCGCCGCCTGATGGTTGCGGCCGGTGGTGTGGTGGTTCTGGCGTTCGCCTCCCTGTTTACTACTTGGTCGTTTTTCACCAATACTGTGGACCGCGGCGAGCTGCTCAGCATCCGAAACGAGAACGGCGAGCTACGAAAGGTCAACGAGTCCTTCGAAGACAGCATTCGCAACCTCGAACGGCAACTGACGGAATTCGAAGATCGGACTCGCAAGCTGGCCATCGTCGCCGGCCTCGAAGGCCTGAGCGGCGGAGTGGAGCCCGGCATCGGCGGCGGCGACTTCCCCGGTCAAGCGGGACTTGCAATCGAAACCGACGACGAGCTGAGCATGCTCGAAGGCCGAGCCGACTTCCTGCTGTCCGATCTCGAGCAGATCGAGGGCAGCCTCGAGGAGCGCGAGCGCTGGATCTCTTCGACTCCGGCGATCCAACCGGTCAAGGGCATCCTCACCAGCGGTTTCGGCAGACGCAAGGATCCGGTGACCGGCAGGCCGGCTCAACACCAGGGAATCGACATCGCGACCGCGCCCGGCCGGGAAGTGCAGGCTCCGGCTGAGGGCATCGTCGTCGAAGCCGGTCGGGTCGGCGGCCTCGGCAACGCGGTCTACATTTCTCACGGCTACGGTGTGACCACTCGCTACGGGCATCTCTCGAGGGTCTCGGTCGAGCCGGGACAGCGGATCGGCCGCGGCGACGTCATCGGCCGGGTGGGCAGCACCGGCAAGTCGACCGGGTACCACCTGCACTACGAAGTGCGTATCGACGGCCGGGCGGTCAACCCGATCGCCTACATGCTCGATCGTAGCTGACGCTTCGCGGTCGGCGCCGCTTGTAGCGGTCGACCTCCGTGTCGACCGATTCTCCGCGTCCCGAAGACGGTCGAGGCTGGGCTCGGCCGCCACAAGAAGTTTCTTCTACCAGGAAGAAAAAGTCGCTCGTTTTCGTTTGCTAGACTGACCTCAGGCGAAGTGCATGCTCAACAAAGCCCTCACTAAGATCTTCGGCAGCCAGCACGAACGCGACATCAAGGCCATGAGGCCGACGGTGGAAGCGATCAACGCTCTCGAGCCAGAGATCCAAGGGCTCCCGGACCGCGAGCTGACCGCCAAGACGACTGAGTTCAAGCAACGAATCGAGGCCGGCGAGACCCTCGACGACCTCCTGACCGAGGCGTTCGCGGTAGCTCGCGAAGCTGCCTGGCGCACGGTCAAGATGCGCCCGTTCGACGTGCAGCTGATCGGCGGCATCGTTCTCCACCAGGGCAAGATCGCCGAGATGAAGACCGGCGAGGGCAAGACCCTGGTGGCGACGCTTCCCGCCTACCTCAACGCTCTCGAGGGCAAGGGCGTTCATGTGGTAACGGTCAACGACTACCTGGCGCGGCGCGACGCCGAATGGATGAGCGCGGTCTACCGCTTTCTCGGGCTGAGCGTCGGCATCATCCAGACCAACATGCCCGACGCCGATCGGCGAGCCGCCTACGCGGCCGACGTCACCTACGGCACCAACAACGAGTTCGGCTTCGACTACCTGCGCGACAACATGAAATTCGATCTCGCGGCGATGGTCCAGCGAGGGCACCACTACGCGATCGTCGATGAGGTGGACTCCATCCTCGTCGACGAAGCCCGGACGCCGCTGATCATCTCCGGTCCCTCCGAGGAATCGGTGGACAAGTACTACCGTATCGACCAGATCATTCCCAAGCTCCAGCGGGGCGAGGAGATCGAGCACGACGACGGCTCCAAGTCCACCACCGGACACTTCCTGGTCGATGAAAAGTCACAGACAGTGGCGCTGACGGATGAAGGCGTCACCAAGGTCGAGCAGCTCCTCGGAGTCGAGAACCTGTACGACATCGAAAACATGGACCTCATCCACGGAATCAACCAGGGCCTGCGCGCGCACAACCTCTACCGGAAGGATGTCGAGTATCTGATCAAGGACGGCCAGGTGGTGATCGTGGACGAGTTCACCGGCCGCATGATGCCGGGACGGCGCTGGTCCGACGGCCTCCACCAGGCGGTCGAAGCCAAGGAGGGCGTCCGCATCGAGCGCGAGAACCAGACCCTCGCGACGATCACCTTCCAGAACTACTTCCGCATGTACGACAAGCTGTCGGGCATGACCGGTACGGCCGAGACCGAGGCGACCGAGTTCGGCTCGATCTACGAGCTGGACGTGGTGGTCATCCCCACCAATCAGCCTATGATTCGGGACGACCGCGCGGACCTCGTCTACCTCACCGGCGATGACAAATGGGCCGCGGTGGTGGACGAGATCGCCGACTGTCACCAGAGCGGCCAGCCAGCCCTGGTCGGCACGATCTCGATCGAAAACAGCGAAATGCTGTCGAAGAGGCTCAAGCGCAAGGGCATCCCGCACGTCGTCCTCAACGCGAAGTTTCACGGCAAGGAGGCCAGCATTGTCGCCCAGGCCGGCAGGTTCGGGGCTGTGACCATCGCCACCAACATGGCCGGTCGCGGCACCGACATCGTCTTGGGTGGCAACGCCGCCGGGCTCGCAGTGGCCGAAGCCGACCCCGAGACGGAGCCGGATGCCCATCGCGACGCGCTGGCTCGCTACGAAACGACCTGCACGGAAGAAAAGCAGAAGGTCCTCGCCGCTGGGGGGCTCCACATTCTGGGTACCGAGCGTCACGAATCGAGGCGCATCGACAACCAGCTGCGTGGACGTTCCGGCCGCCAGGGCGATCCCGGCTCGTCGCGTTTTTATCTATCGCTCGAAGACGATCTCATGCGTATTTTCGGGTCGGATCGGGTGCAGGGCCTGATGGGCAAACTGGGCATGGAAGAGGGCGAGGCGATCGAGCACAAGATGGTCTCCAAGGCCATCGAGCGCGCGCAAAAACAGGTCGAGGGTCGCAACTTCGAGATCCGCAAGCACCTCTTAGAGTACGACGACGTCATGAACAAGCAGCGCGAAGCGATCTACCAGCTGCGCAAGGACATCCAGGAGGGGCGCGAAGGCCGCGACTACACCCTCAAGATCGCCTCCGACATCCTCGACTTCATCATCGACACTCACTGCCCCGAGCGATCCGACCCGCGAGACTGGGATCTCGACCAGGTCTCGACCGATCTGCTGGCCTACTTCAATCTCAACGTCGCCGAATCGAAGATCGTGATCGAAGACTACGGAATCGACGAGCTTCGCGACGTGCTGCGGACGGCGATCGACAAGAAGTACGAGGAGAAGGAAGTCAGGTTGGGCGTCGAGCTCATGCGAATGTTCGAGCGGGACGTGCTCTTGCGCATCGTCGATCACGCCTGGAAGGATCATCTACTCGCCCTCGACCACCTGAAGGAAGGCATTGGCTTGCGCGGCTACGGGCAGCGCGATCCCAAGCAGGAATACAAGCGCGAAAGCTACGAGCTCTTTCAAGCCATGAAGGAGCGGATCGAGGACACCGCGGTCAAGACGATCTTCCGGCTCGAGCCGGTCTCCGAGGAGCAGATGGCCGAGCAACGCACCCGCCGGCGCCCGGCTGCGACCGGCTACCAGTTCTCGGCGCCACCCAAGGCTGCCTCTCCGGCCAAGCCCAAGACCGTGGTGCGCGACAGTCAGAAGGTGGGCCGCAACGCCCCCTGCCCGTGCGGCTCCGGGAAGAAGTACAAGAAGTGCTGCGGCGCGCCGTCCGCGGTGGCGTCGTAGGGACTGCAGCGGTCAACGTCCCTGTCGATCGTCTTCTGTTGGCAGGCCAATCTCCAGAGACTTGTAGCGGTCGACGTCCCTGTCGACCGTCTTCTCTTCGGTCGAGGCAGGCTCGACCGCGACGAACGTCCCCGACCTACCAGTCGGTGTAGCCGTTGCGAGTGCGCAGGTCGACGCCGCCTTCCCGCACTCGCACCTTGACGTTGCGCCAGCCGCCGTCGTTGCGCCGATGCGACGGATAGTAGCCGAGAACGTACTGGCCCCTGAGCTCGTCGATGATGGTCTTGAACGCGGCGGCGAGATCCTCAGGACGCTGCACCACCTGAATGCGACCTCCGCTCTCTCGGATCGTCCTGCGCAGCAACTTGAACTCTTCCTTGTTGCGCTCGACGTCGCGCCACGACGAAGAGTAGGACGGTACCTCGTCCGCGCCGGCCCCTTCCGCCAGGTAGATCCAATAGATCAGGCTCGAGCTGCGCTGCGCTTTCTCGAGGACGTGTTCCATCCCCAGAACGCTGTGGACGTCCGCCCCGTCCGAGAACAGGACGATCGCCCGTCTACCCTGCTGGCGCTCGAGATCCTGCAAGGTCAGGAACAAATGGTCGTTGATCGAGGTCCCCCCGGCGGCAATCACTTCGGAAAGGGCGGGCTCCAAATCGGCGGCCTGCTCCGAAAAAACCGTCGATCCCTGCAAGTTGTCGGAGAAGAGCATCACGCTCGCTCGATCGAGCTCGGCCATCTCGTCGAGAAAGACCCGCGCGCCCGCTAGCGCGGCTTCGAGGCGGTCGCCTTTCATGCTCAGGCTGCAGTCCAGCAGAAGGACCGCCGTCACCGGCACCTCACCCCGCTCGAAGGTGACGATCTTCTGCTCATGGCCATCGTCGACAATCCGAAAGTCCTCGCGTTCCAGATCCAGTCGGCGCCTCTCTCCCTCGCTGGCGGTCACGTACAACTGCATCAGCTCGACCTTGAGCTCGTCATCCATCCTGAGGCGAGGCGTGCGTACGCTCGAGGAAACCTCGAGGCCACCCCTGGTCCGGAGGATCGCGGTGAACTCGTGCTCGACGTTCTCCCAGCCGACGTCCACGATGACGCGATACGGTGGGCGATCGAAGCGCACCACGGGCTTGCCGTCGACCTGGAACTCCACGATCCGCACCGGATCGTCGCCGATCACGCCAGCCTCGATTTTCACCGGACCGGAGACGAACTCGAGCCCCAGCGGGTAGTCGAGGAATATGGCGGGGTCTTCCGCCGCAGCCACCGGCATGGCGCAGGCTGCCAGTGCGAGCGCTCCCCAGAGTGCCCTCACGAGCCCAACTCCACCGGTGCGTCACTCGTTCCCGCCGCCAGCAGCGTCATCCGCTCGGTCATGGCAGCCAGGAGATTGTCCCGAGCCTCCTCGAGGCCGGCGTGGGGAAAGGTGTCATAGATCTGTCTGGCGCTGACGCCCGCGGGCAGGCGCGCTTTGATCTCGTCGAGAAGAGCATTGGCCTCGCTTCGCCGCCGCGAGCGCTCGAGCAGAGATACCAGGAGGATCTTGAGCTGTCGGTCGGCGGGAAGGGCGCCCAGCGCCTCGCGTAGCAGTTTCTCGGTTTCGCTCGTCCGGCCACTTCTCAGAAGGTCCCGAGCCCACTCCTGGTAGGCGACCGAACGCACCCAGTCGGCTTCGTCGCTGTGTGCCAGATCCGCGAGCGCGTCCAGGGCCTTGCGGCGCGGAATTTCCTGGCTGTCGCCCGGATGGCTGTCGAGAGTCCGAAGACGGCACGTAGCCAGCCTGAGGCGAGCTGCGGGATCTTCAGGCGAGAGCTTCAAGAGCTGTTCGAGGTACTCGATCGCCCTCGCGTACTGTCCGACCTTTTCGAGATTGACCGCGATATTCAACAGAGCGAGCCGATTGGACGGGTCCCACTTCACGGCGCGGTGGTAGAACTCGGTGCTGCCCTTGAGCGCCCGCCACCGTTGCAGCTGCGCACCGAAGCTGGTCAGCACCCAGCCGGCGACCACGTTCGCCTGAGGACTCCGCGCCTTGTCGGCGTAGACATCGGCCAACTCCGTCGCCATCGTCCGCGCGTGCCCGGCCAGGATTCCGTTCCCCTTCTCCATGTAGTAGCCGTAGGCCTCGTGGTGAAGCATGATGATCGGCACCAGGACGTCGATCGGCTGCTCCTCCAGAATTTCTCGAATTACTCCCAGCTTGAGCTTCCAGAAGCCCACGATCCGGTTCTGGCTGGGGGTATCACCGACCATCTCCGCCTCGAGCGCCCCGAGCCGCTCCAGCGCCGGCGTGATTCCCGAGTTGGCCAACTCGGCCAGTACGGATCGATAGCGTTTCTGAACTTGCTCGGGTTTGAGCACGGCGCCACTGGCGCCGCTGGCGCCGGCGGCGCTGAGCAAGAGACCTCCCAGCGCGACCAGGGCCACCCGGCGCGCGGCCGGTCTTGCTCTGGCGAGGCGAGCGTGCAACGTGTTTTGCATCGGGAATCCGGGTGGCTGGGCGCCACCGGCGAGGGAAATTTAGCACACCGGCAGTGCGGGCATGGCGTCCTCAGCGGCGCCGAGAGGCTCCTCCGCGCAACCCGACGGTCGGAGCGATCCGGTCGGCGCGCACGCCTGCTAGCCTAGACGGCATGCCCACGCCGCTCCACGTCGCCGTGATCGGAGCCGGCGCGATCGGCGGTTGGACCGCTCTCGAGCTGGTCCGCAGTGGGGCTTCGGTGACCCTGTTGGACGCCTGGGGCCCGGGCAATCTACGATCCAGCTCCAGCGGCGAGCGACGAATCCTCCGGGCGAACTACGGTCCCGACGGTTTCTACTCCGGTCTGGTGGAGCGTGCTCTGGAGCAGTGGCTGGCCCTCGAGCAGTCCGTGGGCAGGCGGCTCTTCGAGAGAACCGGGCTGTTGTGGCTCTTCAAAGATCTCGACAGCTACGCCCTCGAGGGCAGCCGACATCTGGAAGCTCACGGCTTCTCCCTCGAAGAGCTCTCCGTGGCGAAGTCGCGGGCCCGATTTCCGCGGATCGACTTCGAGGGCGTTCGCAAGATCTATTTCGAACCTGGAGCCGGCCTGCTCGCGGCGCGGACCTCGACCCGTCTGGTTCGCGACCTCTTCGTCCGGGAGGGTGGGACCTACCGCTGCGCCCGTGCGCTAACCCCGGTCGAGGCCCCTGGCACCCTGAGCGAAGTCGAGCTCGCCGGCCTCCCGGCTATTCGAGCGGACGCGTTCGTTTTCGCTTGCGGTCCATGGCTTCGGGAGCTCCTCCCGGAAACGCTCGGCCATCTGATTCGACCCAGCCGGCAACAGGAGTTCTACCTGGGACCTCCTCCGGGACCGGGTTACGGGCCATCCGATATGCCTCCATGGCTCGATTTCGGCGAACGCATGCGCTACGGCGTACCCGCGATCGAGGGTCGCGGCCTGAAGATTGCTGACGATTCCAGAGGCGAGCCGTTCGATCCCACCGATGGCGAGCGCACGCCCGACCTCGGCGAGTTGCGGCAGTTGCGGCGCTTCCTGTCGCGGCGCCTCCCCGAGCTCGCGGAAGCGCCGCTGCTCGAAGCGCGGGTCTGTCAATACGAGAACTCTCCAGACGGCCACCTGATCGTCGACCGCCATCCGCGGCTCGAGAACGTTTGGATGGCCGGCGGAGGGTCCGGGCACGCCTTCAAGCTGGCTCCGGCAATCGGGGAACGAGTGGCTCGCATGATCCGCGATGGAGCCGCCTCGGAGCCGGCGTTCGAGATTGGTCGGTTTGCCGGCAGGGGCTCGGCGGTCGGCTCGTCCTCCCAATACGATGCCTAGGCCCCAAAAGGCACCGCGACAGTAGCGTCGAGCCTCCGTGCCCGACGCTTCCTCACCCAACTACCGATCGACCCAGTAGTTGGGCGCCTCCTTGGTGATCACCACGTCGTGCGCGTGACTCTCTTTCAGGCCCGATGCGGTGACCCTCACGAACCGAGCCTCCGTGCGCAGAGCCACGACATCCGCGCAACCCGCCAATCCCATGCCCGAGCGCAGCCCTCCGACCACTTGGGTGAGCATCTGGTGCACGCTTCCTTTGTAGGGCACCATGCCTTCGATGCCCTCGGGTACCATCTTGCTTCGATCCGCGTCGCCTTCCTGGAAATAGCGATCGGCGCTGCCTTCGCGCATCGCCGGAATCGAGCCCATGCCTCGATGCGCTTTGTAGGAGCGACCCTGGTAGAGAATCGCCTCGCCCGGGCTCTCTTCCGTGCCCGCAAAGAGCGATCCGATCATGACCGAGTGGGCACCCGACGCCACCGCCTTGACCACGTCTCCCGAGAACTTGATCCCGCCATCGGCGATCACCGGCACGTCGTGCTCGGCGGCCACCTTCGAGCACTCCAGGATCGCGGTCACCTGGGGCATACCTCCACCGGTGACCACCCTCGTCGTGCAGATCGAGCCGGGACCGATGCCGACCTTGACGGCGTCGGCTCCGCTGTCGATCAGGGCAAGAGTGCCCTTCCCCGTCGCCACATTGCCCGCGACGATCTTTGCACCGGGTTGCTCGCCGCGCAGCGCGGCCACGGCGTCCAGCACCCCCTTGCTGTGAGCGTGCGAAGAATCAAGAACCAGGAAATCGACCTTGGCCTCGATCAGCGCCGCGGCACGCTCGAGGTAGTTGCCGCCGGCGCCCACCGCTCCTCCCACGCGCAATCGACCCAGCTCGTCCTTGCAGGCGTTGGGGAACTTCTCGGTCTTTTCGATGTCCTTGACGGTGATCAGGCCCTTGAGCGAACCCTCGCCGTCGACCACTAGGAGCTTCTCGATGCGGTACCGGTGCAGGAGAGCCTTGGCTTCTTCGAGAGTCGTGCCTTCCGGCACCGTTACCAGGTTCTCGTGGGTCATGACGTTATCGATCCGCTGGTCCAGATCGGTCTCGAAGCGCAGGTCGCGATTGGTCAGAATGCCCACCAGCTTGCCCACAGCATCAGTCACCGGCAGGCCCGAGATTTTGTAGTGCGCCATCCGCTCCAGCGCTTCGCGGATGCTCTGGTCCGGCCGCATGGTCACCGGGTCTACGATCATCCCGGCCTCGCTGCGCTTGACCTTGTCGACCTCCGAGGCCTGCGCCTCGATCGACAGGTTCTTGTGGATGACGCCGACGCCGCCTTCCTGGGCGACCGAGATCGCCAGACGCGACTCGGTGACGGTATCCATCGCCGCCGAGATAACGGGTATGTTCAGATCGATGCCGCGGCACAACCGAGTCTTCAGATCGACCTGGTTGGGGTGCACCGCGGAATACCCCGGAACGATCAGAACGTCGTCGAAGGTCAGCGCGATCGGCGGCTCGGGCGAAGAGTGGGGCATCTAAGGCGGCTCTCCTCTCTCGGGTTGCCGGAGGCTATCAGAATCCCAGCGGCGCCCGCGCACCGGCCGCCCGGCTACTGAGCGGTCGAGAGCACCGATGGAACCTGCCGCCACCGGCTCGCCACCAGGCGCCGGGCTTCGGGATCACGCATCGAGAAGTTGCGGCGGTGATGGCTGCTGCCGGGCATCCACTTCCACCAATACATCCCGGCGATGAAGTCTTCTGCCGCAATTCGATCGAGTGCGACCGCGATCAACCTCGTGCGCAGAGCCCGGCTCCGCGGCGAGTCGTCGGTGGCGTAGGACCACGGCTCACGCGCCGCGCTCACGCTCGAGTTGTAGCCGATCTCCGCAAAGAGAACCGGCTTACCCATGGAGCTCGAGGCTCGGCGAAGCTCGGCGAGATGCGACTCCCAGCCATTCCGAAGCGTGGCGGTGTCCGGGTCGTCCTCCATGCTCAGCGGGAAATAGGCATGTACGCCGATCCAGTCGAGCGCGTCCCAGACCGGCACCTCGTTCACGCGATTCCAGTTCGCGGCATAGACGAGCCTGCCGCCGTAGATCTTGCGGACGCTGGCGATGATCCTCCGCCACTCCCTCTCTCGATGCATCGTCGCATCGAGCTCGACGCCGACAGCCAGAAGATCGACCTTGGCGGCCTGCGCAAACCTCGCCTGATCCACGATGAACGCCTCGTAGGTCGAAAAGAACCGTTCCCAGGCGGCCTCGTCGGCGGCGAACTCGATGGCGCCCCGCCATTCAAACTGGCCCCAGTAGCCCAGGTGAGGCTTCCAGAAGAGGTGCATTTCCGCGTCTCTCGCGAGCTCCACGGCTCGTGAAAGGAAGTCGAGCGTCGCCGCCGGCCTGAACTCGACGCTGCCGTCCCGCTTCACCCAGCCGTAGGGATGAATCGCCACCGAACCGACGCCGAGATCGCTCAGCTCGGCCAGGCTCTCGGCCATCTCCGGCGCCCCCCAGATCTGGCCCGCTCGCGGGCACGAGACGACCATGCCGCGCAAGAACTCCCGATCCGAGTCTGCGAAGACCGCACTCCCCCCGAGCGCGAGGATCGCGACGGTCAGAAAGGCGCGCAGAGGCATCCGTGAATCATACGCCGGTAGCTCATCCGCCACCAATACCAGGTCCGCCTTCTGCCCGGCGTGGACTCGAGCGACGGACTGAGCGCCGCGGAGCACTGCGAGCCGCTACTCCGCGATCCACGTCAGCGCCACCAGATCGACCTCGATATCCGAGCGCCGCGGCTTGAGCGAGGTCACCCCTAGCTCTTCGGCGAGCGGATCGAACTTGTCGTCGATCGCGTCGAGCTCTCCTTCGAGCTCGCGGTTCAGCTCCTCGATGTTCTCGGTGATCGCGTCAATGTTCTCCTGGGCACGGCCGACGTCTTCCTTCTCCTTCGACGAGCGACCAAGACCCCTCGCCGCGGTGGTCGCGCGCCCGAGCGACGACATGCTGAACTTCTTGCGGCCGGCTACGGCCGACAGCAGAGCCGCGCCCATCGAGATCGCGTTCTGAAGCTTCTGCCCCTTGGCCTGTTCGGCTTCCCTCTCCAGAGTCTGGCGAGCCTTGCGCAGGCGTTCTTCGAGACGCTCGATCTTGGTCTCGTACTTCTTCTGGAGCTTCTCTTTCTCCTCGTCGCGTCGTTCACGGGAGGCCTCTTTCAGCCGGATGCGAAAGTCCCGCTCGCTCTCGAGAGGCTCGGAGGTCATCTTGTACGTCGGGCTCTTGTAGAGATCGAGCCCCTTGGAGCGATAGAGGTAGTCCGAGAGCTCCTTTTTCCACTTGCGGTAACTCGCTGGTTTCTTTGCGACATCCGGCACCGAGCCGAAGGAGCCCGAATCCGGCAGACCCTTGTGCAGGTCGCGCTCGCCGACCTCGGTTGCTGTGGCTTCCTCCCAGTCCACGTCGATCAGACTGTCGTAGAGATCGACCGCCAGCGCCATCTCGTCGGCGTGGACCTCCTTCTTGGTGGACCGATGGACGTAGTGCACTTTGCACAGGCCGAGGACCCGCGGGTCGTAGCGAGGAGCGGCGCCGCCCGCCGGCACGTGGTACTGCGCGAGGTCCGGGGGCAGCATCGGGCGTGAGGTGGCTGGGCTGGTTGCCGGGGATACCAGAGCAGGCGGAGCCAGCGGGCTCGCCACCGCCTCCGGCAGCGCCGCGGAGACGGCACCGGCGGCCTGACCCGGCCCTGCCGCCGCAAGCTGCGGTTTTCGATCGGCCATGAGGCGCTTGATCTGCCCTCGAGTGAGCGGGCCGCGAAGATAGGACATGACCCACCGGGTGTGAAACAGAACCGGCCCTTCCTCGTGCACGTTGTGGAGCAGAAAGACCCGCTTGCCCAGTCCGGAGATGATCCTCTCCATGCTCTTGCGATCGAAGCCCGAAGCACCCGTCTGGATTCCCTCGAGCCCCGCCAGAACCCGCTCCTTGTCACGCTCTGTCTGGAGCCGTCCGATGAACCAGGTCCCGGTGTTCGAGAGCCCCTTGTAGTCGAGATCCACCGGGTTCTGCGTCGCCAGGACGACCCCGACCCCGAACGCCCGAGCCTGCTTCAAGAGCGTCAGCAGTGGTTTCTTCGAGGGTGGCTCGGCCACCGGCGGCATGTAGCCGAAGATCTCGTCCATGTAGAGGAGTGCTCGCAGACTCGTGGTACCCGGCCGCGATCGCATCCACGACAAGGTCTGGTTGAGCAACAACGACACGAAGAACATCCGCTCGGGGTCGGACAGGTGAGAGATCGAAAAGACCGCGATTCGCGGCTTGCCCTCCGGGGTGTACAGGATGTTCTGGAGGTCCAAAGACTCGCCTTGCATCCAACCCTGAAACCCCGGCGCGGCCAGCAGGTTGTTGACCTGCATGGCGAATTTGAAACGGTCCTTGGAGGGGAAAAACGAGTCGAGATCCATAACCCCGACCTTCTCGACCGGCGGGGACTGGATCGACTGAATCAGGGCGCCCAGCTCGAGGCTCCTGCCTTCGCCCCAGACGTGCGTGAGGATGGTCGAGAGTAGGATGTGCTCGCGGCTCTGGATGGGATCGGCGTCGATACCCAACAGGCCGAGAAGGCTGGTGGCGGTGCTCGACACCCGTTCGCGCAACAGGTCTCCTTCGTTGCGGATGGCCTCGGATGGAGCGGCAAAGGACGACAGGATCGAGATCGGCACCCCGGCGTCGCTCCCCGGCGTGTAAATCACGAACTCGGCCTTTTCGCGGAGCGCCCGGATCCGCTCACCGTCCTGCTGGTACCAGCCAAGGCCCTTCTTCCAGAGCTCGGCCTGCTGTGCGGCGAACTCGTCCGGAGAGAGGTCTTTGCGCAGGGCGTCGTCCTCGTTGATCCAGGGGCGAAAATCCGCGGGCGCGAGATCCGGAAAGGTCAGCAGGAGGTTCCCGAGATCGCCCTTCGGGTCGATCACGATCGCGGGGATGCCGTCCATCGCGGCCTCCTCGAGCAATCCAACGCACAGGCCGGTCTTCCCGCTCCCGGTCATCCCGACGCACATCGCGTGGGTGACGAGGTCCTTGGAGTCGTAGAGTAGAAGCTCGTCCTGCTCCTTGCCCTTCTCGAGGTCGTAGTGTTTACCGAGATAAAAGGACCCGAGCTGTTCTCTGTATTCCATCTCTGACCGCTCCTTGCTTGCGGTTACTCCGCGTCGGCTGGTGCCTCGAAGTTCACTGATTTCTGAAAAAACGTACCGGTTGTGGCCGGAAAATACAAATAGGACGCCGGTTGGAAACGCGACCGCTACTCGGCGGCGAACAGACGCGACAGATCGGCAAAAGCCTTGAGCTCGATGACGTTGCCGCTCGGGTCCCGGAAGATCATCGAGGACTGCTCGCTGGTCGCCCCCGGGTAACGGGTGTGCGGCTCGACGATCCAGGGCACGCCGGCGCCAAGCAGCCGCTCGACCATCCGGTTCCACTCGCCCGAGGTCAGCACCGCCCCGAAGTGCGGCAACGGCACCTCGAAACCGTCGATCCGGTTCGTCCCGCAGGCCGCGAGGCACACCGGTCCGTCGGCTAGAACGTGCGCGACGATCTGACTGCCGAAGAAGTCGATGTCGATCCAGTCGTCCCCGGAGCGGCCCACCGCGCATCCGAGGGTCTCCTCGTAAAAGCCGCGGGCCTCGTCGAGGTCCCGCACCGGAAACGACAGGTGGAAGGGACGGACCATCTACTCTCGCCAGGCCCGTGGATCCAGATCGTAGGGCAGGGGCGTCAGGTTCTCCGCGCCTTCGTCGGTCATCACCAGAAGATCCTCGAGGCGAACTCCCCAGCCGGCTCGCGGGTCGTAGAGTCCAGGCTCGAGGGTGAAGACGTCGCCGGGCTCGAGTTCGCCCTCTCCGCCTTGCCCGGCCCGAAAGGAGGGCAGCTCGTGCAGCTCGAACCCGACGCCGTGCCCCAGGCCGTGAACGTATCCCGTGCGCGTCCCCGGTGACGAGCGCGCCGTCGGATGCCCCTGCGCCTCGAAAAGATCGCAAACCGCCCGCTGAAGGTCCCAACCCGCAACCCCCGGCGAGGAAGCCGCGCTCGCCGCTTCGAGCCCCCGGCGGCATAGATCGTGAGCTCGCGCGAGGTCCTCGCCGGGCTCACCGACGCAAAAGGTGCGCGTGCAATCGGCGAACAGGCGCCCGCGTGGATAGAGATCGACGACCACCGCCTCCCCCACCCGCAGCCGGCGATCGTCCGCGCCCCGGGTGTGAGGAACCCCGGCCTCGGTACCGCAGGCCACGATGTTTCCTTCCGGCTGCCCGAGCCCATGCTCGGCAAGGGTGACCGCGATCTGGGCGCGCAGCACCCCCGCGGTCAACGGCTCGCCCTCGTGCGTGAGGCCCTCCCCGCTGCACCCGGCGCCCGCGAGAG
>CALZIK010000195.1 GCA_945787635.1 Thermoanaerobaculia bacterium | reverse complement strand
TCGACCGGCGTGCTGCGCGCGCTGGCTGCAGTCGGCGGGTTCTGGCGCGTGGTCTCGTGGCTACGGCTCGTACCGCGGCCCCTTCGCGACGCTATCTACCGGGTCGTCGCCCGCTACCGCTACGCCTGGTTCGGCAAGTTCGACGCCTGCAAGCTGCCCGACCCCGAAGCTCGTTCGCGGTTTCTGGACTAGCCGTCGGGGTCGCCGGCCTTGCCGGCGGCACACGCCCAGCGCTTCCGGCAACCGATACAGGTCGGAAGAAACCGGAGCGGTGCCCGCTCGCTCGTGCCTCGCGTGTGGACGTTGCGAAACGCCAGCATGTCCTCGAACCGGTCCTCGCGCCAGTCGTCGAATCCGCAGGTCTTCTCGAAGCGGCGGGGGTTGTTGTACGTACCGAAAAGGATGTCCCAAACCGGAAGGTCGGCGAAGTTCTGGGTGTGGTGATCGTACTGGTGGTGCACCCGATGCGCTTCCGGGCGCTGGATCAGGTAGCCCAAAGGCCGTGGGGTCGAGATGTTCCAATGATAGAAGTACTCGGCGAGCGCGGTCAGAAGGGTGTAGACCGCCCCGGCTTCGACCGAGCAGCCCAGGAGCGGGTAGACGATCGCCGCGCTCAGGATCGAGTTGACGGTGATCTCGACCGGGTGCTTGAAGAACGAGGTCAGCACCTCGATCCGCCGGGGCGAGTGGTGAAGCTGGTGGCAGACACGCCAGAACCAATCCGACTCGTGGCGCAGGCGATGCCACCAGTAGTAGATGAAGGTCGAAACCAGGTAGGCGATCGCCCCCTGCGCGGCCGCCGGAAGATGGTCGCGCAGTGCGATCAACGACCACCCCGCGAGCCAGCGGTCCCAGGTGAGCCCGGCCAAAACGACGATCCCGAGCTGGATCAAGTTGATCAGCGCGACCCGAGCCCACCAGTTGTGAACCCTGGGAAGCTCCATCGCCGGCCAGAGTTTTTCGACGGCGAACATCCCGGCCGCCACCGCTATCAGGAGAACGATCATCATCACGGGTCAGCGAAGTAGGCGGATGGCGACGAAGGCCTCGGCGGCGGCGACCGCCACCTGCGAGCCCCGCCAGCGGGCCAGGGCTTCGAGCGCTCCGGTCGAGCGGGCGTCGGGCTCGGGCCGCATCTGGCTCTCGTAGCACGCCGCGGCCTCGAGCTTGGTTCCCAAATGTTCGCTGATGTCCACCCAGCAGTTGGGCAGGAAACCGGCTTCGAGGTAGGCCGCGTTCCAGTGAGTCTCGGACTGGGTCTCGTAGCAGTAGATCTCCTCGATACCCCGGCCGACTTCACTCGACGCGCGCCAGGCGACCGACAGGGAGTGGAAGATCTCCCGGTGGTCCTTGTGCAGGTCGAAAGGAAACGGGACGTACACAACCTGAGGCCGGACACGCTCGACGATCGCCCCGGTCACCCGGTTCAGGCTCCAGGGAGGCTCCTCGGCAACCCGCGCCGCCGGGATCTCCTCGAACACTAGTTCGGCGACGCCAAGAATCGCGGTCGCCCTCGCGGCCTCGGCTCGGACGCGTGTCCAGACCTCGCGCGGCCACAGTGGATGCGGTCCGCCTTCGCCGTGACCGGTCACGACGGCGACGGTCACCGCGTCGCCCTCGGCGGCATGGCGCGCGATGGTGCCGCCCGCACCGAGAGTCTCGTCGTCGGCGTGGGGCGCGATCACGAGAATCCGCTTCGCGGCTGGGCGAGCCTCGCTCACCGGTGCGATCCTACGCCCTCGACGCTCGAAGGGGCTTCGGGTTTCTCGATCAGAAATGCCCCGATCGCGAGCGCGTCGATTCCGGTACTCCAGAAGGTGCGGAAGGCGTCCCGCGGCGAGCACACGATCGCCTCGCCCTTGATGTTGAACGACGTGTTGAGAAGAACCGGAACTCCAGTCCGTTCTTCGAAGCGCTCGAGTAGCCGGTGATAGCGAGGATTCGTGTCGCGGCTCACGGTCTGGGCGCGCATCGTGCCGTCCACGTGAACCACCCCCGGGACCGTCTCGCGGGCTTCGTCGGTGGCCTCGAACGCGAGGATCATGTAGGGCGCCGGACGAGCGTTTCTGAGAAAGCGGGACGCGGCCTCCTCGGTCAGGCTGGGACAGAAGGGCCGCCAGTATTCACGGAACTTGATCGCCTCGTTGACCCGGTCGCGAGACTCGACAGCGCGAGGGTCGGCGAGGATCGATCGCGCTCCCAAGGCCCTGGGGCCCCCTTCGAGAGCACCCTGAAACCACGCCACGACCTTGCCTTCCGAAAGAAGCCGAGCGGTCTCGTCCTCGAGATCCTCGGGCCGGCGAAAGGCCAGGCCGCAGGCTCGGATCTGGCCCTCGATCTCGTCGTCGGCGTGCGACGGTCCCCAGTAGACGTGCTCGAGCGGCTCGGGGCGCGCGCCACCGCGCTTGACCCATTCACCGATCGTGGCCCCGATACCGAGGCCCGAATCGCTCGGCACCGGAAACGGCGCGACCCGACGGAAGAGCCCGCTGCGATCAATCCGGCTGTTCATCTTGACGTTCAAGCCCACGCCACCGCCGATGCAGAGATCCTCGACGCCGGTGTGGCCGCGATAGTGGGTCAGATACCGCAGCACCGCTTCCTCGAGAGCGCGCTGGGTCTCGAAGGCGAGATCCTCGTGCACCGGCTCGATCGCCGCCGGTCCGAGCCTCGGCGGGATCCCGAGATGCTCGACCAGACGGTCCGTAAAGCGCTCCGAGTAGCTGTGCTTGCCGTGGTGGATGAACGACGGGTCGAGCCCGTAGTCAAAGCCCCTGGAACCGGTAGTCAAAACGCCCGCAAGCTTGTCGCGAAAGTCGAGGCTCTCGCGACCGTACGCCGCCAGCCCCATGACCTTGTACTCGCCGTCATAGGCCCTGAAACCAAGGTATTCGGTCAACGCCGCATAGAACCAGCCCAAAGAGTGCGGGATCTCGATTCGGTCCAAGCACTGGAGATCGGCGCCCCGCCCGTGCCACACGGTCGTCGAGTCGCTGTCGCCGGAGCCGTCGACGACCAGCACCAGCGCCTCGTCGAAGGGAGACAGGTAAAACGCCGCAGCCGCGTGGGTCTCGTGATGGGGAAAGAAGGTCAGCGGCGGAAGCGCGGCCCGCTCGATGCCGAAGAAACGGACCAACTCGTCGTAAAGGCGGCGCTCGAGAGCCGCGGGCTTGAACCAGGCGAGATTGCGAGCCTGCCACGCTCGGGTGCCGGCATCCGGCGAATGGATCTCGTTGACGCGCTCGTAGAAAAGCGCCATCTCGCCGTTCGCGTACCGTGGAGCGTCCCAGCCGTAGACGAAGCCGTCGATGTTGGCGATCTCGAGGCCGCCGATCTCGAGACACGCGGCGATCGCCCGGATCGGAAACAGCCCGCTGGCATGCTTGAACCGGATCAGCCGCTCTTCTTCGACGAAGGCGACGACTTCACCGTCGCGAACGAGGCAAGCCGCGGGGTCGACGCCGTGAAAGTAGCCGATCAGGTTCAAGTGAGGCCTCGCGAGGTCCAGCTACTGTATCCGACCGTGGGTAATGGGTCCGCTGCCCGAGGTGTCGTCGGGCGCGGGGGCCCGACGATACCGAGATGCAAAAAGCCCGTGGCGAACCGGCGACCGCCACGGGCTTTGATATCGCTGGAGAAACCTTCGGCTACGGTCCTTTGACCGCCGGCTGCGCGACTTCGGGCGCCTCGCCCTTCTCGGTCGCGATCCACTCGCGAACCTGGGTCTCGAGCACCCGCAGCGGCAGGGCGCCGTTGCCCAGAACCGTGTCGTGGAAGGCGCGTACGTCGAACTTGTCGCCCAGCTCTTCCTTGGCCAAGCCTCTCAACTCCTTCAACTTCAACTCGCCGATCTTGTAGGCCAGCGCCTGGCCGGGCCAGACGATGTAGCGATCGACCTCGACCACGATGTCGTGCTCCTGCTTGCCGGTATTGTTGATGAAAAACTCGATTGCTTCCTGCCGGCTCCAGCCGAGCTGGTGCATGCCGGTGTCGACGACCAGGCGGATGGCCCGCCAGATCTCGTAGGTAAGCTGACCGAACTTGGAGTAGGGATCCTCATAGAAGCCCATGTCCTCGCCCAGGCTCTCGGCGTAGAGGCCCCAGCCTTCGGTGTAGGCGGTGTAGCCGCCGAAACGCCGGAACCAGGGCTGGTCTTCCATCTCGGTCGCTATCGCGATCTGGTGATGGTGTCCGGGCACGGCTTCGTGCAGGGTCAGGGCCTCCATCTCCCACTTCGGCCGAGTGTCGAGCTTGTAGGTGTTGGCAAAGAACTGCCCCGCGCGGCCGGCGTCGAGCGAGCCCGGCTGGTAGTAGGCCGTGGTCTGCGACTTTTCGGCGTAGGCCGGCACTGGGACGACCTCGTACGGCGTGCGCGGCAGGAGACCGAACTGCCTCGGCATCTGGCCGTCGGCGCGCTTGGCGATGTCCCGGTAGGCGGCAAGAAGCTCGTCACCGGTCTCGAAGTAGAACTGCGGGTCGGTGCGCAGAAACTCGGTGAACTCCTCGAAACTGCCCTCGAAACCGGAGTCGGCGATCACCTTGTCCATCAAGCCGCGAATGCGCTCGACCTCGGACTGGCCGATGCCGTGGATATCCTGCGGAGAGAGGTCGGTTGTGGTCATCTGCTTGACCTGGAAGGCGTACCATTCCTCGCCGTCCGGCAGATCCTTCATCGCGATCGACTCGCGCGAGCCCGGGATGTAGGTCTCGACGAGATACCCGTGAAGCTTCTCGAAGGCCGGCCGGATGCCATCCGCGTAGATCGCATACGCCCGGCTGCGCAGAACCTCCTGGTCTTCCTCGGAGATGTCGGCGGGGAATTCCTGAAACGCGCGCAGCAGCGGGCTTTCGGCCGGATCCTCGACGATCATGTTCTCGACCTGTTGCGGAACGTCGCGTAGCGTGACCTTTGGCGGCGTCACCCCTGCCGCGAGGCCTTTCTCGAGCCGGACCATGGCGTTCGCGATCAGCGTCGGGATTCCCTCGAGCCGCGAGAGGATGTTCTCGAATTGCTGTCGATTGCCGGCCGGCATCATCGCCAGCATCCGGGCCGAGTTCTGGTGCACTCCGCCCATCTGGTTGATGGCAAGGTACTCGCCCAGAAACTTCTGGGCCTCGATGCTGTCGACCATGTCATCCATCAGCAGGTCGTAGTTGAGGCGATCTTCACCCTGGAGCTTTTCGCGGTCGATCGACTTGAGGGTCTCCAGCGCGACCACCGTCTGTTCGTCACGCCAGGCCTCGGCCTCGAGCGAGTTGTCGGTCCAGCGGTCGTGCCCGGTGGGGTGACCGATCATGGTGGCGAACTCGGGGTGCTCGTTCATGACCCATTCGAAGTAGAGATCGATGAACTGCTGAAGCCGCTCGGCCTCGGAATGGCCTTCGGCGTTGGCTTTGATGGCCTGTCCTCGAGCCTGTAACGCGGCTCGAGTCTCGGTGACCGGGTCCGGCTCGGCCGCCCAGGCGCGCGGAGCGGCTACGGACAGACAGACTGCCGCGGCGACGGCCGCAGTGGTCAGTTTTCGCATATCACTTCCTCCTTGCAGGTTTGATTGGTGGCGGTGGCGATGAGAGCGCCAGGTTGCCGCAGGCTGCACGCAGACGCGCGCCCTCGCAGAGAGCTTTCCAGTGTATTACGTAGCGAGAAAGGAATGGTTTCGGGGTGCTAGCCTCATGTAAAGGCGCCGCTTCAATGTCTCGCCCACTGTCCAGAGGAGATCCGTAATGAAGTCCCGACCCGTCCGCAGAGCCCTGATCTTCACTGCCGGGCTGATCGCCACGATGGTCCTCGTGCTTGCCTGCGCGGCTGAAGACGAAGCCCACCTCAGGGCGATGGCGCGCGAGCACGCTGCCGACGAGCCCGTGGCCTCGCCGGCGACCGCTGTCGAGCCCCGAGCCGAGGTCGTTGCAGAGACCGTCCGGTACGCGACCCTCGCCGATGGCGAAAACACAACCGCGGTATCCGGCTACTTCGCCCGACCCGCGGGCGGCGGCACCGGCCAAGGCGGAATCATCCTCATCCACGAATGGTGGGGCTTGAACGACAACATCCGAGCGGTCGCCGACCGGTTCGCCGGCGAGGGGTATCTGGCGCTCGCGGTCGATCTCTATGAAGGCTCGTTGGCCCAGGATCGCGACGGCGCGGCTGCCCTGATGCGGGCCACGCTCGACAAAACCGATCGCCTGAACGACAACCTGCGTCAGGCCCGGGACTACCTCGCTCGGGCCGGTGCCGGGCGAATCGGCTCGGTCGGCTGGTGCTTTGGCGGCGGCTGGTCGCTCAACGCCGCGATTCACCTCGGCGGCGACCTCGACGCGGCGGTCATCTACTACGGCCGGGTGACCGACGACCGAGAGCGCCTCTCCCTCGTCGAAGCGCCGATCCTGGGACTCTTCGGCGGCCAGGATCGGGGCATCCCGGTCGATTCGGTCCGCGCGTTCGAGGTCGCTCTGGGCGAGCTGGGCAAGCCGGTCACCATCCATATCTACGAGGACGCCAATCACGCCTTCGCCAATCCCAGCGGCACGCGGTACGACCAGAGCGCGGCCCGAGACGCCTGGGCGAAGACGCTGGCGTTCTTTGGCGAGCACCTGGAGTAGCGGGTCGTTTCGCAGCGACCCACTCGGCCTAGCGAGTCCGGCTCGCGGCCGCCCTCGCTCCGACCGCCCAGGCGGTGAGCACGGCAACTCCCAGCACGCAAGCGGTCAGCGCCACCAGCTTGATTCTCGTGGCAGCGCTCGCAGCCGAGACCGCGGCGTCGCCGAGCGGCTGGTTCGCCGTGAAAAGTGACAGCTGCCCGATCTGAACGAGGTTCTCGATCCAGTCCGCGACCACGGCGATCGCCACCGGCAGGAAGCATAACCCCGGAGGAAAGCACCGGCCGACGAGCGCCCAGCCGATCAAGAGGCTTACCGCGAGGGCTCCTCCATAGAAGAACGGAAACACGAGGTCGGCCTCGAGAAAGAGCATCTCGGCGTCGAGCCCCTCTCTTCCCTCTCTGCCTCGAATCCCGCCCCAGTAGACCATGGCATCTTCCGTACCGTAGCCGCCAAACCGGGTGTTGAGCGGCTCGGGCGTGGCGGTACGCCCGCTTGCCGCGCCCATCACCCAGACACCCGCCTTGAAAACGCCGAACGGAACGAGCCACATCAGCGCCAACAGGGCGACTAGTCTCATGCCTTTCGTCGAGCGCGGCTCAGCGCTTTCGCTCCCATACCAGGTGCTCGAGCTCCGGGACGATGAGTCGGTCGAAGGCCAGCTCGACCGCCGCCACCGACCCGGGCACCGCAAAAACAAACACGCCGCGGGCGAGTCCCGCGACGGCGCGACTGAGCATCGCGGCGGCTCCAACCTCCTGGAAGCTGAGCATCCGAAACAGCTCGCCGAAACCGTCCAGGCGCTTGTCGAGAAAGCGCTCGACGACCTCTACCGTGGTGTCGCGAGTCGAGATGCCGGTGCCGCCGGTCGTGAAGATGACGCCGATGTCGTCCCGCGCGAGCCATTCGGTCAACACCCTGGCGATCTCGTGGGCCTCGTCGCGCACCCACTGGCGATCGACCAACTCGTGCCCGGCCCGTCCGACACGCTTCGCAATGGCATCGCCGCCGCGGTCGTTGTCGGCCGTACGGCTATCACTCACCGTCAAGAGCGCGCAACGCGCCATCTGGCCGGACGCGGAACGGCGGTGGAAGTCGGCTGACTCGCTCATGAAGATCACCTCGTGGGAAGTCTCTCGATGGTATCAACGCGCGCTCGCGCCGCCTGTGGAAACATGCGAGCCGTCTGCTACGATCCGCCGCCATGGCAACGTCCGGTAACCGCTCGATTCTTCCGGCGGCGCTCGTGCTCTGGACCGCTCTCGGGCCGGCCCCGATCACGACCGCGGCTGAGGCTCAGCGTGCGGCCACGATCGACGAAACCGCCGCCGAGCTGCGTGACCGGGCTCTGGCGTCGCCACTGGCCTGGGAGCTGCTCGAGTCATTGACCACCGAGGTGGGCCACCGCTTCGCCGGCAGCGCCGGCGACCGCGCCGCGGTCGCCTGGGCGGTAGCCAAGATGGAGGAGCTCGGCCTCGAGAACGTGCGAGCCGAACCGGTCACGGTCCCGCAGTGGGTGCGCGGCGAAGCCCGCGGTCGCACGCTCTCCCCCTACCCCCAGGAGATGAAGCTGATCGCCCTCGGCGGCAGCGTCGGTACGCCCGAAACGGGCATCGAGGCCGAGATCCTCGAGGTCGCCGGCCTCGAGGAGCTCGTCGAGGTCCCCGACGCCGAGGTCGCGGGCAAGATCGTCTTCTTCAACCGACGGATGGAACGGCGCCAGGACGGGCGCGGCTACGGGCAGACCGTGCCGATCCGCGGACGCGGGCCGTCGGCCGCGGCGGCCAAAGGCGCGGTGGCCGTGCTGATCCGCTCGGTGGGGACCGGTACCCACCGCTTTCCCCACACCGGAGCCCTGCGCTACGCCGAAGACACGCCGCGCATTCCGGCGGCGGCGCTGGCGGTTCCCGACGCCGATGTGCTCGAGGCCCAGCTTCGCCGCGGGCAGCCGGTGAGGTTTCATCTCTACCTCGGCAGTCGCTATCTCGCCAACACCCAGTCGGCGAACGTCATCGGCGAGGTCGTCGGCCGGGACAAGCCCGGCGAGATCGTGCTTCTCGGCGGGCACCTCGATTCCTGGGACGTCGGCACCGGTGCCCTCGATGATGGCGCCGGCTGCGCGATCTCGCTCGCCGCGGCCAAGCTGATCGCGGCGCTCGACCGGCCTCCCCGCCGTACGATCCGGGTGGTCCTCTTCGCCAACGAAGAGTTCGGCCTGTCGGGCGCCGAAGCCTACGCCCAGGCCCATCAAGCGGAGCTCACCACGCACCAGCTGGCGATGGAGTCGGATTTCGGCGCCGGCAACGTCTGGCGATTCGCCGCGTCGGTCGAACCGGCGGCCCGGACCGCCGCGCAGAGCATCGCGACGCTCCTCGAGCCACTCGAGATCGCTTTTGATGCCGGCCCGGCCTGGGGCGGCGCCGACCTGCGTTACCTTCACACCTCCCGGGTTCCGGTGGCAGACCTCACCCAGGACGGGACCTACTACTTCGACTACCACCACACCGAGGACGACACCCTCGACAAAGTGGCGCCGGACGCGCTGGCCCAGAACGTCGCCGCCTATGCAACCGTCGCGTTCTACGCGGCCGAAACCGAGACTTCCTTCTTTCCGGCTCCCGCGCGCACCCAGCGCGAGCGATGACGCATCGGGAGCCAGGGGACCGAGCGGGCCGCCAGTTCGCTCGGGTGAAGGGCGCTCTTCTCGCGGCGGCGTCCGCGGCGATCTGGATTAGCTGCGCAACGTCTACCGCGACCGCGCCGGATCAGGCCTCGACCACCGCCTCCGTCTTGAGCCCGGCTCCTCCGGAGATCGGCGTGCTCGAATTCCTCGGCGAGGCGGTGATCCCGGAGGACGCGCTCGTCGAGGGCAGCCCGGTGGGCGGGCTCTCGGGGATCACCTACGACCCGAAGCGCGAGGTCTACTACGCGATCTCCGATGACCCGGCTTCCCGGGGACCGGCTCGTTTCTTCACTCTCACCATCGACCTCGCGGACGGCTCTCTCACGTCGGAGGATGTCGAAGCACTTTCCTTGACCCGCCTTCTGGATCGAGACGGCGCCCCGTTCGCCGAAATGACCCTCGACTGCGAGGGCATCGCGCTGAGCCCCGACGACACGCTCTACGTGTCTTCCGAGGGCCAGGCCGATCAAGGTGTTGATCCCTTCCTGCGCGAGGTCGGCCTCGACGGACAGCACCTGCGCGGGTTGTCACTTCCCGACAACTTCTTGCCAAAACCGTCGAAAACGCGCGGCATCCGGCACAACCTCGGGTTCGAGAGCGCGACGCTCACGCCGAGCGGCCGGTTCTTCTATTCCTCGACCGAGAACGCACTTCGCCAGGACGGCCCGGAAGCCGACGTCGGTGTTGCGAGCCCGAGTCGCATCCTTCGCTACGAGCGCGCCAGTGGGCGGCTGTCGGCCGAGTTCGTCTACACGGTCGATCCGGTAGGCGAGGCGCCGCCAGATCCCGAGGCCTTTCGCACGCGCGGTCTGGTAGAGCTTTTGGCTCTGGACGACGACCACCTGCTCGCTCTCGAGCGCTCCTACACCCAGGGCGTGGGTAACGCGGTCGATCTCTTTC
This sequence comes from Thermoanaerobaculia bacterium, assembly GCA_945787635.1. Taxonomy (GTDB): domain Bacteria; phylum Acidobacteriota; class Thermoanaerobaculia; order Multivoradales; family JAHEKO01; genus CALZIK01. The sequence continues at coordinate 30,724 of CALZIK010000195.1, read as the reverse complement.
TAGTCTCGCTGGGCGGCGCCAGCGACGTCCGCAAGACCAAAGCTCTCCTCGGATACAGCTACACGCCGGTCCAGAAGACTCGGCTTCTCGAGCTCTCGGGGCTCGGTATCGAGCTCGACAACCTCGAGGGGATGACCCTCGGACCGCGGCTCGCCGATGGCCGGCGCACTCTCCTCGTCATCGCCGACAACAACTTCAACCCGCGGCAGCGCGGTCAGGTTCTGGCGTTCGCGATCGGCGAGGAAAGGCCCGAGATCTCCCGAATCCAAGGCGCCGGCCACCGCTCGGACCTCGAGGGAGCCTGGGTTCGCGGAGTGCGCGGCACGGTCACCGCCGGCGCGGCGCGAGGGCCGGGCTTCTGGGTGCAGGGCGCTTCCGACGGAGACCACGACACCAGCGATGCACTGTTCGTCCTGCCGGCAGAGGCGACCGCGCTCGAGCCGGGGACCACCGTCGAGCTCGCCGGTTGGGTTCGAGAGCGCGGGTTTCCGGGTGCCCTGACGGTCACCAGCCTCGAAGGCGCCCTGGTCGACGCCGGCGAGCACGCGCCTTTGCCCTCCCCGGTCACGATCGAATCACGAGCAGGCGGGACGGGGGGCCGAGTACTGCCTTCGGATCGAATCGACGACGACGGCCTCGAGGTCTTTTCGCCCGACAGCGACGCTATCGACTTCTTCGAGAGCCTCGAAGGAATGCGCGTCGCCGTGCCCGCTTCGGTGGTCGTCGGACCCACGACCCGCTTCGGCGAGTTCGCCGTCGTCGCCGCAAGCGGGCTTGAAGACGGCGCCCGGCTGCGCTCCCGCGCCGGCGGTCTGATCGCCACCGCGAGCGACCTCCACCCCGAGCGTTTTTTGGTCGTTTCCCCTGACCGTTCCTCCGCTCCCAGAGCGAGCGTCGGCGATCGCTTCCCGGAGCCGATCGTCGGAGTTCTCGACTACGCCTTCGGTGGGTTTCGGGTCCTCGCCGACGAGGTTCCTGTACCCCTCTCGGGCGGCGTCGAACCCGAGACCGCCACTCTCTCCTCGGATCGAGCTCTCGCCGTCGCCACCTACAATGTAGAGAACCTGAGCGCGACAAGCGGACCGGAAAAATACGCTCGTCTCGCACGCTCGATCGTCGAGAACCTGGGGGCCCCAGACATCCTCGCCCTGCAGGAGATCCAGGACGACACCGGACCCGAAGACGACGGCACCGTCACCGCCGAACGGACTCTGCTGCGGCTGGTCGAAGCGATCACCGCGGCCGGCGGACCCCGGTACGAGTACTGCCAGATCGATCCGGGCAACCAGGCCGACGGCGGCCAGCCGGGAGCCAACATTCGCGTCGCCTACCTCTACCTGCCGGATCGCGTCGGCTTCGTTTCGCGAGGCATGCCCGACGCCGCCAGCGAGGCCGAGCTTCTGGTGGACGAGGACGGACCGTTTCTGTCCCCCAACCCCGCCCGTATCGGCGCTCGACATCCCGCGTTCTCAGCCGACCCGGCTCGGAGCCTCACCGGCGTCAGGAAGCCCCTCGTCGCCGAGTTCGAAGTCGACGGGCAGAGGCTTTTCTTGGTCAACGTCCATCTGCGCTCGAAGCGGGGTGACGGCTCTCTTTTCGGCGGCGTCCAGCCGCCTCCGCGCACCAGCGAACCTCTTCGCTCCGAAGAAGCGCGCGTTGTCGCCGGTTTCGTCGACCGGCTTCTCGAGCTTGACCCGGCGGCGGCAGCGATGGTCGTTGGCGACTTCAACGAGCACGAGTACCGCGATCCCGTCCTGCTCTTGCTCGACTCGGGCCTGACCAATCTAGTGGAATCAGTTCCGGCCGGCGATCGCTATACCTATGTCTACCAAGGCAACTCGCAGGTTCTCGACCACGTTCTGGTGAGCACAAGCCTGGCCGGCGCTTCACCCGAGATCGACATCGTGCACTTGAACGCTGATTTTCCCGACGGTTCCCGGGCCTCGGATCACGATCCGGTGCTCGTTCGGATTCGGCAAGCCGCGGCAGAAGACTCCGAATCGCAACACGATTCCTAATACCGCGATCGCGAGGACTGGGAGCGCTTCGCTAGACTCGCAACGGAAGCGTTGAGTCTTTTTTTTGCCCCGCCGCCGCTCGGGTGGCTGGGCGTTGTTTTTGTCTTTTTCACAGGAGGAAACAGGATGAGCATGGTGTCAGAGTTCAAAGAGTTCGCGATGAAGGGCAATGTCATGGACATGGCCGTCGGTATCATCATCGGCGGCGCCTTCGGGAAGATCATCGGTTCGTTGGTCAATGACGTGCTGATGCCGGTGATCGGCAAGTTCACCGGCGGTGTCGACTTTTCGAGCATGTTCGCGTCGCTCGACGGCAACTCGTATGCCTCGCTAGCCGCGGCCGAGGAAGCCGGCGCCGCGATCATGAAGTACGGAGCGTTCCTCCAGAACGTCGTCGACTTCGTGATCATAGCCTTCGTCATTTTCATGATGATTCGAGCGATGAACAACATGCGCAAGAAGCAAGAAGAAGCTCCGACGGCACCGCCCGAGCCTTCAGACGAGGTCAAGCTTCTGACCGAGATCCGCGATTCCCTGGCCAAAGGCTAGATCGGACCTGCGACCCGACTGGAAAGGGCCGGGGTTCCGACTCCGGCCCTTCGCTTTTGGGGCCGTCAGAGCTCCTCGGCGAGCTCTCGTTCGATCACCCAGACGCCGTCTTCCCGAACCAGCTCGAGCGTCTTGTGACAACGATCGGTGTAGATGTCGCTCTCGTAGGACTGCTTGAAACTCGCGATGGCGAGGTCGGACGACGCCATTCGCACGTCGATCGTGCCGAGCACGACACGAATCCGGCGCGGGTCTCGGAGGCGCGGATAGCGCTCCTGTCTCCACTTTGAAAGCGGCGTGCCGTCGGCCGGCTCGAAGCCGACGCTGTAGAAATCCAGGTAGTCCTCGACGCTCTGGTCGGACCAGGCTCGCGCCCAGGCTCTGACCGTAGCCTCGACCTCGGCGAGCTCGTTTGCCCTGCGGGATGACAACGCCGTTTCGGCTCGCGCCGCCAGCGGCGTGCCGGAGCGCGGCTCCTCGGGCTCAATGGCCGCGCTCCGCTCGCCGACCGCCTGCTCCACCGAGAGCGTCTCGACCGATTCCGCCGCACCATGCGCGTTCGGCCTCGGGCTCACGCTCGAAGCGAGCCACAGAACCGCGACAACTCCGCCCACGACCACACCAGTAACCACGAGCACGGCCTTGAGACCGCCCAGACTGCGTTCGCTCTTCATGCGGGGTCCCCTATTGTCGACCCATCATACGACCCAGTCGTCCCCCGGCCGAACCTTCCGCGCGACCTCACTCGCCTCGACGTAGAGCGCCAGGAAGCGTATCGTTCTGAAGACAACGGGCGCCCAGCGACTCGCTGCAGGGTGCGCTCGCCGGCCCGAAATCAATGGAGGAATCAGAATGAAGAAGGCTCTTTTCTGTCTCGCACTCGCAGCACTGGTCAATCTTCCGGCGTGCGCGCCGCCCGCGGAAGAAGTCGTTACCACGGAATCTCTACTGCTCGAGTCTCAGGGCGCACTCGCGCAGATCACCACGGAGGCCCTCCGTGACCCGGTCGCCGAGCTCTCGAGCGACGCATACGGCGGTCGCGGCCCGGGTAGCGAGGGCGACGCAAAGGCTCGGCAATATCTCATCGCCGAGCTCGAGGAAATCGGCTACCTGCCGGGAGCGGCCGGTGGCTCTTGGGAGCAGCCCTTCGACATCGTCGGGGTCAACTCGACCGCACCGGCGACCTGGACCTTCAAGAAAGACGGCAAGAAGGTCTCGCTCCAGTGGTGGGACGAGTACATCGCCTCGAGCGGCGTCCAGGCGGAGACCGCCTCGATCGCCGAGGCGGAGCTGGTCTTCGTCGGCTATGGCATTCAGGCGCCCGAGTACGACTGGGACGACTTCAAAGGCATGGACGTGTCGGGCAAGGTTCTGGTGATCATCAACAACGATCCGGATTGGTCGGATGATCTCTTCGAGGGAAACCGACGCCTCTACTACGGTCGCTGGACCTACAAGTACGAAAAGGCGGCCGAGCTGGGAGCGGCGGGCGCCATCATCATCCACACGACCCCGTCGGCGGGATACCCGTTCCAGGTGGTCCAGTCATCCTGGACCGGACCGCAGTTCGAGATACCGACTGCCGGTGAGGCCCGAATCCAGATTCCCGCCTGGACCTCCGAAGCCGCGATGTACCGGATCTTCGAGCTTGCCGGTCAGGATCTCGACCAGCTGCGCGAAGCCGCCAAGAGCCGTGATTTCGAGCCCGTGTCGCTCGGGGTCACCACATCGCTGACGCTCACTAATGAGGTCCAGCGAGTCGAAACCGCCAACGTGGTCGCAACCCTCCCGGGGCGAGATCCCGAGCTCTCAAAAGAATACATCGTCTATTCGGCCCATCACGATCACCTGGGCGTCGGCAAGGCCAACGACGCCGGTGACGACATCTACAACGGTGCACTCGACAACGCCGCGGGCTGCGCCCAGGTGCTCGCGATCGCGCGCGCTTTCGCCGCCATGCCCGACAAGCCGAGGCGCTCGATCATGCTTTCGTTCGTCGCGGCCGAGGAGCAAGGGCTTCTGGGCTCGGCCTATTTCGCGCAGAACCCACCGGTTCCCGCCGGCCGGATGGCCGCCAACATCAACTACGACGGCGGCAACATCTGGGGCAGGACCAAGGACGTCACCTACATCGGCTACGGCAAGTCGTCTTTGGACGCGGTCGTCGAGATGTTCGCGGGCGAACAGGGACGCACCGTCAAACCCGATCAGTTCCCGGACCGGGGATTCTTCTACCGCTCCGACCAGTTCAACTTCGCCAAGGTCGGCGTTCCGGCGATCTATCTCGACACCGGCACCGAGTTCGTGGATCGGCCCGAGGGCTGGGGCAAGGAGCAGATCGAAGCCTGGGAGGCGGTCCACTATCACCAACCCTCGGATGAGCTGGTCGACGACTGGGACTTCGACGGCATGATCGAGGACGCGATCCTCGGATTCGAGATGGGGCTCCATCTCGCGGAGCAAGACCAGCTGCCGACCTGGAACCCGGGCGACGAGTTCGAGGCGGCAAGAACCGAAGCGCTGGCCGCCCTCCACTAGGCGTCCGCGCTCGGCGACCTCCATGGGCATTCTCGAAGTCAAGCTTCTCGCCGTCCTCTTGATCTTCGCCGCCGGCTGGCTTGGCGGCTCGCTACCGCTCGCCGGTCGCAGGACCGGCGCAGATTCGCCTTGGCTCTCCTGCGGCAACGCACTTTCGGCGGGCATCTTTCTCGGCATCGGGCTCATTCACATGCTGCCCGACGCCGATGCCGGTTGGCGGGAGCTGGGGTACGGCTATCCGGTCGCCTTCGTCATGGCGGCAGGCGCGTTCGCCTTCATTCTTCTTCTCGAGCACGTGCTTTTGCCCGAGTCGGCGCACGCCATGACCCACGCTCACGCCGGCGAGGGCCTGCCCACGATCGCCCCCTCGAAGCAGAAGACTCCCGGTCACGTGTACGGGCTACTTCTGGGGCTCTCGTTTCATTCGGTTCTCGCCGGGATCGCTCTAGGCCTGCAGCCCGCCCTGGCAGAAGTTGCCGCGATCCTGGTCGCGATCCTTGCCCACAAGGTCACCGAGGGCCTGGCTCTCGGCCTCGCGTTGGCGCGCAGCGGAGAGCGCCGGCGCTTCCGGCGGCTGATCACCATCTTCGCCCTGACCACGCCGGTCGGGGTCTTGCTCGGTCTTTTCGCCCGGCGTTTGATCGCGCCCGCGACCGGTCTCGCCTTCGACGCGCTCGTCCTGTCGCTCGCCGCCGGGACCTTTTTCTACATCGCGTCGATGGACATGCTCCAGGACGAGCTCCTCAAGCCCGGCAGCCGCTGGGCGAAGTGGCTCTTTGCGACTCTGGGCCTCGCGCTCACCGCGGCTCTGGCCCTGTGGAGCCATTAAAGATCGATCGTTCGGTTTTTATGCCGAAACATCCGCCCAGACCGGCGCATGGTCCGAGGGGGTCAGGCCCTCCTGCTTCTTACGGAACTCGCGATCGATCTCGACCGCAGAGGCCTCTCCCACTCCGGCCGTCGCGAGCAAGAAATCGATCCTGAGGCCCTGGTTCTTGTGAAAGGCGCCGGCGCGGTAGTCCCACCACGAGAACGCCTGCCTGTCGGGGTGGAGACGCCGGTAGAGGTCGACCATCCCCAGGTCGAGCAGCGCCCGAAACCTCGCGCGCTCCTCGTCGGTATGGAAGATCTTGTCTTTCTTTCCGGCTTCGTTCCAGCTGTCGGTCCCTTCCGGGCAAATGTTGAAATCGCCCCCGACGATCGCCGGCCGCGCCGGCGTGCCGGTCGCGCGAAGGTGATCGGCCAGGGACTCGAACCAGGCTAGCTTGCGAGGAAAGTCCTCATGGCCGACGCTCTTGCCGTTCGGACAGTAGACGCTCGTGAACGACAGGCCGCCGGCCCTGACGGTCAAGAGCCGCGAGCCGAGCTCGCCGTGGCCCGGCAGGCCCTTCTGCAGGATCTCGGGCTCTTCCCGCGCCAGAACCGCAACTCCGTTCCAGGCCTTCTGTCCGTAGACGGCGGCGACGAAACCCTCGGCTTCGAGCTCCTCGTGAGGGAACCTCTCGTCCTCGAGCTTGAGCTCCTGGAGGGCGACGAGATCGGGCCGGCGCTCTCGCAGCCAGATCTTGACGAAGTCGAGGCGGGAGCGAAGGCCGTTGACGTTCCAGGTGGCGACCCGCATGTGGCGATCCTAACAACCGGCCCGCTATCGTAGAGCAGCACCTACGACAAGGAAACCCGGCTCGCCTGCTCCTGAAGGCGCAACCACAAGACAAGCGAGGCGGCAGGCGCTCCGTTCAGGGGGCTCGACGCGAGCGCTCGAAATGCCGGGCCGGAGGCCACGATTGGTTTGCCCGAAGCGACGCGCAGGCGAGGGCCTAGATACGGCAGTCCGACAGCCCGAGCCGGCCCCTGAGCGGAGCGCCTGCCCCCTCGCGGCTCACCTCGGCCCGCTACCCGCAGCCGCCAAATCCGATTCCGGTACAGTTCTGGCGACCGATCTCGCCGTTACCGCAATGCAGCCGACGTCGACCAGCAAGCGCACCGATCTCGTCCTCGTCGGCGGCGGGCACTCCCATGTCCAGGTCCTCGAAGGCTTCGCCATGGAGCCGCCCCCTGAGACGCGCATCACGTTGATCGTCGACCAGCCGGTGGCGACGTACTCCGGCATGGTGCCCGGTTTCGTCGCCGGCCAGTACCGCAGGGAGGAGCTCGAGATCGACGTTCTCCCCCTCGCGCGCCGGATCGGCGCGCGAGTCATCCTGGCCAAGGCCGTCCGTATCTCCACGGCACGAAAACAGATCGTTCTCGAAGGCCGGCCGGCCGTTTCGTTCGATCTCGCATCGATCAACATCGGATCGACGGTCGCCGGCCTCTCGACGCCGGGAGTGCGCGAGCACGCGATTCCGACCCGACCGATCGGACTCTTCGTCTCCAGGGTGGACGCGCTTTTCGAGCGGCTTCGCACCGAGCGCCCGCGCGACACCTTCCGGGTCGTGGTCGTCGGCGCCGGGGTCGGCGGCGTCGAAGTGGCGTTTGCCCTCGACCACCGTCTGCGCGAGGCAGGGCACGCGGTCGACGTCTCGGTGATCGAGTCCGGGCCCGAGATCTTGCCCGGGTATTCGGCCGGCATGCGCCGCCGCACGGTTCGCGCGGCCAAAGAGAGACGCATCCACGTTTTAACCGGCCGACGAGTGGTCGGAGTCGAGGCGAATACGGCGCGGCTGACGGACCCGCAAGGGACCGAGACCGATGCCGCGTTCGATCTGCTTCTCTGGGTCACCGGCGCCGTCAGTCAGCCGCTGTTTCGAGACTCGGACCTCCCCACCGATGAGCGCGGCTTCGTCAGAGTCCGCTCCACCCTCCAGCTCCTCGACCACGACGACATTCTCGCGGTCGGCGATTGCGCGACGCTCGAAAACCACCCCTCGACTCCGAAGGCCGGCGTGTACGCGGTCCGCCAGGGTCCGGTCCTGACCGCCAACCTCCGGCGCTTGCTCGCCGGTGGAAAACTGCTTGACCGTTACACGCCACAACACGACTTTCTGACCCTGGTCAACACCGGCGGCGGCGGCGCCATCGGCGGCAAGTGGTTTCTCTCGTTCGAAGGCGACTGGGTTTTCAGGCTCAAGGACGCGATCGACCGCAAGTTCATGCATCGCTTCCAACCCTTGGATCATCCCAATCGATCGACGGCATTCGACACCGCGGCGATGGGGCAGGAGGATGGAGAAGGCGCTGAAATGGAGATGCTCTGCGGCGGTTGCGCAGCCAAGCTTGGTCAGCTGGCGCTCGAGCGGACGTTGTCTCGATTGCCGCCCGCGGCCGAGAACCGTTCGGTCGAGCTAGGCCTCGGCGATGCGGATGACGCCGCGTGCTACACGGCACCCGGAGGCGAACGTGTGGTCTCGAGCGTCGATCAGTTCCGGGCGTTTACCGACGACCCGTTCCTGGTCGGCAAGGTCGCTGCGATCAATGCGGCCTCCGATCTCTATGCCAAGGGAGTCGAGCCGCGCTACGCCCACGCCCTGGTGGCACTGCCCGAAGGGAGTTCAGACTCCGAGCACGAGGACACCCTCTTCGAGCTCATGGCGGGCGCCCGAGCCGCCCTCGACGAGCTCGGTATCGCCCTCATCGGCGGCCATACCACCACCGCGACCGAGCTTCTGATGGGGTTTCACGTGGAGGGCTTCGCCGAGCGCGACCAGGAGCTCCTTGCCCAAAAACGTCTCCGGGCTGGAGAGACCCTGATTCTTTCGAAGGCTCTGGGCACAGGCGTACTATTTCGCGCCGACATGCGAGGCGAACTGAGAGGTCCGTGGTTCAAAGGCGCGCTCGCCTCGATGCAGCGCTCTAATCGGGAAGCCGCCGCCGTCGCGCGCCGCTTCGGCGCGCGCGCCGCGACCGACATCACCGGTTTCGGCCTCGCCGGGCATCTGGCGTCGATGCTCCGGGCGGCCGATCTCGCAGCGGTCGTCGACGTCACCCGGCTTCCGGCTCTCCCCGGCGCGACCGAGATTCTCGAGACCGGGCTGCGCAGTACCTTTCACGAGGAGAACGCTCGCGTCGCCAGGGGCATGGAGATCGATGGCGCCGCTCGCCGGGACCCTCGCTTTGCGCTCCTCTTCGATCCGCAAACGTCGGGCGGTCTGCTCTTCGGGGTGCCCGAGAAGAACGCCGAGGGAGCTCTCGCCACGCTCCTGGACTCGGGTCACGCGGCGGCGATCATCGGCAAGACCACGTCCGCGGAAGCCACCTCGAGGCTTCGGGTCACGACCTTGCTCTCGTGACCTCTATTGCCTTGGCGAAGAGGAGACGGTCGACACGAAGATCGACCCGCTACAGAGGAACCGTCGCCGTTTCAGTCCCGCGACCGCGGGGTGATCGTGGTCTCCTGTCGCTCACCGTCGCGCAGGAAGACAATCTTGACCGGCACGCCGATCTTGACCGCGTCGAGCGCGTAGGTGTAGTCGTAGATGTTCGAGATCTCTTTCTCGCCAAACTGAACGATGACGTCGCCGCCCAGGAGTCCGCCCTCGTCGGCCGGTCCGCCTTCGATGACTCCGGACAGCAAGAGCCCCTCGACCTCTGTGCCGTAGTCGGGGATGGTGCCGGTAAAAGCCCGAACGCCATCACGACCGCCGCCTTCTTCGACCTTACGCTCCACCGTGACGAACTCGGGAGGAGCGTCCAGCCGGCTCACCTTGCCGGCAATCAATGTGCCCAGCTGCGAGATTCGCTCGAGGTCCTCGTAGTTGATCTTCTCGGCGGTGTCGGAGGGGCGGTGATAGTCCTCATGGCTGCCGGTAAAGAAGTTGAGCGTCGGCACCTTCACTGTGTTGAACGACGTGCTGTCGGTCGGCAAGTAGGGATCGTTTTGAATCGAGAGGTCGAAGCCCACCGGCACGTTGGACTGCTCGATCAAGCTGGGCCAGACAGGGCTCGAGCCGGCCGCCTGCAACGAGAGCTTGTTGTCTTTCGAGCGCCCGACCATATCGAAGTTGATGTAGGCGGCGATCTCCTCGACCGCCAGGGGGCCGTTCTTGACGAAGTCGGCAGACCCCAGAATGCCGATCTCCTCTCCCGACCAGAAGGCCAAAACAAGCTTCCGCGTCGTCTCCTTGCCCGCGAGCCGCCCGGCCACGGACAGCGCCGCAGCCACGCCCGAAGCGTTGTCGTCGGCACCGTAATGAATCGCATCGGCCTCGCTCTTGTCCGCCAGTGAGCCCGCCGTGCGCCCCTTGCCGAGGTGATCGAAGTGCGCTCCTATCACCAGGTAGGGCTTGTCCGGGCTCCCGTTGGAACCGTTCGAGCCGCCCGATCCGTTCGACCCCGCCGGTACCGCTCCCGGCAGAATCCCAACCACGTTTCGGCCGATCTTCTTCTCGCGCCGAACGCTGGCCTTGATGGTGAGCTCGAGTCCCTCCAGATCGAAGCCGACCACGTGCGGGTTGGCGTCGTCAAAGGACTTCTGGATCTCTTCGAGGGTCTTTGTGGACCCATAGGCGAGCAGCTTCTCGGCCACCTCTGCGTTCGCGCTCACCGCCAGCAGACCAGAATCGGCGACCGCCGCGTCGAACGCCATCGGCACGACCTCACCGGCATTCGGTGAGCGCGGACCGGTGATCACCACCATGGCCAACGCGCCGCGCTCGCGCGCCTGCATCGCCTTGTATCGAAGGCCCGCGAATCGCGACAGCCGCGCGCGCGTCTCGTCTTCGGCGTCCTCGGGGAAATAGCGCAGCGCCACTACGATCTTGCCTTCGACATCGATGCCGGCGTAGCTGTCGTAGAAGAACTCGTCGTCGTCGGGAACCACCATGCCATAGCCCGCGAACACCGCGGGTCCGGTCACCTCGCCGTCCTCGCTGAACGACAGCGCCTGAACCAGACCGGTTCCGGCGAAACTCTGACCTCCGGACGGATCCGGGCTCTCGACCGACGCGTCCTCGAGCGTGATCGCCGAGCCGGTGTCGTCGGTTCCGGCGGTGAACTCGAACTCGAGTACGAAGTCGTCCTCTCCCGGCAGCGGCTGGGCGCCAAGAGCCGTCAACTGCTCGACCAGATACTCGACCGTCGCCACGGCCCCCTCGCTACCGGTCATCCTGCCCTGCCAGGCGTCCGACGCCAGCGCCTCCACGTGCTGGCGTAAGCCGCTCTCGGTCGCGCCGGCCGGAAGACCCGGCAAACCCATTCCCAGCAGCGCCAGCGCGGCCAATGTTCCGATCCGTTTCTTCGCCATTGATAACTCCCTTGTGGTCCCCGGAATGCCCGTGGGTCCGCGTTTACTCGGCGGCCGCGCGTTTCGGACTGGCGGCCAGCGCGGCCCGCGCCGCCTCGTGGTTCCAGTCTCCCATGTAGAGCTGTCCGCCCTCGCCCTTGTGGCGGCTCGACGTCCAGACCAACTTGCTGCCGTCCGGCGAGGGCACCGGCAGCCCGTCGAAGCCGTCGGTATGGGTGATCCGAACCGGCTCGCGCTGCCCGTCGACATCGACCATGAAGATCTCGAAGTTCGAGAATCCCAGCTTGTTCGAAGCGAACAGAATGTACTCACCCGACGGGTGAACGTACGGGGCCCAGCTCATGGCGCCGAAATCGGTGACCTGCCGGGCCTCGGATCCGTCCGCCGCGGCGGTGAAGATGTCGGCGATGAGGCCCTCGCGATCGAACCGCCGCCACACGATGCGCTCGCCGTCCGGGAAAAAGAACGGGCCGCCGTCGTAGCCGGGTGCGTCGGTCAGTTGCTCGAGGCCGCTGCCGTCGGCGCGCATTCGGAAGAGCTCACCGAAGAACGAAGGGTTCAACTCGAGAAGCTTGGTCTCTTCGGAGGTGAGCTCGCTTGAATAGGCACCTCGCGTCGACGAAAAGACGATCCACTCTCCGTCCGGCGAATAACTCGCCTCGGCGTCGTAGCCTCGGGCATTCGTCAGGCGGCGGAGCTCGCCGGTCTCGGCGTCCCGCACCCAAAGCTCCATCTCGGGATCGTAGTCCCAGGCATAGCGGCGCTCCTTGCCGGAGGCGCGCAGCTCGAGCTCCTCGCGCTGCCAGCGCTCGGACTCGGGATCGTGGTGGGTGGAACCGAACAGGACGTCGTTCGTGCCCGGTCGCAGAAACGGACAGGTGGTCTTGCCGTGTCCGGGCGAGACCCGCTCGGTCTCGCCGGTCTCGAGGTCCATCAGGTAGATCTGGTAAAAGGGGTTCGCGGCGTCCCGTTCGCTTTGGAATACCAGCTTCTTGCCTTCCGGCGAGAAGTAGCCCTCCCCGGCGCGCCGGCCTTCGAAGGTCAAGCGCCGTACCCTGGTCAGGAACCGCTGCTCCCCTCCGTCGTCGGTCGCCTCTCCCGCGATTAGCGCTAGCGGCGTGCCGAGAAGGAAAAGAGCCAGGACAAAAGCTGTTTTTGCGTGTGAAGGTCTCATGGCTCGCAGATCCTAGCCCACACGGCGCTCAACCCCCACACCCCAATGACCGGGGCCGGACCACACCCGAAGTGACGTCAACCGCTTCTGCTATTGACGGCCGCAACCTGTCGGAGCCACACTCGGCGCTGACTTGAGCGACTCGGTACCAAGCCCACAAGAGATCGCCGACTCACTCGCGACCCGGGTGTTCGGCCAGGATCTTGCGATCCGCGAGATCGCCGTTGCCCTTTCGAAGAAGCTCGCCGGGCTGGCGGCGGGCAATGTTCTCCTGATCGGCCCCTCAGGCTCAGGCAAGACCACGGCGATGCGCGCCGTGGAATGGTTTCTGTCTTCGAGCCCGGCGCTCGCCCAGCGCTCGACCCTGGTTCGCGTCCACGCCAACATCCTGGCGCAGGAGGCCGACCAAGGGGCTCCCGGCGAGCGTCTTCTGCACCGCCTCCTCGCCCGCGCCGAAGAACAGCTCGGAGCCGCCTGCACGGTTCCGGCGCTGCTCGATCGCGTCGCCCACGGAATCGTCTTCATCGACGAGGTGGACAAAATCCGAGCGCGCATTGGTAGTCAAGCTCACGTCCCGGGTATTCGCGCGCAGGAGGCGCTGCTCACGGTGATGGAGAATGAGCGACTGCCTTTGACCCTGCCCGCCTCTTCAGGCGGCGGGCGCGTGTTTCTCGACACTCGCGGCATCCTGTTCGTCGCGGCGGGAGCGTTCGAGGGACTCTACGACGCCGTCTACGACCGGGTCACGGTCGGGCAGGACCGCGGCTCGCTGCAACCGGTCACCGTGCTCGACACCGAAGGCGTTCGCGAGAGAACCGACTTCTCGCTTCGCGAATGGATGCGCAGCAAGGATCTCTTCGACTACGGCCTGTCGCCGCAGTTCTTGTCGCGTTTCGACGGGGTGGTGCTCCTGGAGGATCTCGACGAGACTGATCTCTTGAAAATTTTCCTCGGATCGCCTGATTCGGGGCTCGAGAGTGCCACCAAGTTTCTTGCCCGGTTCGGCGTGGACCTGGTGCTGTCACCCGAAGCCGCCCGGCTGATCGCCCGTAAGGCCGCCGACCAGCCCCGGCTCGGCGCCCGGGCCCTGAAGGAAGTCTTTCGGCGAGTGATTCGCGACCGCGAGTTCGCGCCCACCGAAGGCGCTGTCGACGGCGCCCTCGTGATCGACGAGGCCGAGGTCAGGGAAGCGCTCGCCAGGAGCTGATCGGCGGAAGTCGATAAGACGGTCGACAAGGGCGCCGACCGCTACAGGGCGGTGACGCGGACCACTTCCTGGTAGGAGGTCGCGCCGTCTGAAAGCTTGCGCAGGGCGGACTGGCGAAGCGATCGCATGCCGTTCTTGATCGCCTCGCGCTGGATACGCGTGGCGTCGGCACTATCGAGAACCAGGGCCTGGATCGCCTCGTCGACTCGTAGAATCTCGAAGATCGCGGTGCGGCCCAGATGTCCGGTTCCGCGGCACTCGGCGCATCCGTCTCCGATCCTGACCTGCACCAGCTTGCCCTCGGGCACCGACAGCCGCAGCGTCTTGGTCTCGAGCGGACTCAGGACATGCTCGGTAGAGCAGTGCGGGCAGATCTTGCGCACCAGACGTTGAGCGACGACACCGATGAGAGTCGAGGAGATCAGGTAGGGTTCGACCCCCAGATCCGCCAGTCGAGTGATCGACGCCGCGGCGTCGTTGGTGTGCAGGGTCGAAAACACCAGGTGCCCGGTAAGCGCCGCCTGCACCGCGTACTGCGCGGTCTCGGCGTCGCGAATCTCGCCGACCATGATGACATCCGGGTCCTGCCGGAGGATGTGGCGCAGGGCGGTGGCGAAACCGATGTCGGCCCTGCGCTGCACCGCGGTTTGGTTGAGCTCTTCGTCCACCATTTCGATCGGGTCCTCGATGGTGGTGACATTCAGCTCTCTGCTCGCGATCGTCTTGAGCGCCGAATACAGGGTCGTGGTCTTGCCGGAGCCGGTGGGACCGGTGACCAGGATGATGCCGTGGGGTCGGGTGATGAAATCGTTGAAGGTGTTGAGCTCGTCGACGAAAAACCCCAGGTTCTCCAGGTCCTGGCTCAACACCTCCGGGTCGAAGATCCGCAACACGACCTTCTCGCCGAAAGCGACCGGCAGAGTCGAGACACGAAGCTCGATCTCGAGCCCGCTCCGAGTGGTCTTCACCCGACCGTCCTGTGGCCGTCGTTTCTCGGCGATATCGAGCCGCGACATGGTCTTGATTCGGTTGACTACCGCCTTATGCACCACTTTCGGAATGGTCTGAATGTCGTGCAAAACGCCGTCGATCCGGAAGCGAATCAGGGAAACCTCGCGCTTCGGCTCCAGGTGGATATCGCTCGCCCGGGTGTCATAGGCGTGCTGCAGCATGAACTCGACCGCGTTGACCACATGCTTGTCGCTGGACTCGATCTCGGCTGAGCTGCGCAGCTTGACCAGCTGCTCCAGGTTGCCCAGGTCGAAACCGGCCTGAAGATCGTCCTCGGCGCGCTTGACCGAGTGCCTGAGCCCGTAGAACTCGTTGATAGCCCGAAGGATCTCGCGCTCCGAGGCCACCTTGATCTCCAGCTCTCTGCCGACGATCCGCCGATACGAGTCGATCGCCTCGATGTCGTAGGGATCGGCGCAGGCCACTTGCAGGCGGCCACTCGAAAGGCCGACCGGCAGCATGCGATGGCGCTTTGCGAAGGGCCGCGACATGCGCGCCTCGATGAAATCGGCGTTCAGCTTGAGCGGATCGATGCGCACGAATTCGACGCCCGCGTCCCGGGCGATCGCGCGCGCGATGTCCATCTCGCCGATGGTCCGCTCCGGGCGTTCCTTGCTCGGAAAGCTCAGGTGCTCGACGACGTCGTAGGCCGGCGTCTGCTGCTCGAACGCACGGGGATTCCCGGGCCGCGTCGGCAGAAGCCTGGCCTCGCGGCGAACCTCCTTGCCCTGTTCCTCCTTCAGGACGCCCTGGCGAACCAGGATCTCGGCCACCAGATCGGGACTGAGTGTCATCTCTTGGACTTCTCCGTTTTCGCCAGAACCGCGGCGTCCGGATTGAAGACTATCCTGCTGGGCCGCTCCGCAAACGACAAGCTAAAACTTTCGGTGTCCTCGTCGACATCGACCAGCACTATCTCGGTGCGGTTCTTGTAGAACTCGGCCTCGACCGGAACAAACATGCGGAAATCCTCCGACACGTCCTCGCGCCTGACGACGAGCTCGACCGGGTACATGCCGTCCGCGTCGGGTCCCGGGCCGATACTCGCACTCCACTTGTAGGTCGGAATCTCCGCCCGATTGACCCACTGCTCGAAGAACCAGCTCCAGTCGCCGGGCGCGTGGCGGGCCACCTCTTCCGCGAGATCGGCGGTCGAGGCCGCGCCGTCAGCGAAGCGGTCGACGAATCCTCTCATCACCCGCCGGAAGAGCTCTTCGCTTCCCGACTGGACGGTCAACGTGCCACGAAGCATGTGCGCCACCAAGGCTCCCTTGCGGTAGTTCTGCGTCCAATAGGCGTTCGGCGCTTCCGCGGTCGCCGCGCGAAAGCCGAGCGCGATCGGACCGATCCTGGCTTGCGCGACCCGCGCGAGCTGGATCCGATTGGGATCGGTAAAGTGGCTCATCGACGAGCTCATCGAGCCGATCAGCTCGTCCCGGTAGGCGCCGACGATCTCGCGGAAGATCTCGTCGCCTCCGGTCACCTCGGCCTCGATGAACATCATCGCCGCGTACTCCGCCATCCCTTCGCTCAGCCACTGGTCCCGGTAGCTGGCCCAGCCCACCAGGTGGCCCCACCAGGCGTGCGCGACCTCGTGCGCCAGGAACCGCTCGACAATGCCCCGGCTCGCCGAGCGATACGCGCTCTCTTCGGTCAAATGGACAAAACCGTCGAAGGCCTGACCGTGGCCGGCCTGGATGAGGGTCGCATAGAGCCGCTTCTCCGGAAGAGTCTCGTCGTAGAGCTCCTGGAAGTAGGCCAGGCTGTTGACGATATCGGCACCCATCCGGAGCAGCTTGTCGTCGCCGACCGGAGGGCCGAACACCGCGACCTCCGGCCCGGCCTCCACCTCGAGGATGTGCTCCTCCATCTTCCGGGTGATGGCGAAAGTGATCATCTTGGCGGGCTTCTCGACCCGCCATCTGGCAATCCGCGAGGAACCCTCGACCGCGTCGTCGATCTGCTCTCCCATCGCCCGGATCTCGAACTCGTCCCGGGTTTCGATGCGCAGCTCGGCGGTATGCCTGTTGGTCGGACCTCGTTCGAGCTCCTCGCCGAGCGGATACCAGGATCTGCCGGGCATGTAGTTGGCGACCTCAAGCTCATAGTCGAAAGCGAGCTCGAGGGCTTCGCCGGCCACCGTCGGTTCGGCGAGCAGGACCACCAGATCGATGTCGTGCAGTCTCTTGTCGAGATTCTTCCAGCGCGCGCCAAGGTTGTCGCGCAGGAACGGCAAAGACCGACTCTCTGAGTCCCGAACCTCGAGAACCTTCGCCATCGGATGGAGGTACAACCGGATCGCCCAATCACCGCTGCGGCCTGCGCGAAACTGCGAAGCGACCGAGAACTCCCCGATCAGCTTGGTGTGCCCGGCCTTGGCGTCGATCGCATCCTTACCGGACTTGAGCAGGCTGACCGAACAGTCGAAGTGCTCGAGCTCGACGGCTCCGGGGGCGATGTCGTCCGGCTCGACGTCGAGACCCAGCCAGTGCTCCACCACCGAGTTGCGCTTGCGGAAGACCGAGAGGTGGAGCTCTTCGATCCTCCGACGATCGAAATCGAAGGTCACCCAGTCGTGCTCCCGGGTCTTGAGGTCGGCGCGAAAGTACGAGTCCCCGGGGTTGGCGAGAGCCGCGATCACTCGGGCGTCGGCGTCGTGCCGGCGGAAACGAAGCCAATGGTCGCGGCGATCGCTGGCGGTCGCGTCGGGCTGGTAGCGGCCCGAGGCGATCGGCCCGAGGCGATCGAGAAAAGACAGGTCCCCCGACCGCGCGACGAGCTCGGTGAACTCCGTCTCGAACCCGTCCGCGTCGGATTTCATGAAGCGCCGGAGCTGGCGCAGCTCCACGGGGTCGTGGACCTCGATCTCGAGACGCCCCTTGCCCTCGAAGAGAAACCCGGTGACCTCCCCGGCCGAGGTCGGCCGGAGTCGTCTAATCCGGCCCTCGGTGAGCTCGAACGTCGAAGCGCCGAGCGTCCACCGCAGTCCTTCCGGCGGCAGGGGAGCCGCGGCGTCCGAGAAACTCCACTCCTGGAGGTCTTCATAGTCGGTGCGAGCAGCGAGAGCCGCAGCGCTTTCGGCACTCCCGAGGCCAGGCAGGACCAAGAACCCGACCAGGGTGACGACCCAAACGGAAACCGGGTGCGCTCCCTTGACCATGGCCGCAATCTAGCAAAGCGGCAAAGAAGCTCGGGGCTTCCTCCTACCTCGCTCTGGCGCCCAGCGGCGCTCGACTCGCAGCCTCGACCGTCCAGGGATCCCCGGCCTCGCCGGCGGCCAGGCGGCGGCTCGCGGCGTAGGCGATCATCGCCGCGTTGTCGCCCGAAAGCGTGAGGTCGACGAGCCGCAGATCGACGCCGTGGTCCGCCGCCCACTCGGGCAGGCTCCTGCGCAACAGCCGATTGGCCGCGGCACCACCGGATACCGCGATGGTCTCGAAGCGGTCTCGACGGTGCAGCCGCTCGAGCCGGTCGAGGATCTGCGCCACCGCGGCGGCGCGGAAGGCGGCAACGACGCCGGCGACCGCGGGAACCGCGTCGGAGCCGTCCGCGGGCGCCGATACGCGGTCCAACGCACGGAGCGTCTCGGTCTTCAAACCGGAGAAGGAAAAATCCAGACTGCCGTCGCTACAGCGCGCAATCGCGAACTCGGGCACTTCGGTCTCCGCGGCCTCGGCGATCTCGTCCACCTTGGGTCCCTGCGGATAGGGCAGACCGAGACGCTTGCCGACCTTGTCGAAGACCTCGCCCATGGCGTCGTCCCGCGTCTCGGCGATGGTCTCGGTCTCGCCCCGCCGCACCCGGTAGAGAGCGCTGTGCCCGCCCGACACGACCAGAGCCACGAACCGCTCGGGCGGCGATTCCGCGCCCGCGCCACTCACCTGCAAGAACGGCGAGTAGAGGTGCCCTTCCAAGTGGTGGACGCCGTAGAACGGACGCCCGAGGCCGCGGGCCATTGCCTTGCCGAGCGACAGGCCCACCAGAAGCGAGCCGATCAACCCGGGCGCTCGGGTCGCGGCCACTGCGTCCACGGCCTCGAGATTCAGGTCCGCGCGCTCGAGGGCCTTGCGCAGCACGGCCGGCCAGTTGCGAAGATGTTCACGAGAAGCGATCTCCGGAACCACCCCACCGTAGGGCTCGTGGACCGCGAGTTGACTGGAGACCACCGAGGACAGCACCGACCCATCGGCCTCGACCAGCGCACAGGCTGTGTCGTCGCAAGAGGTTTCGATCCCCAGGATCAGGCCGGCGCGGCGCTCGATGTCAGAGGAGGTCATGACGGGTCGAATCATAGCTTCGCGGAGCCCGGTGTTCCGTCAGCCCCTTGATAGACTTTTGTTTCTTCGCGGCCCGCGATCCATGCCGATACCTTTCGCCATCAACGGTCTCGGCCGCATCGGTCGCGCTCTGCTGCGCATCGCGGCCAAGCGCGAGTCGCTGGCTCTGGTTGCCGCCAATGACGTCGCCGGCGCCCCCGAACTCGCCCACCTGCTGGCGCACGACACGATCCACGGAGGTTTCGAGGGCGAGGTTGCCGCGAGCCCGGGAACGCTGATCCTCGACGGGCGCCCAATTCCCGTCTTCGACGAGGCCGAGCCTTCAGAGATTCCCTGGCCGTCGACCGACGCGAGGGTGGTCGTGGATGCGACCGGCAGGTGCCTGACTCGGGAATGCGCCGCTTCCCACCGGCGCGGCCGAGTCGAGAAGGTCATCGTCTCGGCGAATGCTCGAGGCCTGGACCTGACTCTGTGTCGCGCGGTCAACGACGGCGCCTACGATCCCCAGCGCCATCACCTCCTGAGTGGGGCTTCGTGCACGACCAACTGTCTGGCCCCGGTGGCGTACCTGCTCCATCGCGAGTTCGGCCTTCGGCGGGCCATGCTCAACACCGTTCACAGCTACAACAACGACCAGCGACTGCTCGAATCCGCCCATCCCGACCTGCGCCGAGCCCGCGCGGCAGCCTTGAACATGATTCCCACCTCCACCAGCGCCGTGGAAGCCCTGGGACGAGTCTTGCCCGAGCTCGCCGGCCGAGTGGAGGGCTTCGCCGTGCGGGTTCCCACTCCCAACGTCTCGCTGATCGACCTCGTCGCCGAGCTCGACGACAGCCCGTCGGCCGAGGACCTCAATCGTCTTTTCATCGAGGCCGCCGGCGGAGACTTCGCCGGCGTACTGGCCACTACCGCCGACGAGCTGGTGTCCTCGGACTTCATCGGCGACTCGCATTCGGCGATCGTGGATCTGCCCCTGACCCGCTCGCTGAACCGGGGCGCCGGCGGGGCTCTGGTTCGCGTGGTCGCCTGGTACGACAACGAGTGGGGGCACGCGGCGCGGCTTGCGGATATCCTGGAGCTCCTCGCCGAACACGACCAACCCTAGGAGCCGTTTCTTGCCGAACCTGAGAACTCTCGACGACCTGCCCCCGATCGGGGATCGAACCGCCCTCGTTCGAGTCGACTTCAACGTGCCCCTGTCCGACGAAAGGGTCGCCGACGACACCCGTATCCGTGCCGCGCTGCCCACGATTCGCGAGCTCGTCGATCGAGGTGCGCGAATCGTCCTCCTCTCCCATTGCGGCAGACCGAAGAGCGACGCGGATCTGGCATTCAGCCTCGAGCCGGTGGCGCGCCACCTCGCCGGCATTCTGGACGCCCCGGTCCGGTTCGCGCGGACGCCGGCGGAAGCAGAGACCATGGTCCGAGATCAATCGGCCGGTGGCGTCATGATGCTCGAGAACCTGCGCTTCTGGCCCGGCGAGAAAGCCAACGACCCCGAGTTTGCGAGCCGGCTCGCGGGGCTCGGAAACTTCTACGTCAACGACGCGTTCGGCACCGCCCATCGCGCGCACGCCTCGGTGGTCGGAGCGGCGCTGCACTTTCCCGACCGCGCCGCCGGCCGGCTCCTGGAAGCGGAGATCAAGGCCCTGGGAAGGCTCCTGGACCGACCCGCTGCGCCCTTCGTCGGCATCGTCGGCGGCGCCAAGATCGAAGGCAAGATCGAGACCCTGGAGAATCTGTTGCCCCGGCTCGACGCGCTCGCGGTCGGCGGCGGAATGGCCAACACCTTTCTGGCCGCCCAGGGCTTTGACCTGGCGCAGTCGCTGGTCGAGCACGATCGCCTGGAGCTGGCCTCCGAACTGATCGAGCGAGCCGAGTCCGCCGGAACCGATCTGCTGCTCCCGGCCGATCTCGTGGTGACCGACGACCTCGACAACCCTCGCAACGTGGCCACGGTCGTACCCGGTCAGGTGCCGGCGCGCACTAAGGCCGTCGACATCGGTCCAGCGGCCCGCTCCGCGATCGCCGAGCTCGTCGCAAGTGCCGGCACGGTCTTCTGGAACGGCCCTCTCGGTGTTTTCGAGAAGCCACCCTTCGACGCCGGCACGGTCGCCGTCGCCGAAGCCATGGGGGCCTGCCCGGGATGGACCGTGATCGGTGGCGGCGAAACCGTGGCAGCGGCGCACAGGGCCGGTGTGATCGACCGCCTGGGGCATGTCTCGACCGGCGGCGGCGCCTCGCTCGAGCTTCTGGCCGGCAAGGTCCTCCCCGGGGTCGCAGTCTTGGAAAGGAGCGCTTGAATGACGTCGATCAGCAGGCGGCCGCTTTTCGGCGGCAACTGGAAGATGCACAAGGTCGCCGCCGAGGCCGAGGCCTATTGCCGCGAGCTGCCGGGTCTGGTTTCGGACGCTCTCGGGGAAGTCGTGATCTTCCCCTCACCCACCCTATTGCCCACGACCTCGGCCGGGCTCGCCGGCAGCCCGATCGCGGTCGGTGGGCAGGACCTTCATCCCGAGCCGGCCGGCGCCCATACCGGCGACGTTTCCGCCACCCAGCTCGTCGATGCCGGCTGCAGCTGGGTCTTGTGCGGCCACAGCGAGCGGCGGCGCGATCACGGCGAGACCGACGCTCAGGTCGCCGCCAAGGCCCAGGCGGCGGTTGCCGCCGGGTTGACGCCGCTCATCTGTATCGGCGAGAGCGAGGGTGAGCGCGAGAGCGGCCGCGCCTTGGAAGTTCTCGAGCGCCAACTGTCGGGTTCGCTCGCCGAGCGACCTGAGCCCTTCGCGCTGGCCTATGAGCCGGTGTGGGCGATCGGCACGGGCAAGACCGCGACCCCCGAAATCGCCCAGGAAACCCACGCTTTCCTGCGCGAGGCGCTCGCTGACCTCATCGGAGAGCCCGCGGCGGCGAGCAAGCGGATTCTCTACGGAGGCTCGGTCAACCCGAAAAACGCCGCTTCGCTTTTCGCCAAACCCGACATCGACGGCTTCCTGGTCGGCGGCGCGAGCCTTGACCCCAGCCAATTCTCGGCTATCATCCGCTCCTGCGGCTCGTAAGCGCCGCCCGAGAGAGGACTTACCATGATCTATATCGTCTACGGCATCCACGTGCTGATCTGCCTTTTCCTGATCCTCGTCGTGCTGCTCCAGCAGGGCAGCGGCGCCGACCTGTCGGTCTTTGGGGGTGGCGGCACGCAAACGGCTTTCGGCGCTCGCAGCGCCACCAACCTCCTCCACAAGCTGACGGTCGCCGGCTTCGTCGGCTTCATCCTGACGACCATCGCCATCGGTTTCTTGAAGACCGGCGGCGGCTCGGTCATGAGCACGGTCGAAGGATCGGCGCCAGCCGCCCCCGCCGCCGAGACCGCGGTCGAAGCTCCCGCGGTCGAAGAGGCCGTGCCCGCGACGGAAGGCGAAGCCGGCCAGGCTCCGGATGCGGACCTCGCCGAGCCAACCGAGGGCGGCGGCACCACTCAGGACACCGGCCAGGACACAGGCGAGGCCACCGCCGAGGAATCCGGGGGGGCTTGATAGCATCGACTTCGACGCCGAAGTGGCGGAACTGGTAGACGCGCACGGTTGAGGGCCGTGTGGGGCAACCCGTGCCGGTTCGACTCCGGCCTTCGGCACCATCATCAAGCTCCGCGAACCGCGCGGTTCGCCTTTCGAACGGGCTCTCGAGCCCGTTTTTTTTCATGCCCGCTCAGCCGAGCCGGGTCAGTTCAGATACCCCAGGGCCCGGAGCTGCTCTTCGAGCTTCTTGTCGATCACGGCTTCGCCGGCGGTGAGCCAGTAGGGGCGAGGCCGAAGCGCCCCGGCGAGCTCGGAATCGAAAACGTCCTTGCGGATCTGGTGATCCCGAGTGAAGTCCTCGGTTTCCTCCGGATCCGTGCCGCGATCGAAGAGCCACGTTGACTTGCGATCGACCCGCACCATGAGCTTCCACTCCTCCCGCACGGCTGCGAGCTGCAGCGGACCGTAGTAGTTGAGATAGGAAAACGCGGTCGGCGGGTGGTCGGCCGCCGAGCGGGCGAGGTCGCGTCCCTCGAACGCCTCGGGCCACTCGAGCCCCAGCTCCGAGAGGATGGTCGAGCCCACGTCGATCTGCTGGGCGAGATCCCGGCGCCGCTCGCCTTTCCTCTGCCCGGGCCATTTCACGATCAGCGGAATCCGAATGCTCTCGTCAAACAGCGCCCGGCCGTGCGTCCAGGCACCGTGCTCCTGAAACTCCTCACCGTGGTCGGACAGAAAGACCACCAGGGTGTCGTCCCAGAGGTCGCGTGCCTGGAGATTCGCGACCAGCTCGCCGAAGCTCGTGTCGTTGAAGGCGATCTCGGCGTCGTAGAGATCGCTCAGGGCCTCGCGATGTTGCTTGACCCACCGAGCTTTCTTGGGCAAGGCGAGAACGTCCTCCGTTCCCGGCGCATGTTGGCGGCGAAATCGTTCCGGGGGCTCGTACGGATCGTGGGGATCGACCGTGTGAACGTAGAGGAAAAAGGGCCGGTCGGGATCCCGCAGGTCGAGCCAGGCGCCGACCTCCTCGTTGATCCTGTCCGAGGGCGGCTTCCTGCCGGGCATATGGCGATAGAGATCGAAACCCTGCGCGAGTCCAAACTTCCGGTAGACATTCGGATTGGCGACGTAGCCGACGGTGTCGTAGCCGGCACCACTCAGGACCTCGGCCAGGGTCACGGTCTCATCGGGCAACCGGTCCTTGGTCCGGTTGACGCCGTGCGCAGCCGGCCACATGCCGGTGAATACGGACGCCACCGCCGGACGGGTCCAGGAGGTCTGGGCGATCGCGTTCTCGAACAACGTGGCCCGCTCGGCGAACGCGTCGATCGAAGGGGAGATCGGCCGCTCGTAGCCGTAGGCTCCCAAACGATCGGCGCGAAGAGTATCCACGAGATAGACGATCACGTTGGCCGGCTTCACGCCTCCGCCACCGGTGCTCTGCGACGCCGGAAGCATCTGAAAATGACGTTCCGGCGACCAGACCGCCGGTCGGACCAGAGCGACACCGTCCCGCTCGCCCGTCGCGGCACTCGACTGCGCGGTCAGAGTGAGCCGAACCGGGGTCCAGTCCTCGAGCTCGAGGTCGTAGGCGAGCGATTCCGCTGCAGCCGCCTCTTCAAAGACCAGATCGGGCGCCCCGTCTCGCCGTACGTCGATCTTGAGTCGGCCGCTCTCACCGCGGACTCCGAGCTTGTCGAAGCGCAACTGAGATCGCGGCGGAGCCAGCACGGGAACCGTCACCTGGCTGCCGAAGGGCAGAAAGAGCGACTCGGCAGAACGGTTGTTGACCGGCAACCGGGCCACCGCCGCCCCGGGTGAAAACTGTAGCCGATACCAGGCAACCGTTTCGGCATCACCGGAATAGGTGAGATAGAGAAGATTTTCGCCCACCAGGAGCGCCGACCGGGGCAGCGTGATCTTGTAGCGACCCAGCTTCGGCTCCAGCACGATCTCCCCGAGCACGTCCCGGTTGACCGCGATCTCCACGCGCTCGCTCGCGTCTCGCGGAACCGGCCGGCCCTCGAGCACCAGCTGGAGGTCGCGGGCCTCGAGCAGAGCAAACCGAACCACCGATCGCTTGCCGACTCCGCGCGCGAAATAACGTTCGCGCTTGCCATCCCAGCTGGTCTCCGAAAAGCCGCGCACCATGTCGGCGCGCGCTTCCGGTGCGCCGAAATCGATCGCCCTCGTCTCGACGTGCTTCTCGAGCCCGGGCAGGTCATCGAGTAAGTCGAGGTAACGTGCGCTCGGCTCTTCGGTCGAGCAGCCGAGGGCGAGAACCAGGGCGGACGCGGACAGGAGCCGGGCCAACCGGCGGAACTTACGCATTCTGAAGAAAGTTTAGGGTAGGTCTCGGCGTGGGCCGGAAGCAGGGGCGATCCTATCGCGACTCGGCGCCTCGCCTACGGCCTTCTCGCACACAATCCCGCAACTTCGATAGAGTGCGCGCGCGATGACTACCGAAGAGCCTTCGCGCGACGCCGGCGCCAAACCGGCCTCCGCAGCGCCAAAGAAGCCCCCACCCGAGCCGCCCCGCGAGCTTCCCGACCTCGACGGCATCGCCCGCTGGGCTCAAGGAGACGACTATCCGCTGGTCGGCGTGCTGTTCGAGGACCTGCCGCTCAAGCGATACGACACGCTGGTCATGCAGATCAAGAAAGACGAGCTCCTGCCGCAACACTGGCAAGTCATCAGCTCTCATCAGATTCCCGAAGGCGCGAGCTTCGACGATCTCTATGCCGTGCGCACGTTGCGCGAGCGCTACCGGGACCCCGAAGTTTCGAGAAAGCGCCTCGCCGCGCTGGAGGTCGCCTGGGAAGAGCTGCGTGGCAAGTCGCCGTCGCTTTGGAACGCCTCCGACGTCTTTGCCGCAATGCGGCGCATCATTCAGAAAGGCCGGCAGAAGGACGCGGGCTTCGAGTTCTACGACCTGCTGACCGCGATCCGTGACGTCTGGATGAGCCTCTCGATTCCCCACGGTCGCGAGCAACTCGAGGTCTTGTGGGCCTGCCTCGAGTACGTGCGCGGCAAGACGCGTAAATAGTCGCGGTCGACCTCCGTGTCGACGGAAATCGTCCCGTACCTGTCAGCAAAACCAGTCGGAAGGGGCCAGCCGTGACGGGTGTCCTCGATGGCCCGGTGGTCACTACGGGCTCGCTGGCGTCTCCGTCGACAACCGCTCGGCGCTCTCGATGACCACCGCCTCGTTGGGAACGTCGCCCATCGAGCCGACCCTGCCGCGGGGCACCGCCGCGATCGCATCCGCGACCTCCATTCCCTCGACTACGCGCCCGAAAACCGCGTAGCCCCAGCCCTGCTGCGTCTTCGCTGTGTGATCGAGAAAGTCGTTGTCGATCACGTTGACGAAGAACTGGATCGAGGCGCTGTGCGGATCGCCCTTGCGCGCCATCGCCACCGTGCCGCGCAGATTCTTCAACCCGTTGTCGGCCTCGTTCGTGAGGACCTTGTCGGTGGGGATCAGCTTGAAGTCCTTGGTGAATCCGCCGCCCTGGATCATGAAATTCGGGATCACCCGATGGAAGAGCGACCCTTCGTAGATCCCGGAGTCGACGTTCTCGAGGAAGCTCTTGACCGTCTGCGGCGCCTTCTCCGCATCGAGCTCGATCACCATGCGACCGTGATTGGTCTCGAGAACCACTTTCTCGGCGAGATTCGGCTGGCCGAACGCGGCAAGACCGAAGATACCCATTCCTATCAAGAGCACTACAACCTTCATCATCACTCAACTCCTTGCTGGGGGTCGGGGTCGGCGACGCCGTCGCCGGCAAGCGCCTCTCTGTTTTTCGTACAAACTTCGCACGGACAGATCGTCCGCAGAAAATCGAACCTGTAGATCCCGGTCGCGTGTCCGTCCGACCACTGAATCGAGATCCCGTAGTTGCCGACCGGCTCGATTCGCCAGGGCTCGACCGCTCCGCCAGGCGGCTTGAAGCGAATCTCGCTGGGCGTGTGGCCCTGACAGCCCGCGCAGGGACAGTAGCCGCGAACGTAGTCGTACGGATACTCGGCCTGATGGCCATCCGACCAGAGGACGCGCAGCCGCTGAACCTCGGCCAGGCGACGAATCTCGGTGGGATGTGCCGCCGGCTCGGTCATGAGCGAGCGATGCTAACACCGTCGACTACGGCGGAGGATCGTGGGTGCCGGCGGGCGTCCAGGGACCGCATCGAGCGATGCGCGCGAGCGCCAGGGCGCTTCCCTTGGCCGCACCGTATTTATGGATCACCGCCTCACCGTAGTGACTGCACGTCGGCTCGAATCGGCACCGAGCGCCGCTCGCACCCAGGGCTTTGGAAAGAGTCGCCTGATAGAGATCGATCCCGCCCAGAAGGGCCTTCGCGCTCCACTGGTCCGCGGGCGAGCGGGCGAGGTCAGCGCCGAGCGCGACGACGAGTATGCCGGCAATGAGAATCCACCGGCGAAGCACGGGACGAGGCACCCCACCATCCTAGCGCCGGAGGCCCGAGAGGAGACGGACCTCCCGGCCTCATCGGCCGGTAGAGCCCGCTCATCGATCGAGGCCTTCAAGACGGACCTCCCGGCCTCATCGGCCGGTAGAGCTCGCGCATCGATCGAGGCCTTCAAGACGGACCTCCCGGCCTCATCGGCCGGTCGTCAGGGTTGCGCCGCACACATGTGCGGCGCGGTTGAGGCTAGAACGGCAGGGCGCCGGTCGCCGCTCGCCCCAGCCACAGCGCGAACAGGGGAACCGTGTTGGCCAAGGTCAGTGCTCCGGCATTCTCGGACACGAAGCGCCTGAAGCGGTCTCCTCCGACGAGGCCCCAACCCAGCCAGCCGAGCACCGCTTCGACGGCGAAAGGCAGCGCGAGCGGATGGAGGGTGAACGCGGCCGCGAACGACCCCCTCGCCAGGTGCCCGGCCGCTCGAGTGAGCCCGCACCCCGGGCAGGGCAGGCCGAGCACGCCTCGAAAAACGCACACCTGGAAACCGGAATCGACCGGATTCCAGGCCCTCACCAGCCAAAACGCGACAATCCCCGCCAGGCCTGCGAGCCACCATCCGAAGCCCGGCCGAGCCATCAGATCAGGTCGGCGATCAGGCGGCCGAAAGGCCTTGAATGACGGCCATTCCGCCGGCGAAAAACACCCAGAGCAGCGTCAGCACGAGCAGAATCGTGCCGATGATGCCCAGAATCATTCCCGCCTTGGCGAGACCTTCGCCCGAAGCCGCGGCCGTGCCGGCGGCGATCGCCTTGACCTCCTGCGAGCCCATGTACCAGGCCACCGGCGCGAGAAGGCCGCAGCAGATGATTCCCAGAATCCCCAGAATGAGCGCGATGACCGGACGGTTGCTGGTTGCTGCTTGATTCAATCTCGGCCTCCAGTCCTAGAAGCGATCCGCGTACTGGCTGATTGCCGGCACGAGAAAGCGCTCGCCGTTGACGCCCTTGACGATGCAGATGATGTGAACCACGACGATCCCGATGAAAAGAACCAGCTGCACGATCGCCAGCACGCATGCCAGTGGACCGAGCACCATGCTGAGCACCGCAAACGCCAACCAGAGGATGACCTCCGCTACCAGCAAGACCAGGCCGTGCTTGGCGTGCCACTGCACCTCGGCGTCGTCTTTCTCGACCAGGAGTGGCACGATCGCCAACAGCCAGAGATAGGACAGGGCAATCATCAGACCGCGATTCGACGACGCACCACCCGACGAGCCCGAAGCAGCGGGCGGAGGCGGCGGAGGGGCCTCAGATGTCGTCTGCGTTTCTTCTTCGCTCATCGCACACTCCTTTTTAAACGATCTACGCGCCGGAAACGGCGGGAACTCGTTAGAAAACTGTAAAGAATTCTAGCCGACACACACGTTCCCGGCAAGTCTGTTACGAGTGATCTTCTGGTTCGACCTCCGCCTCGATGCGAAGATTCGCCAGCGCCGAGAGCACCTCCGCCACCAGCTCTCTGCGCACCGTGAGGCCCGCCGCCACCTCGGCACCGTACTCTTCGTCCAGCCAGTCGATTTCGCCCGGCCGAACCAGCCGCTTGACCGCTCCGACCTTGTCGTAAGGCAAACGCAGTCGCAAGCGTGCGGTGGCGTGGCGGGTGTCGAAAACGGCGCTTTCGAGAGCCGCCGACACCGCGGCCGAGTAGGCCCGCGCGAGGCCTCCCTTGCCGAGCTTTGTGCCACCGAACCAGCGAATCACCACCGCGACGACATCAGAGAGCTCGCGCGACCGCAGGATTCTCGCGATCGGCTCTCCCGCGGTTCCCCGGGGCTCACCTGCGTCCGACCAGCGCTCCCGCGACGGCCACCCGAGCCGCTGGGCCCAACAGAGGTGGCTGGCGTCGCGATACCGACCGGCCAGGCGCTCGCGAAGCCGGCCGCCCTCGCCCTCATCGGCGACCGGATGAACCAACGCCAAAAAGCGCGAGCCCTTCTCCCGGAGCTCGGCGGTGCAGGCCGACCCGAGGACACGGTAGCTCGACGCCGAATCCGCCAAACCGGCTACCGTGCCAGAACCTCTGCATAGACCGCGCGGTACATCTCGACCACGCGATCCTCCGAGAATCGCTCGATCGCTCGCTGCCGGCCGAGCCGGCCCATCTCCAGGCGCCTGGGCTCGTCGCGCAGAAGCTCGACCGTCGCCGCCGCCATGGCGTCGACGTCCCCGACCGGAAACAGGAACCCGGTCTCGCCGTGATCGACCACCTCGGGCACGCCACCGACCTCGGTGGCAATGACCGGCACCTCGCACGACATGGCTTCGAGCGCCGAGAGACCGAACGATTCCGTCTCCGAGGGCAGAAGAAAGATGTCAGCGCCCGCCAGCACCTGCTCGACCATCGGCACATTGCCCACGAAAGTGATGTCGTCACAGGTGTCGCACTCCCGGCAGTGGCGCTCGACCTTGGCACGATCCGGTCCGTCACCGACGAGCAGAAGCCTCACCGGCAGCTCTCGCCGCACTCGGTGAAACACCTCGACCACATCGAGCACGCGCTTGACCGGCCGGAAATTCGAGATGTGCACCATCAGCTTCTCGTCGCCGTGCGCCCAGCTGCGCGCATCGTGCTCCAGCCGCGCCCGCTCGAAACGCTCCGGCTCGATGAAGTTCGGTACCACCGTGATGTCGTTCGTGACCCCGATCTTGTCGATGGTCGCCGCCTTCAGAGCTTCCGACACCGCGGTCACGGCGTCGCTTCGCTCGATTCCGTAGCGGGTCGTCTCGAGGTAGTTCGGATCGTTGCCGATCAGGGTGATGTCGGTACCGTGAAGGGTGGTCACCACCTTGAGCGGCTGCGGCTCGAGAATGTCGCGCGCCAGAACCGCCGAAACCGCGTTCGGCACGGCGTAGTGCACGTGCACGAGGTCGAGCTGGTTGTGGCGAGCCACCTCGACCATCTTGGTGGCCAGAGCCAAAGAATAGGGCGGGTAGTCGAACAGCGGGTAGTGCGGCACCACGACTTCGTGAAACGTCAAGCGGGCCTCGACCAGGTCGAGCCGGAAGGGGAGCGCGTAGCTGATGACGTGGACCTCGTCGCCACTCGCGGCGAGCGCCATCGCGAGCTCGGTGGCGACGACCCCGGAGCCCCCGAAGGTCGGATAGCAGCTGATGCCGATTCTCACCGAAGGCCCCGCGGCGCGAGCGCCATGACGTCCGCAACCGCCACCGGCAACCGGCTGCCGAACGGCTCGCCGTACTCCGCGCCGATCAGGAGGCCGTAGTGCCGCGCCCGGCCTTCGACCGCGAGCCAGTACTCGGGGGAGGAGACCTTGGTCTCGGGCTCGTCGCTTCCCGGCGCCGCCGGCTGGTAGAGCTGACTTTCGTAGCAGGCCAACGCCGCCATCTTCCGCGGCCAGCTCTTGGTGACGTCAACAATGAACCGGGGCTCGAACGGATCGTGGAGCATGTAGTGGAATACGGCTGCCGGGCGGTGCGGTTTTCCCCACTCCGGCGCGCCGCGCCTGGCGAGTCCGGCATAGAACGACGCCGATTCGACCAACTGGTGGGCCCTGCCGTGATCCGGGTGCCGATCGCGCCCCGCCGGTCCCAGAACGATCTCGGGTCTCAGCTTGCGCAGCAGGCGGATCAGCGCGTCTTCCTCTTCGGATCCGGTCCTCATGGAGCCGTCGCCCAGGTCCAGAAACTCGACCACGTCCGCGCCCAAGGCTTTCCCGGCGCTCTCGGCCTCCTCACGCCGCCCCTCGGCCGTGCCCCGGGTGCCGGCTTCGCCGCGAGTGAGATGCGCGATGCCGACGCGCGCGC
>CALZIK010000194.1 GCA_945787635.1 Thermoanaerobaculia bacterium | reverse complement strand
CGGCTGAAGGGCCGACGCGTGCCTCTTACGAGTGAGGTCCGCCGAGCGAGAAGAGGCGCCGGCGGACCACTATCGGCGCTTGAACATCAGATTCGGTCGACACGGAGATCGACCGCCACAACCTGAACATCGGATTCGGTCGACAGGGACGTCGACCGCTACAACCTGAACATCAGATTCGGTCGACACGGAGATCGACCGCTACAACCTGAATATCAGATTCGGTCAACACGGAGGTCGACCGCGCCGCCCTCGCTACGCCTTGGCGTCGTACCAGGTCTTTCCGTGCCCGAGATCGACCACCAGCGGCACGTCGAGCTGCTCGACATGTTCCATCTCCTGGCGCACCAGCGCACCGACCTCTTCGATGTCCGCTTCGGGCGCTTCGAGCACCAATTCGTCGTGTACGGTGAGTAGAAGATACGAATCGGCGCGCTCTTCCGCCAGCCGGCGATCAACCCGGATCATGGCAAGCTTGAGCAGGTCGGCGGCGGTTCCCTGGATGCGGGCGTTGATCGCCATGCGCTTGGCGTTCTCGCGCAGGTTGTAGTTCTTGCTGTTGATGTCAGGAAGCCAGCGAATCCGGCCGTAGAGGGTCTCGACCTTGCCTTCCTTCTTGGCCCCTTCAATGGTTTCGTCCATGTACCGGCGCACCGCGGCGTAGCGATCCAGGTAGGTCTTGATGAACCTTTCCGCCTCAGCTTTCGGAATGCGCAGGTTCTGCGCGAGGCCGAAGGCGCTCATCCCGTACATGATGCCGAAGTTGATCACCTTGGCGGCGCGGCGCTGCTCGGCGGTGACCAGCATCGGCGCGACCTCGAAGACCCGGGCCGCGGTGGCGGTGTGGATATCTTCACCGGCCCGGAAAGCCTCGACCAGCGCCGGCTCCTCGGCGATGTGAGCGAGGACTCTCAGCTCGATCTGGCTGTAGTCGGCCACTACGAGGGCCCGACCTTCGGGCGCCCGGAAGGCCTTTCGAATCGCTTGCCCCTGTTCTGTACGGATCGGGATGTTCTGCATGTTCGGATTGGCGGAGGCGAGGCGCCCGGTCGCCGCGACCGCCTGGTAGAAGCGCGTGTGGAGCCGTCCGTCCTCGGCGACGAGACCCGGAAAGGCGTCCACGTAGGTCGATTTGAGCTTGGCGACCTCGCGGTACCTGAGGATCTTCTCGGGGAGATCGTACCCGCGAATCGCAAGCTCTTCGAGCGTCGCCGAGTCGGTCGAGTAGCTCTTGGTCTTGCGGGTCTTCTTGATGACCGGATAGCCGAGCTGGTCGAACATGATCTCGCCGAGCTGGCGCGGCGAGTTGATGTTGAACTTGTCACCGGCGATCTTGTAGATCGCCTTCTCGAGCTCCATGAGCTCGCCGGCCATACCGGCGGACAGCTCACCCAGGAACGTCGTGTCGAGCAGAATCCCACGCTCTTCCATACGGACCAGAACCGGAATGAGCGGCGCTTCGAGCCGTTCGTAGACGCCTTCGAGGCTGTTGGCCTCGAGCTCGCTGCGTAGCGCCGGCGCCATCCGCCGCGGCAGCTCGACGCGCTCACCCGTGTAGGTCAAGAGGCTCTCGGACCCCAGCGGCGGCTCCTGGCCCTTGTCCCAGCCGGCCTCCGCTCTACTCACCGCATGCGCGCCCAGACGCTCGAGAGCGAGGTCCTCCAACTCATGAGACCGCGCGGCGCTTCGAGCGAGGTACGAGGCGAGCATCGTGTCGAAGAGCCGCGCGCCGACTTCGAATCCGCGCTCGCCGTCTTCGGACCCCAGCATGCGGATCACTTCCTTGAGGTCGTGACCCGCGATTTCCCGCTCGCCGTCGCCAAACCAGCCTGCCACCGACTCCAGCGCCGCCGCCCGAACGTCGTCGCGGCGAAAGTCGGCAAAGACCACCTCGCCTTCGGCGCCCGAGACGGCCAGGCCGAGCGGCCGGTCGCCCGCGCCAACACTCGCGACACAGAGATCGCCGCCGAGTTTCCCCACCAAGCGCTTCCACTCGGCGACGGTCGACGCTTCGGTCGCGGCAACCACCGATTCCGAAGCGATCGGCTCGGAGCCGAGCTCTTCGAGCAGGCTGAAGAACTCGAGCTCGCGGTAGAGTTCGCGCAGGGCGTCCCGGTCGGGCTCGGATAGCCGCAAGGCCTCGAGGTCGAGGTCCACCGGCAGGTCGGTGTGAATCGTCACCAGCTCCCGCGACAGCTCGGCCTTGTCGCGGTGCTCGGTGAGACCGGTGCGGTAGCTCTTTCGGGTCACCTCGTCCGCCCGTTCGAGCAGGCTGTTCAGATCCCCGAACTCCCGAATCAACTGCACCGCGCCCTTTTCGCCGATTCCGGGAACGCCCGGAATGTTGTCGACCGAGTCGCCCTTGAGCGCCATGATGTCGATCACCCGCTCGGGCGGGACCCCCAGGTCTTTTTCGACCAGGGCCGGATCGTAGAGCTTCTCGCGGCCGGTGTGGTACATGGAGACCCGCTCGTCGACCAGCTGCAGGAGGTCCTTGTCGGCCGAGACCAGGGTGACGTCATAGCCAGCCGCGCTCGCCTTCTTGGCAAGCGTTCCGAGAACGTCGTCCGCCTCGTACTCCGGCATC
This sequence comes from Thermoanaerobaculia bacterium, assembly GCA_945787635.1. Classification (GTDB taxonomy): domain Bacteria; phylum Acidobacteriota; class Thermoanaerobaculia; order Multivoradales; family JAHEKO01; genus CALZIK01. The sequence continues at coordinate 6,330 of CALZIK010000194.1, read as the reverse complement.
TCGAGAATCGGGATCTTGAGCGCTTCGAGGGTTTTCCTGATGTACGGCAGCTGAGGCTTCAGGTCCTCCGGCGTCGGGCTGCGATTGGCCTTGTAGTCTTTGAACTTTTCCGTCCGAATGGTCGGCTCGGAGACATCCCAGGCCACCCCGATGAGCGCCGGCTGCTCTTCACGCAGGAGCTTCCTCAGCATGTTGTGAAAGCCGTAGACGGCGTTGGTCGGGAAGCCCTTGGAGTTCGAGAGATTGCGTATCGCGTAGAAGGCGCGGAAAATGTTCGAGTAGCCGTCGATGAGGTAGAGGCGCTCGCGTTTGGGCTCGGGCATGGGTGGGCATTGTAGCTGTGGGGGCGGGCGGTCTCGGTCTCGCTGAGAGCGAGATTGGACGGTGCCCGCCGAGCAGGTGCTGGCCAGAGCCGATAAACTCACCCCCTACAGGAGGAATCGAATGCAGGAAATGTTCTCGCTGATGGGGTTGGGTTCGTGGATCGTGATGGGACTGGTGGCCGGGGCGATCGCCAAGTTCCTGCTGCCGGGCAAGGACCCGGGCGGTTGCATCCTGACGCCGGTGATCGGCGTCATCGGCGCTCTCATCGGTGGGTTCGTTTCGACGTATCTCGGCTTCGGCGGCATCTCGGGTTTCGACGTGCGAAGCCTGGTGATCGCCACCCTGGGAGCGATTGTCTTGCTGATCGTTCTCCGACTGTTCAAAGGCGACAAAAAGAAGAAAAAATAGCCAGCCGAGACGGCACTCGCCTCCGGAGGGACGTCCGCTAGGGTGCCTTTCGGAGCGGGTAGAATGCGCTGGATGCAGGCGAATCGAAAAACATCGAGTCTCGGGCTCGGAGCCGGAGCGTTGCTGCTCCTCGCCGCGCTCCTGTACGCGGCCTCCACTCCGGGGCCCGCCGTCGAGTTGCGCAACCGCGGCTTTGCCGAGCTCGAGAACGAGCAGCCGGCCAAGGCCGAGGAGGCCTTCAGCGCGCTCGCCAAGCTCACCCCCGACGACCCGCTTCCGTGGGCCAACCTCGCGATCGCTCAGCTGCGCCAGCAGAAGACCGACGAGGCCCTCGCGGCAATCAAGAAAGCCGAGGCGCAGTCTCCCGGAGACCCGCGCCTGATCGCGATCCGAGGCGAGATTCTGACCTGGTCGGGCGAGAACGAGGCCGGGCTCCAAGCGTTTCGCGAGGCCGCACGACTCACACCCGACGACGCGGAGGCTCAGTACACCCTCTATCGGACGGCCACGACCACCGGAGGCGAGGGCGCCGAGGAGGCCACCCGGGAGTCGCTCGACAGGCTGGCGAGGCTGAGGCCCGAGAATCTTGTCGTGCTTCTCCAGGTGGGGAAATCGGCCCGTGAAACCGGCGACCGGACCCGCGCGACCGGCGCCTACCTTCGGGTTCGCGAACTGGTCTGGCAGGCGCCTCCCGGTGCCGACAAGCTCCTCGACAGCGTGCTCGACAGCCTCGAGGAAAACGACCTCGAGGCGGCCCGTGTGCCGTCGCTGCGCCTCGAGAACGTACTCAAGGTCACGGCGATGTATCGGGAGAGCTTGCGCGAGCTCCAGTCCGGTATCCAGGGTGTTCCGCTCAGGGCGTTTCGCGATGAGCCTCCGGTGACCTCGTTCGGCGCGCCGGCCGAGGTCTCCTTCGAAGCTCGTCGAGTCGCGGACGGAAGCGGATCGGATCTTCGGCTCGCCGATCTCGACAACGACCAGCACCCGGAAATCATCCGACTCTCGGGGAGCTCCGATAGCCGCACGGTGCAAGTCCTGGATCGCTCCGGAGAGCCTTCCCAAACCACTCTTGCGGCTGCCGGGAGCGAACGGCTCTTGATCGCGGATCTCGACAACGACGGGATGCTCGACGTTTTCGCGTACGGACCCTCGGCGGCACATATCTTCGCCGGTGGCGCGCGGCTCGAGGCCAAAACCGGAGAATTCGGTCTCGACCTGGCCAGTGGGTCCGCCGCGGTGGCCATCGACTTCGACATCGAAGGCGACCTCGACCTCTTCGTCATCGGCCCGGGTGGCACGGAGCTCTACCGGAACAACCTGAAGGACGCTCTCGAGCCGGTCGCAGCCAAGAGCCTGCCGAGCTCGGTCTTTGCCGCACCGCGCGACGCGATCGCGAGCGATCTGGATCGGGACGGCGACCTCGATCTGGTGATCGCGGACAAGACCGGACTGATTCGATTCGACAACTTGCGCCAGGGCCGCTTCAAGGTTCACGGCCCGAAGCTCGAGGTCGAGGACGTGGCGCGCCTGGCCAGCGCCGACCTCGACAACGACGGCCTTCCCGATCTGATCGTCGCCGGCCGCGGAGTGCACCTCTGGCACAACCTCGGCGGCGCTTTCGAGCCCTGGGACCTGGGCGGCTCGCTCGGGACCTCCGCGCGCTTTTCCGCACTGGCCGTTTTCGACGCCGATAACGACGGCAACCTGGATCTCGCGGTCGGCGGGCCCGGCGGCGTAGCGGTCCTGGCCCGGCGGCCCGACGGCTTCGTGTTCCTGCCCATCAAGAACGCACCGACCAGCGTCGCCGGCCTGGCCGTGGCCGACATCGACGGCGACGGCGACGCCGATCTGGCGGTGCAGAACGCGGACGGCCTATTCGTTCTCGACAACCGCGGCGGTAACAAGAACCACTGGCTCGCGTTGCGCCTCCAGGGGCTTGCCAAGGGCAACAGCAAGAACAACTTCTATGGTCTCGGTGCAACGCTCGAAGTGCGGGCGGGCTCCGCGTACCAGTTCCGCGAGGTCACCGCCGACGTGACTCACTTGGGTCTCGGCCAGGTCGAAACGCCGGATCTGGTCCGAGTCGTCTGGACCAACGGGGTGCCCCAGAACCGGTTGGATCCGGCACCCAACCAGTTGATAGTCGAGGAGCAACTGCTCAAGGGAAGCTGTCCGTTCGTCTATGCGTGGAACGGCGACGGCTTCGAGTTCGAGACCGACCTCCTCTGGGGCGCACCGGCGGGGCTGCCGGTGGCCGAAGGCATCTGGGCCGGCGCCGACGCCGAGGAGCTGGTGCGACTCGACGCGCTCGTCGGCCGCGACGGCCGATACGAGCTGCGCGTGACCGAAGAGCTGTGGGAAGCCGCTTTCTTCGACTACTCGCGCCTCTGGGTGGTCGATCATCCGATCGACACCGAGGCCGCAAGCTCGCTCAAGATCGTCCCCGGACAGATCATCGAGGACCGCGTGTTGGCCAGCCGGAGCTTGCAGCCCGTCGCCGGCGCATGGGACGCGACGGGACGCGACGTAACGAACCGCGTCGCGAGCCGTGACGAGGTCTACGCAGACGGCTGGGAGGCCAGCCGCTACCAGGGAGTCGCGAGAGCACCCTGGAGCTTCGAGTTGGACCTCGGTGCGGCACCCGCTCGACCCATACGGCTTCACCTCGACGGCTGGATCTTTCCCGCCGACGCCAGCCTCAACCTGGCGCTCGATCAACGCGACGATCTCCGCTCCCAAGCGCCGCGGCTCGAGATGCTCACCGCCGGAGGCTGGTCGCCTCTGGTCGAAGCGATGGGACATCCCGCGGGTAAGACGAAGACAATGGTCGTGGACACACCGAGGCTCCCCGACGGCGTCCGGAGGCTGCGCATCGTCTCCAACCAGTGGCTTTCGTGGGACCGGATCGCCTGGACGACCGAGCCCGCCGATGACTCCGCGACGGTCCTGGCCCGGCTCGAGCCGGAGACCGCGGACCTTCGTTTTCGCGGCTTTTCCAGGATGGTCCGCAAGGCGGCCAACGCCCCGCACAGCTTCGAGTACTCCAACACTTCGACCGAGTCGCCGTGGCTCACCTTCCCGGGTGGCTACACACGATACGGCGACGTTCGCGAGCTTCTGATCGAGTCGGACTCGCGCAGCGTCGTCCTCGGCGCCGGCGACGAGATGGCTCTGGTCTTCGATGGATCGGCACTGCCCGCGCCCGCGCCCGGTATGCGCCGGTCCCTGTTCCTCGAAAGCCACGGCTGGGACAAGGACGCCGACCGCAACACCTTCGCCGCCGCCCAGGTCGAGCCGCTCCCCTTCCGCGGCATGACCGGCTACCCGTACGGTCCCGGCGAGGCCTTCCCGGACACGCCGCTGCACCGCGATTACCTCGAGAAGTACCAAACCCGCATTGTCGAATAGCCCGAGTCTTCCGAGATCCGAAATGCCGGACGCCACGACCGCAAGCTCTCAGTTGCGCGAGCTACTCGACAACGCGCAACATCTGGCTCTTGGAGTTCTCGTCGACGATCGACCGTACGTCGGTCAGGTGCCGTTCGCGATCTGGCGGCAGCGAGGCTCGCTTCTGGTGCACGTTTCGGCCCTGGCCAAACACAGTCGCGGCCTCGAGGAGGGCGCCGCCTGGAGCGGCCTCGTCAGCGCCGGCGGCGGCTCCTCCGCCCAAGACCCGTTCCAGGTCCCCCGAGTCACCTTCGAAGGCAAGGTCCACCGGCTCGAGCGCTCGAGCTCGGACTACGACGAAGCGCGAGCCGTCTATGTGAGCCGCCTGGCGACGGCTCAGGGTCATTTTGCGCTCGGAGGCTTCACCCTGATCGAGCTCGAGGTCACCAAGGGACGCCTGGTCGCCGGCTTCGGAAGCACCTTCAATCTGACCGCATCCCACCTGCGCGAGCCGTAGACCATCGGGGACACCTTTCCAAGGTGTCCCCTCCCAACTGGTTTTCGGAGCCGTCTTATCGAGTCGTCTTATCCAGCCAGCCACTTCAGCAAGCGCTTCAGCGGCATCGCGTTCAAGATGTCCTTCTTGGTGAGCCAGGCCCGCCGCGCCTGTTCGACGCCGTAACGGATCAGGTCGAGCTGATCGACCGCGTGGGCGTCGGTGCCGATCGCGACCTCGAGCCCCAGTTCGCGGGCCTTCAACAGATGCACGTCGCTGAGGTCGAGCCGTTGCGGATGTGCGTTGTGCTCCACGGCAACGCCGTTCTCGAGCGCGCAGTGAAGCACGGCATCGAGATCGACCTTGATCTCGTCACGCTTGCCCAGCCTTCGCGCCAGCGGGTGCGCCCAGATGTGAACCGCCGGATGTGACAGAGCCCTGAGGAGTCTCTCGGTCTGTGCCGAGGCCGGCAGATCGAAGCTCGAGTGGATCGCGACCAGCACGATATCGAGCTCCTCGAGGGTCTCGTCGTCCATGTCGAGTGAGCCGTCCTCGAGAATGTCGACTTCCTGACCTTTGAGGATGCGAAGCTCGGGGTGCCTCTCTTGCACCGCGTCGATCTGGGCCCACTGCTGCCTGAGCTTGCGGGCGTCGAGCCCTCCGGTCATCGCCAGAAGCGGGCTGTGATCGGTGATCGCGAGGTACTCGTAGCCCCGCGCCTTCGCCGCCAGCACCATCTCCTCGATCGAGTTCTTGCCGTCCGACCAGGTCGAGTGCGTCTGGAGATCCCCACGCAGGTCTTTTTCGGCGAGCAGGCGCGGCAGGCTCTTGGCGTCGGCCGCCTTGATCTCGCCCCGATCCTCGCGCAGCTCCGGTGGAATCAAGGGTAGCTCGACGGAACCGTAGACCGCCTTCTCGGACGCGCCCGCCACGTACTCCCCCGCCCAGGGATCCCCTGAGCCCTCGTCCTGCTCCAGACCCGAGACGTCGAAGACGCCGTACTCCGAGAGCCGCAGACCGCGCTCGATCGCCCGCTGCCGGAGCTTGATGTTGTGCGCCTTCGAGCCGGTGAAATAGACCAGCGCCGCTCCCCAGCTCTTGGAGGGCACGACCCGCAGATCGACCTGAAGCCCCGATTTCAGGATCACGGTGGCCCGAGTGTCGCCGGCCTTTTCGAGCGACGCCACGTCCGGGTACTCGCCGAAGTACTCGATCAACCGCTCCGGTTTCGAGGCGACCGCAAGAACGTCGAGATCCCCCACCGTCTCCCGGCGACGGCGATAGCTGCCGGCGACCTCGACCTTTCGGGTGCCAGGCACTTCGCGCAGGTAGTCGACGAGCGGCGCGGCCTGGCGATCCACCTCGGCAAGCGACAGCCGGTCGGAATAGCGCCGCTGGCGCTCGATCGCGGCGAGGATCTTCTCTTCGCTCCGGGCGCCGAAGCCCGAGAGCTTGGCGATCTCGCCGGCCTCGGCCGCTTTCGCGAGAGCCGAAACTTCGGTGATGCCGAGCTCCTGCCACAACCGCTTCGCCTTCTTGGGGCCAACACCGGGAAGCGCGACGATGTCGATGAGCGAGAGCGGGATCTCGGCGCCGAGCTGCTCGAGCTTGCCGAGACTGCCTCTTTCGACCAGCTCGCGAACGTTCGCGGCCATCTCCTTGCCGATTCCGTCGAGCACTGTCAGGTCGTCGCCTCGCTCCACCATCTTCGCCAT
>CALZIK010000193.1 GCA_945787635.1 Thermoanaerobaculia bacterium | reverse complement strand
GTGCCAACCGCCGTCAACCACCAGGTCTTGAGCGCCGCGAGCATGGCTGCGGCGTACCCGGCCGCCGCGGCCACGCCCGCCAGGGAGCCGACCGCCGCCAGTGCGATGCCCTCCCGGAGGAAGCGCCGGCGAACCCTGGCCTCGGGGAAGCCGACCGCTCGCAGAAGGCCCACCTCTTTGGCTCGCTGCTCGACCCCAAGGCGAAACAGAAGCGCCACCAGAAGCGCCGCCGAGCCGATCAGAAAGAAGCTCAGGCCCAGGAACAACCCACCGAAGTCGGTGGCTCCCCGCGCGGCCGCGAGCCCGTCCTCGCGCAGCGAGAGCACCGTCAATCCGCCGCCCCGGCTTTCGACTAGCTGCCGGGGGAGGGTTTCGCCGAGAATCTCGGTGAGATCGAAAGGTGACGTGCCCGGAGGGCCGACCAGCTCGATCGAGGTCGAGTTTCCGAATCTCGAAGACCACAGCCGGCGTCCTGTGGCCAGCGAGACGAACGCCTTCGGAGCGGCCGCGTAGAGATCCCAGTAGGTCTCGTCACGATCCCGAACCCGTCCGAGCTCGACGGGAAACGGCGGGTCCCAGGCGGCAATGTCTTCGGCGTCCTGCATACCCGGGAACTCGGGCGTCAGGCCGGGGTCGACCGCCGGTCCCGACAGCCGGGTCACGCCGGCGAGGCGCAGCGTGAGCGAGTCTTCAAAGAGCTCGTCGCGCGCCCCCAGGCGAAAGAAGCGAACCCGGATCTCCTCACCCATCTGGTCACCGAGGTCTTCGGCGGCCCAGCTGTCGATCAGAATCTCGTCATCGGCGAGAGCCGGTGCGGGGCCGCCGTCGACGAGCACCAGCGGTTCGAGTCGCGCGTCCGGCTCGGTGTCGATGGCCGTGATCGTCGAATACGGTAGCGACCCGCGGTCCGAGTCGAGCGAGTTGGCAAGGTAGGTGAGCGTGGGCCGAGCCCCGAGCTTCCGCTCACGAGCAAAAGCCAGGACGCTCTGAGTGACGGCGTCCGGCAGGACGAACTGCCGGCTGCCGATGCGCACGCCGTTTTCGGTTCGGGTCGACGTGAGCGAAAGGTCATCGAGCGTGGTCGTCTCGGCCAGAAGCCCGTGGAGCTCGCTCGCGGCCAGCGGCTCGTCTCGGGTCACGTCCACCAGCAACGCGTTCACGCGGCCCGTCTGGCTGCGCCCGAACAGGGCCCGTTGCAGCCGGTCGAGCTCGACGAACAGATTCCGCGGCGCGGTCTGCTGCGGGCTGAATCGAAAGCCACCTGCCCCGCCGTCCGGGACGATCGAGGTCACCGTCAGGCGCAGACGCTCGATCGTGTCTTCGGCGTCTTTTCGCCCCACCAGGGTCTCGCGTGGCGCCTCCGCGGGTCGCTCGACCGCCACCACGATCTGGTCACCGGCCTCGAGGTCGAGCTCCGCTGCGAGCGAGGCGTTGACCACGGCCGAGGGCGCGATCTGGCGGGCGGTTCGCTCGAAGACAAACCCGTTGGAGCCGGGAAACAAGTCGAGAAAGCCCGCACCGACCCCGAAAACCTGGACGTTCGAGGCTCGTCGCTGCCGCCCGGAGGAGCCCGAGAGAACCGAGCCCCGTACCGAGATGAGTGATCGGGCTCGCAAGGCCCCGGCCGACGCGAGTTCGACCGAGCGAGCCAGTTCCTCCCGAACGAAGCCTTCGGCGACCACGGCGTGGTCCACAGCTCCCAGCCGATCCAGGACCAGGTCTCGCAGGCTGCCGCGCACCGAGTCTCCGACGATCAAGGCGCCGGTCAGGACAGCGCACGCCACCGCCGCCCCCAGCGTGACCGCCAGATGCGAGCGCCAGAAATAGAGTAGGCCTTTCATTCAGACTTCCGAGAGCCGACCCTCGAGAAGCTCGAATCGCCGGTCGAAGCGCGCTGCCAGCTCTTGGTTGTGGGTGACCACGATCATGACGTTGCCGGCGTGGCGATTGAGCTCGAAGAGGAGCTCGGCGACGCCATCGGCATTCGAGCGATCCAGATTGCCGGTGGGCTCGTCGCAGAGAACCAGCGTCGGTTCCTGGATCAGGGCTCGAGCGACGGCGGCGCGCTGCCGCTCGCCCCCGGAAAGCTCGGTGGGGCGATGGCTCAAGCGGTGATTCAGGCCGACGCGGTCGAGTAGCTCTCGGGCCTTCGCCTCGGCGGTCTTGGGTACCGGCGGGAACGCAAGCGTCGGCAAGAGCACGTTCTCGAGCACCGAGTACTGCGGCAGGAGGTGGTGCTCCTGAAAGACGAACCCCAGGGTCTGATTGCGAAACCGCGCGAGGTCTTTCTCCGCGAGTTGATACGGATCCCGGCCTTCGATCTCGATCGTGCCCGACGTCGGCACGTCGAGAGCCCCCAAAAGGTGAAGCAGCGTGCTCTTGCCGCTGCCGGAGGGTCCGGTGATCGCGACGGCGGTCCTTTCTGCGAGCTCGAATGAGACTCCGTCGAGCACCCGGACCGTCTCATCGCCCGCGCGAAAGCTCTTGTGAAGGTCGCTCACCCGTAGCGCCGGCCCCGTCATGATCGCACTTCGCTTCCGGCCGGCGTCGCCGCGCGACGGAGCTTTTCGGCGATCGTCTCCGGAATCGGTATCGCCTCGAGTCCGCCGTTGTCTCCGAGGACGCAGCAGACCGACGACATCTTGCCTTCGGCCGCGAGCGCGCCGCGACAGTGAAACTCGAATCGGTAGCTCATCGATTTCGCGCCCTGTCGGTCGACAAAGACGCGAATTTCGAGCTCGTCGCCGAAGCGGACGGGTTGCACGTACCGGCACCGAGCGTCGACCCGAGGCCAGCCGATGGTGCGGTCTTCCTCTTCCAGGTGCACCGTGGTGCCGAGTGAGCGCAGGAGCTCATGCTCGGCGGTCTCCATGAAGATGAAGAAGCGCGAGAAGTGGATGTTGCCGCTGACGTCGGTATCGACGAACTCGATCCGGCGATGCTGGGTATAGAGAGGTTTGGGATGTTTCACGCAGTCCAGAATACTGCATGTCGGGCGATGCGCCCGCGCGCTAGCCGGCGAGGAGTCGGCGGTACAGCTCGACCGTGGCCTCGGCCATTGGGCGATCGCCGTAGCGCTCCAGGACCGCGGCGCGGCCGGCGTCGCCGAGGCGGCGACGCTCGTCGGGATCGTCGAGGAGCGAGCGGAATCCCACGGCTAGAGCGCCCGCCGAATGCGGCTCGACCAGAATGCCGCCGCCGGTGGCCCGGATCATCTCGGGAAACGATCCGTGTTCGGGCTGAACCACCGGCACGCCGTTGGCCATGGCCTCGAGAATCGAAAGGCCCTTGGCCTCGCGGTAGACCGTCGGCGCGGAAAAGACGTCGAGCGAGCGCAGGAACGAGATCTTGGCCTCGCGATCGACCTCGCCGAGAAAGTCGTAGCGATCGATCAGGCCTGCGGCGTGGATCTTCTTCTCGAGATCGAGATAGTAGGGGCGGTCTTTGGCACCGAGATACCCGGCGACCTTGAGCCGGAGGTCCTCCCGGCCCGGGTCGCGGGCGAGCTCCAGGAACGCGTCCACCAGGAGATGAAGGCCCTTCTCAGGGCAGATCCGGGCGAGGTAGCCGATCGCCGGCGCGGTCCCCCCCGCGGTGCGCTCGGCGCGTTCAGTGAGCGGGGCGAGGTGGCCGGCGAGCCGGATTCCGAGCGGTATCACGGTCATCCTCGAGGGCTTGACCTCGAGGAGCTCGGCCATCCTCTGCGCGTAGAACGTACTCGGAGCCAGGAGAGCATCGGCCTCGCCGGCCCGTGCGCGCATCTCGGATATCACCTGATCCCGGTAGGGAGCCGGCAGGTCCTCGATGAAGAGGTCCTCGCCCTGAACGGCGACCACCACCGGTACGCTCAGCTCGGCTTTGAGCCTGCGGACCAATCCGAGAAACATCGAGTTGGTGATGTGGACGACATCGGGCTTGAACTCGTCGCGGAGCCATCCAACCAGCTCGTCGAGTTCTTTCTGGGCGCTGCCGGCTTCGCCCTTGAGCACGCCCAGGGAGAGCTCCCCCAGCTCGCGCGCGTCGGTCGAGCCCGAGAATTTCGCCGCCAGGCTGAGCAGAGCGGGGCGATTCAAGAGCCAGTCGATCGCCCGGTGCGGCTTTCTGAAAAAACGGCTCTTCTGCTCGAGGTAGACCCCCAGCGCGCCGTAGAAGACGCGTCCCGAGCTGACGCTCGCCTCGTCGGTGCGCATTGGCGTGTAGGTCGGCAAGAGAGCGACCTCGAAGCCCATCCTCTGGATCTCGGCGGCGACGGTGTTGTCGTGGATGCACGAGCCGCAGTACATGCCTCCGGCGCCGGCCGCAATGTAGGCAATTCTCATGCGGTTACTCAAAGAAGCGACTCAAGTGCTCCGCATCCGGTGGCTCGGTGACAAGCGACCCGATCACCATGGCGAGTGAAGAAGCCGCCAGGATGACTGCAACCGGCATGACGCCGGAGTCAAAGAGCGTGTAGCCGGGGTGTTGCATGCCGAGGCGGAAGAAGTGGACCCACAAAACGCCGGCCGTCGCGATCGCGGCGTACGCCCCGACGCGCGTGCTGCGCTTCCAGTAGAGCGCCGCGACGATGAGCGGCGCCAGCGCGGTGAAGCCGGTAAACGACCATACCCCGAGCTTGAAGAGACTCCGGTCGACGCTGAGGGCCAGGGCGAGGGTTGCCGCGAGGATGCCGGCGACGAAAACCCGCCCGGCGAGAACCGTCGCACGCTCAGACTGTTCGCCGAAGAGCCGCTTGAGCAGTTGATAGTGCTGGACCACGTCGCGGGTGAACATGGTGCTCAAGGAAAGCACCTGCGAATCGAGAGACGACATCACGGCGGCGAAGACCCCCGCGGCGAGAAGCCCGGCCATCGCGCCCGGCGCGTAGAGCCCGATCATCTCGACCAGCACGTTGTTGGCGGCGGGGCCGGCGAGCCCCGGGAAGTCGATCGATCCCAGGACCCCCAACACCACGCTCGGCAGCCAGACGATGGCGATGCAGACCGGATAGGCGATCACCGGCAATCGAAAAGACGACGCCTGCTTGGCGGTCAGCCAGTGCATGAAGATGTGCGGAAACATCGCCACCGAGAGCGGGATGGCGGCGTAGGTCGCGAGCTCGAGGGGCCGGACATGCGGGCCCCAGGCAAGCAGATCGGGCGATGTCCTGGCGACCTTTTCCATCGCGGGTCCGAGGCCGCCGAAGGTCCGGGTAATGAGAACGAAGGTCACGGCACCCAGGGTCATGAAGACCAGCGTCTGGAAGGCGTTGACCCAGGCGGTGCCGCGAAGGCCCCCGACGGTGACGTAGCCGAAGACGACCAAGGTCATCAGAGCGCTGCCCACCCACTCGGGGACCCCGTTGCCGGTGATGACCGAGAGTGTGATGCCTCCGCCCTTGATGCCGATCAGAAGATACGGAACCAGGAGCGCGACCATTACCCCGAAGAGGAGCAGGCCCAGCCGGCTCGAGCGCCAGCGATCCCGGAAGAACTCGACCTGGGTCAGGTATCCGTGGCGCTGGCCGAGCTCCCAGATCTTGGGAGCCAGGAGCAAAATCGCGAGCGGTACGACCAGGGCCGACGAGGAGGCCATGAGCGCGAACACGCCGATGCCGCGGTGATACGCCTCGCCCGAGGCGCCGAGAAGCGAAAAGGCGGTCATGTGGGTGCCGAAGATCGACATCAGAAGCAGGAACGGACCGATCGTCCGGGAGGCAAGAAAGAAGTCCTCTCCGGTGCCGCGAAAGAGCCGGTGGCTCCAGGCGCCAATTGCAAAAACCACCGCCAGGTAGGCGAAGATTATGGGCAGGATCATCGCGAGCGCGAGCCGATCTCAAGCGCCGGGCTTTCGAAGGAGGAAAGCAGCGAGCACAGCGGAGATCAGAACGCAGTAGGCGAGGTGGTAGAGAAGCGAAACCGGCAGCCCGCCGACGAGCGAGGTGCTGTCGCGCAACCAGAGGTCGTGGCGCGCGAAGAAAAGAACGATCGCCGCGATCGCCAGACCGAGGGTCATGGTCGGCTTGGAGAAATGCTGCGTCGAGATCACGGCGCCTAAGTTACTACGAGCGGTCGCCGTCAGGCCAGCGCCGGCGAGGGTTCGGCCTCGCGCAGGCGAGCCTCTTCGGCGAGCGCGGCGCGGATCCGGTCAAGGGGCTTGCGGTAGACGTTGCCGACCAGAAGGTCCACCAGCTCGCCCTTGCAGTCGGGGTGCTTCGTCAAGAAGCGAGCGAAGGAGAACCCCGGGTCGTAGAAGGCGTAGACGAGCTGACGCATCGCCTGGACGCCGTGCCGATAGCGCTCGACGTGGGCACCCAGCCTCTTGGCCGAAAGGTCGCTGGCCGCCAGGCCCTCGCAGACCGAGTCGGCGGCCATCTCGCCGGATTTGAGCGCCAGATAGACCCCGGTCGAGTACACCGGATCGATGAATCCACCGGCGTCGCCGGCCAGGACCCAGCCGTCGCCGGCGCCCACGCTCGGGCTGTAGGAGAAATCCCGCGTCGCCTTCATCACCATCTTCTGCTCGGCTCCTTCGAGCCGGGCGGCAAGCGCCGGACAACGGGCGAGCTCTTCTTCGAAAACCGTCTGCGGGTCGCGCGATCGGCCGAGGATCAAATGGCCGATGTCGCCGACCACTCCGATCGAGACCATGTCATTGGGGAGCGGAATCGACCAGAACCAGGATTTCCGTTCGTCGGTGTGGAGAATGATGGTCGCGCCCTCGTCGATCCCCTGATCCCGGTGGCCGCCCTGAAAATGAGTGAAGAACGCGGCGTTCTTGAGGCGGGACTCGATCTCGAGGAGCCCCAGCTTGCCGGCGAGGAAGGCGCGCTGGCCGGTGGCGTCGATAAAGACGCGGCAGCCGAGATCAACCGGACCGGAGCCGTCGGCGACGACGCGCGCTCCTACCGCACGCTCGCCCTCGAAGAGGAGGTCGCGCAGGGTGATTCCGCGCCGGACTTCAACACCGGAAGCCTCGGCATTGTCGAGCAGCATCTGGTCGAATTCGCTCCGCAGGACCTGCCAGGTCTGGGAGTTTTCGTGTGGGTCGTGGTCTCGAAAATAGAACGGGGTCGAAGCCTTGCCATCCGAGCTGAAGAACTGGACGCTGTACTTCTTGGGAAAGTGGCTCGCTTTCATCCAGTCGAGAACTCCGAGCCGCTCGAACACCCAATAGGTCGCCGGCATCAGCGACTCGCCGACCTTGAACTGGGGCCCGGTCGATCGCTCGAGCAAAAGAACCCGATGGCCACGCTGCGCGACGAGTGTTGCCGCCGCCGCTCCGGCGGGACCGCCGCCCGCGACGATGACGTCGTAGCTGTCGGACGAGAAGCTCACAGACGGTACTCGAACGAGAGCGCGGCCGAGAGCGGCTCACCGGGGATGACCGCGCTGGTCCCGAAGCCACGCGTCTCGTAGTCCTGATCGGTCAGGTTGCGCAGCCGCAGGCCCAGCCGCCAGTCTCTGCGGCCGTAGGAGACCGCGGCATTGAGAAGCGCGTAGCTCGCGATCGATGCCGAGTTGTCTTCGGAGATGAACTGATCGTCGACGAATCGTGCGCCACCGCTTATCCGCAAGCCGCTCGGGAGGTTCTTGCTCAGCCACAGGTTGGCGAGGTGCTCCGGAGCGAATGCCGAGCTGTTGCCCGAGCGGTCGAACACCGCGAACGGTGGGTTCGAAAAGGGCAGGATCACGAGCTCGCTGAAGTTGGTCAGCTCGCTGTCGGTGTAGGCATAGCTGAAAACCGCACGCAGGCCTCGCTTCAAGTCGGCGGCGAGCTCGAACTCGAGCCCTCGCGAGCGCTGGTCGCCGGCCTGCTGGGTGAACCCGTTGTCGTCAGGAATGGCGATGTTGTCTCGTTCCAACTGGTAGAGCGCGAAGGTCGAGTGAAACCGGCCGTCGCAGAAGTTGTGACGCGCACCCACCTCGAGCTGCCGGCTCTCCTCCACTTGGCGCTCACCAGCCACCCGAGGCGACGGCGGCGCGAAGGAGCCCGCGACGTTGGCATATAGGGCGGTGCTCTGACTCGGTGCGTAGACGATTCCCAGCATTGGGCTGGCTTCGCTCTGGCTGCGGGTGTCGCCGGTCGCGTCGTCCTTGAAGTCGATCGAATCGAAGCGCACGCCGGCCAGGAGCATGAGCTTGTCGCTCGCTTGAAACCGCTCGATGAGGTACGGCGCGATGACGTCGCTGCGCGAGTCGCCCCGAGCCGACTGGTCGGGCAGGAAAAAGACCGGCTCGGTCGCGGTCTCGACGGGATTGAGGAGATCGATCGAGGGCAAGAGGCCGATATCGAGGGAGTACTCATCCGAGAACCGCGCGACTTCGATGCCGGCGAGTAGCTGATGACGGCTGTCGCGCGGGCTCCACAGGAGCTCGAACTGATTGCCGACGAAGTTCTGTCGATCGTCCAGGGCGACGAGGGTTCGGAACGCTTCGAGGCGGCCGGTCGTGAAGCTCGGGAAGGCGCCGTTCAGAAGGGTGCCGTCGGTGGTCCAGTCGAGCTCTCGGATGTAGAGCTTGTTGCGCAGCTCGAGCCGGTCGGTGAGTTTGTGCTCGACATCGAGTTGCAGGCGCAGAACGTCCTGATTCGAGAAATCGAACGGCGAGGCGTAGGAGCGGTCGCGCGAGACGTCGGGCAGCCGACCGTCGACCAGGGGTAGGCCGGCATCCGGCACGTACTCCGAGCTCAGTGACTCGAGATTCAGGTGGAGGGCGGTCCGTTCGTTGGGCCGCCACGAGAACGCCGGATTGATCGCGGCGACGTCGCGCTCACGGCCGTCGCGATAGCCGTCGCCGGCCAGAAAGAGACCGTTGACCCTGAAGCTCGCGCTGCCGCTGTCGTTGGATCGGTTCAGATCGAACGAGGCGTCGGTGGTGTTCCAGGAGCCGAAGCTCAGGCTGAGCGATCCGAAGTCGTCGGGTACCGGCTGCTTGCGCACCAGGTTGACCACCCCGGACAGGGGATTGCTGCCGTAGAGAAAGCCTGCGGGGCCCTTGAAGACCTCGACCCGCTCGGTGTTGTACATCTGGTAGAAGCTCGACTCGGGCTCCGGCGCGCCGTCGGTCAGCACCAGGCCGCTGGTGAGTGAGTCGAAGCCGCGCAGAATGAAGAAATCGAAGACCCCGTTGCCGGTGTGGACGTTGACGCCGCTGACGTTCTCGAGGGCGTCGCCGAGGACGCGCGATTTCTGCTCGGACAACAGCTCGAGATCCACAACCCCGACGTTGGCCGGCGTCCAACCGGTCTCGAGCGGCAGCTTGGCGGTGATGGTGTTGGTGTCGGGAAGAAACGGCAGGCTTTCTTCGATGAACAGCTCGTCAACGTACTCGGCCGCCGGCTCCGCGGGATCGTCGCGGGGCGGCTCGGATTCCTGAGCGAGGGCCGGTTGGAAGACCGCCAGGGGTAGCGCGATCAGAAGTGTAGTGAGAATCAGGTTTCGCAAGAGGTTCCTCCTGGAGGTTTCCGTAGCGAGCGTGCTGGCTCGGGAGATCATTGAGTAGTCGGTCGTTTCAAGTGGTGAAGTCTAGGTATAGCGTGCGTTGCGGAACTTCTCCTCGTAGAAGTTCGGCAGCAAGCTGTCGACTCGAAGCAGGCCGGCCGGTGTCAGGTCGATGCGGTCACTCGAGAGCTGGAGCCAACCGTCTTTCTGCAACCGGCGTAGAGGTTCTGCGAATCGCTCGAGAACGTTCGTGCCGAACTTCTCGGCAAAGCCGGCCGCGCCGAGACTTCCGAGCTTGAGTTGGAGGATGAACTCTCGAATCAAACGCTCCTCGGGACCGGTTGAGAAGGCCCGGCTCAACGGCAGCTCTTCGCGGCCTACCCGGGCCAGGTACTCGCCCCAACCGTCGCAGTTTTGAAAGTGCACCCCGTTGATGTGAGAAAACGAGGCTACCCCGGTGCCGAGAAGGTCGCAGCCGTGCCAGACGGAATCCCGATAGAGGAACCGGCAGGGGTGATCCTTCTTGACCAGGGTGTAGGCGCTGGAGGTCTGGTAGCCGGCCTTGCCGAACTCCTCGATGGCGTAGGCGTGCCAGGCGCGCTTGGTCTCCCAATCGGCGACCGGGACCTCGAGAGCGCCGTCGAGGATGTTCTTGGTGAAGCGGGTGTTATAGGGGAGCTCGAGCTGGTAGATCGTCACGCTGTCGGCGTCGAGCTCGATCGTGCGTGCGACGGTGGCGCGCCACTTTTCCCAGGTTTCGCCCAGCATCCCGGCGATCAGGTCGACGTTCAACTGATCGAAGTCGAGCTCTTCGATCCAGGGCATGCAGCGATCGATCTCTTTCGAGACGTGTGCACGTCCGTTCAAGCGCAGGATGTCATCGTCGAAGTTCTCGATGCCGAGAGACAGACGGGTCACGCCGATGGCTCGAATCGCTTGGAGCTTGGCCTCGGTCAGGGTGCCCGGCTCGCACTCGAAGGCGACTTCTTCGACTCCGTCCCAGGGGATGGCTCTCTGAAGGCGCTCGACCAGCGCCCGCAGATGCTTGGCGCTGATGTAGGAAGGGGTGCCGCCCCCGAAGTAGATGAACTTCGGCTTGCGCCCGGCGATCGAGGGCATCTTCGAGTACAGCTCGACTTCGCGGCCGAGGGCGTCGAGGTAAGTGCCGATCTCGTCGAAGTTCTTATCGGTGTAGACACGGAAGTAGCAGAACTTGCAGCGTTTGCGGCAGAACGGAATGTGCAGGTAGACACCCAGGTCGCGACCCCCGGGAACGGTCGTCTCGAGTGCGCGGCGGGCTTCAGCCACGGCGTCCTCGCTCCATACCGAGTAGGGAGGATAGTTCGAGACGAAGACGCTCCCGAGGTCCTGCTCCTCGGCGATCTCCCCGGAAGTTGCGGGGTCGGGCCGGGTCACGAGCCGCTCCGACTCTCGGCCCGGTTGCGCTTCGCGCCGAACGCCACGACTAGGCCATCGTCCGTACCGAGAACGAGGTGGCCTTCGCCGACTGCCGGTGAGGCGGTTATCGGCGCGGTCATGTCGTAGCGCCAGATCTCGCTACCGTCGGCCACGGCGAGAGCGAGCAGATCGCCGCTCCCGGAAGCCACGTAGACGCGGTCGCCGGCGATCACCGGCGACGCGTCGATCCGCCCCCGGGTCGAGAAGGTCCAGCGAGTCTTGCCCGATGTGGGATAGAGGGCGTGGACCAGCTTGTCGCGGCCGCCGATGACAACGATCTTGTCGTTGGCCGCAGGTGAAGAGTAGAAGGGGAACGTCCTTTCAGGGTGGCTGTAGCGCCACACCAGCTCTTCGGTCTTCCAGTTCACCGCTAGCACCTCGTTGTCAAAAGTGCCGGTAAAGGCGAAATCCTCATGGACGGCCATGCTAGATGCTACGTAGGAACCGAGCTGGAGTTTGCCGGCTTCGGTGCCGTTGCGCAGGTCGATCTTGCGAAAAAAGCCGTCGCAGCCCGAAACCAAGGCATAGTTCCCGGCCACGGCGGGCGAGGCGTGCACGTAGCCCTCGGTTTCGACCTTCCACCGAAGCTCACCGCTTGAGCGATCGAGGGCGTAAAGAAACTGGTCGTACGAGCCGAAGAGAACCAGACTTTCAGTGAAGTTGGCCGACGAGGTGATGCCGCCATCGGTCTCGAACTTCCAGCGGAGTCTGCCGGTGGCCGCGTCCACGGCGTGAAAGATTCCGCTCTCGTCGCCGAAGTAGACCAAGCCTTCGCGCACCGAGGGCGAGGATTTGATCTCGGCCTCGGTAGAGTATTTCCACAGAAGGGAGCCGTCGGCGAGCTTGAGGGCGTACAGGGTGCCGTCGAGCGAAGCAACGAAGACCGAGCCTGCGCTGATCGCGGCGGTCGATTCGATGGCGTCCCCTGCTTCGAAGGTCCATGCCGGCTCGAGAGCGGCCTCCGGCACGTCCGAAGCGACCCCGCTGAGGGCCGGATCGCCCCGAAACTGCGGCCAGTCGGCGAAGGCGGCCGAAGTCGGCAGGAGGCCGGCGATCAGGACGGCGCAGGCGCCGACGATCGGGAGAGCACACCTGGAAACGGTGTTCCCGACTCCCTCGGCACGGCGAATCGGCTCAGGAATAGGCGCGTTCATAGAGTTCGAGAAAGTCTTGTTCGCCGACCGGCCGTGGGTTGAACTCCCCCGTCCACTCCTGGCTCGCGAGCGTCGCCAGGGAACCGAGAGTGTCTCGCGGCACGGAGCATTCTTGCAAGCAGGTGGCCAAACCGCCCAGTTGGCGCAGATCTTCCAGTCGGGCAGCCAGAGCCTCGGAGCCCCCGGGATCGAGGCGGGTGTAGACTTTCTCGGCGACACCGGAGTTGAAGCGGACGACGTGAGGCAGCATCAGAGCGACCGCCTCCCCATGAGCGATCCCCTGGCGGGCGGTGAGCGGATTGGCTGCGGCGTGAGCGGCGCCAAGCATGGATCTCTCGATCGCCGCGCCAGCGAGATGAGCCCCGAGTTGCATGCGACCGAGCGGCTCGATCCGCGGGTCGGCGTCGAGGATGTGCTCGAATGCGCCATTGAGAAGGCGGTAGGCGCGCTCGGACAGGGCCATCGACTCCGGTGTGCCGCGCCTGGTGACCAGGCTCTCGACCGCGTGCGCGATGGCGTCGATGCCCGAGACCGACCGCACTCGCCGCGAGGCGCTGACCGTGAGCTCCGGATCCATGACCACTGCCCGAAAAAGGGCCTTTGGATCACCGCAAGCCATCTTTCGGCGGCCCTCGGCTTGCGAGATCAGAGCATAGGACTGGGCATCGCTGCCGGTGCCGCAGGTCGTCGGCACAGCGATCATCGGCAGCATCGGCGCCGCGGCCTTGCCGTAGCCCCAGTAGTCGGACATCTTGCCGCCGTTGGAGAAGACAAAGTTGGCGCCCTTGGCGCAGTCCATCGCGCTGCCACCGCCGAGAGCGACGAGGATGCGAGCTCCCGCGGCTCGGGCCGCCGCCACGGTGCGTTCGACGTCATCGGTCGAGGGGTTCTCGCGGACCTCGTCGAAGAGTGAGACCCGTAGACCGGCGCCAGCGATGGCTTCGCGGGCACGCTCGGCGTGACCGGCCCGGACCAGACCGGGGTCGGTCACCAGGAGCACGTCGCCGGCTTCGAGCGCGCGAGCTTCCTCGCCGAGGCGCTTCAGGCAGCCGGCTCCGGCGGTCAGCTTGATGCCGCCCAGCACCGCCGACCATGGGCGGGCCGTCGAGTCGGTCTGGGGCGGCAGCGACGCGCTGCGCGCGGAGATCATCATCGGCGGATCAGGAGCTAGGCCACGCCCTGGTAGGAGCGCTGTCGGTAGAGGTGCTCGAAAAGGTTGCCTTCGTGGGGCTGGTCCCAGGCCACCTTGCTGGTGGGCATCGCCGCGAGGTTGAGTCGCTCCACATGCGTCGAGGTCAGAAGCTCCCTTTGGAAGTCGGGATCGCCGGTGAGCCCGGTGACGACCAGGCTCGGGCCGATGCGGTCGAGGAGCTCCGCCTGGGGGGACTCGACCACCGAGGCGAAAGGAAAAAGGTATTCTGCCGAGGCCAGGGGATGCGAGGCGTCTTCGCAGTAGACCACGGTGGGCAGGACGAACCAGCAGCCGTCGGCTTCGGCGACCCGATCTCCTTTGCGATAGCGAGCGGTCATGTCTTCCGCCCCGCCTTGGCCGAGTTGAGAGTCGATGACGTTGGACAAGCTCTCCGCGGCCGCACGGCTCGGGAATGCGGCCAGGCGAGCCTCGGGGTGATCGAGCGGTAGAGCCTCGATCTCGGCGAATCGACGGGCGATCGCGTCCGCGATCTCGCGGCCGTTCGCGGGTGTCCAAATACCCGACGCGTTGATGCAGGAGCGGCCGCCGTTGTCGGCTACCGAGGCCACCATGAGATCGAGGTGCTGTTCCCAGGCGGTCGCTTGATCCGCCCCGAAGATGACCTTGCTCCAGCCCGGGCCGTGAATCTGGACCGCCGGGTTGGATCTCCATGGATCGACCGTGGCCCGGTCTCCGTAGAGCATCGAGCGCCCGGTGCGAAGCAGGATCTGCTGCGCCCCGGCGTGATCGGAAGGGTAGTAGTGGAAGGCACTTTCGGGGCAGCCGGCCGCGATGAACGCCTGGGCGATCCGGTACGGTGTCCAGGGTTCGCGGCTACCGGGCCGGAGCGCCAACGCGGTCTTGAGCGGGATCGCCGGCAGCCAGAGCGAATGGACCCCGGGTGAGTTCGAGGGCAGCACCGCGCCAAGAACGTCGGCCTCGCGCCGGTAGGAGACGGTGCGCCCGTCCTGCTCGCCAAAGCCCCGGTCGAGGATCGCGAGGTCGAGACCCCGGGTGAGGCCGCCGAGGACGGTTTCCATCTCCTCGAGGACGAACCGGGCTTTGGCCATGTTGGCTCGGACCATCGATTGCGGCAGCCCGGTAGTGACCGAGGTTTGGAGAACGTAGTCGTCCGCCGACTGGACATCGTCGCCGAGCGGCAGGTCGGCTTCGGCGAACAGCTTGCCCGCTCTCTTCGAGATCTCGACGAGCTCAGGGGTCGAGTGCGCCTCGAGCTCCTTTCGGGCGTTGACCACCCGGCCGAGATCTCTCGCGATCAAGCCCGAGTTGGCCTGGCTGATCTCGGCCACCGGCTCGCCGGTCGCCAGGTGACCGAGAGTGCCGGTGGCGAGGCTGCGATACGGTTTTCCGGCTCGAAGCAGCGGGATGTGGAGCATGATGCGCGCTTCCCTTTTCTAGTACACGCCGACGACCACGGATTCCTCGAACCGGGTGAACAGGCGCAGATTCGAGACGCCATCCCACGGATAGGGATCGATCGGCTCGGTGCGCTCGCCTTCGTCGCGCTCCAGAAAGCGAGGCATGAAGAAATCTTTGGTCAAGGTCGTGAGCATCACCCGGCCGGTCTCGCCGTATTCGACCACCCGCTCCGGGTCGTCGGGATCGACGAGGTCGAGGACCGCGCGGGGATGGGGCGGATAGTAGGTGATCGTGTAGTCCCTGGCCTCGGCGTCGAACGGCTTCGAGCAGGCCAGCCCCATCAGGGTGTTGCCGTAGGTGGGCACAAAATCCACTCCCGGCACCAATTCTTCGCGCGCGAAGCGGTGGAACTGGGCGTTCATTTCGGTGCCACCGCAGAAGATGCCGGTGATCCCGGCCTTGGCGACCGAGATCTTCTCGCACAGCGCTTCGAGCAGCTTGGGCGTGGTGAACAGGCACTTGACGTTGCCGTGGCCCCGGAGGATCTTCAAGCCCTGGTCGACGACGTGCTCCTTGTAGGCTTCCATTTCCTGGTGCTTGCCGGCCTTGATCAGCTTGTTGACCCACCGCGGATCGAGGTCGACGTGAAACGCGATGCCACCCCGAACCTGCGCCAGATGCTCGATCGCGAGCCGGAGGCGTCTCGGCCCCGATGGCCCGAGCATCAGCCAGTCCGAGCCCTTTGGGAAGGTCTGGTCGGAAAGCGTTTCGCTGAACTGCGAATAGTCGATCCGGTAGTCGTGGATATTGAGCCGGCTCTTAGGCAGCCCGGTCGAGCCGCCGGTCTCGAACACCGCAAGCGGCTCGCCTTCGAAGCCTTTGGGCAGCCAGCGCCGCACCGGTCCTCCCCGGAGCCACTCGTCTTCGAAATGACCCAGGTGCTTGAGGTCGTCGTAGCTTCGGACCTTCTCGCGAGGGTCGAAGGAGAGCTTGCTGGCGTAGTCGAGCCAGAAGGGGCTTCCGGTTTCCGGCGAGAAGTGCCAGGCGACGATCTCGCGCACGTGGGCGTCGAGCGCCGCTCGCGCGTCACGGGCTCGCTGCGTGAGCCGGCCTTCGGTGGCGACGTTCATCGGACGGTCTTACTCCGCGGCCGTTTCGCCGGGAGGGGTCTTCTCTCTCGCTCCCTGCTTCAGGGCGAAGAGCTTGTTGCGGCTGGCGATGTACAGCACGCCGTTCTTGGCCAAGGGAGTCGTATAGACGGCAGCACCCATGTTGATCTCCTCGAGCAGCTCGGGCTCGCCGGCCTTGCCTTTGCCGGCCTTGAGGATCGCCACGTCGCCGTCCTCGTCGCCGATGTAGACCTTGCCGTCGGCGACGAAGGCCGAGCCCCAGATCGCGGCGAAGACGTCGTAGGTCCAGAAGTGCTCGCCGGTTTCAGCGTCGAGGGCGTAGAGAAAACCGGAAAGATCCGAGATGTAGACGATGCCGTCGGCGATCGCTGCGGTCGACATCGTGCGGTTGAAGTCGGTCCCGCCGCGGTGCCAGACAACCCCGGTCTCGGTGATGTCGCCGGTGCCGGTGGCGTCGATCACCCAGAAGTGCCCGGGCGCCTCGCCGTGCTCGGGATCCTGACCGACGCCGATGTAGACGCGGTCTTTGTAGATCACCGGCGTCGAGATGATGTTGTTCTTGGTGCCCGAGCCGCCGAGCTCCCACACCGATTCCTTTGGATTGGCGTTGAATTTCCAGATCAAGGCGCCGGTTTTCGGGTCCAGCGAATAGAGTACGCCGTCGCCGCCGGGAAAGACCACTTGGCCCTTGCCGCCGATCACCCCGTAGGCCGGGTTCGACCAAGAGCCGTGGAGGATGCTCTCGCCGGGCAGGTCCGACTCCCAGACTACCTTGCCGGTCTTCTTGTTCACCGCGACGAAGCTCGGGGCGCGGACCGAGGTGACGTTGATGTGCCCCTCGTCGACGCCGTTGCCGGTGACCAGATAGAGGAGATCGCCGACCGCGAGGGCGCTGCCCACCGCCAGGTTGTGAGGGAAGACGGTCAGCTCCTCGATCATGTCGAGCCGCCAGATCACGTCCTCGTCGATCTTGCTGGCGTTGGCCTCGTCGGTAACCGGGCCGTCGTTTTCGTCGTCGAGAAAGCCTTCGGTGTCCGCCGCGATGAGCTCGGCGCGGTTGGAAACATAGTAGAGCCGATCGCCTTCGACGTAGGGCGCCGAGCAGACTCCCTGGAGAGGCCAGTCGTGGACTCGACCGGCGGAGAGCTTGCCGTGCGCGGATTGCCAGAGGAACTCGCCGGTCATGGCGTCGAAGGCCATGACGTTGCCGCGGTCTCCGGTGAGCTTGGGATTGCGGAGGCTCTCGTTGTTGGTGCCGACGAAGATCTTGCCGCCTGCGACCACCGGACCTCCGTAGCTCTGGGTGCCGAGCGGTTGGCGCCAGAGCACGTTTTCGCCGGACGAGAGATTCCACGAGCTGGGCAATCCGGTCTCGGTCGAGATCATGTTGCGCGAGGGCGTGCCGCCGAACATGGCGACGTGGTCGTCGGGAGCAGCCGCCAGCGCTCCCGGCAGAAGGCCGAGCGCCAAGACGGCGGCCAGAGATGTGATGCTGGAAAGTTTGTGCATGGTCAGTTGTTCCTCATGACGCGGATGTTGTCGAAGTAGAGTGGGGTCGGCGAAAAAGCGGAGAGGCCGGGAGCGCCCAAGCTGATCGGGAGCGGATCGGTGGTCGAAAGCGACCACTCGGCCGGTTCGGCTTCCCCGCGCGGCCAGACTTTGCCGCGCACGAGGGCCTCTCCGTCCTGTTCGCGCACCTCGAACTTCATGCGGTACCAGACGTCCGGATCCCAGGCGAAGCTCTCCTGCACCATCATGCGCAGCCCGGCCTGCCAGGAGCGGATCTGGATGCGCTGGTGGTCGCCCAAAAGCTCGAAGGTGTAGCCCGAGTTGATGAGCCCGAGGTCCGGCATTCGACGCCGGTCCTTGGTGCCCCTGAGATCGCTCTCGATCGTGTAGTCGGTCTCGTCGGGGTGGCCCAGGAAAGTGATGTGGCGGTGGATCTGAACCGGTGACGGCCCTTTGGCGAGCACCCGATTGCCGTCGAGGTCCTCGACCGCCCAGCGGGCGAGGTAGGCCATCATGTACGGCGGGCGCGAGCCGGGCTCGGTCGATTCGAAGTCTTCTCCAAGCGGGAGGTACCGCAGCACCCTCACCCGGCCGCGGGCCTCGAGGTCGCCGAGCCTGGCGACTACCATGCCGATGCCGGACGCGGCGTTCGGATCGGCGCTGTAGACGCCCTCGGCGTCGACCGAGCCGGCGAGGCCGGCGAGGCTCCAGGTGGCTTCGCGCTCGCCGAGCGGATTGCCGTTGGCGTCGAAGGCGAGCGCGCGAAAGTCGGCGCTGTCGTCCGAGCGCAGGATCACCTCGGCCGGAACCACTCGCAGCCGAGCGGGTTGTCCTTCTCCAGCCTGAACCGGCGAGCTCGAGACCGCGGCGGCCGGAGCGGGACTCGGCCTGCCGATCGCGTAGAGGCCTTCTTCGGTGGTGAAGAAGATGCGACCCTTGGCGATCGCTACCGAGCCATAAATCTCGGCGGCGCGACCTTCGGGCATTGTGATCTCTTCCTCGTCGAGGATCTCTCCGCCGTCAGGGCCGGCCTCGACGATCACCACTCGACCATTGACCTCGGTGACGTACAGCTTGCCATCGGCCCACACCGGAGAGCCTTTGCCGACGCGGCCGACGTTGACCTCCCAGAGCTGCTCGCCGGTGTCGGCGTCGAGCGCATAGAGATTGGCGGAATTGTCGATGACGTAGAGGATGCCGTCGCGGTAGGCGGCGGTGGTGAAACCCGCCGAGATCGGCGATCGCCAGATCTCGTGAGTCTTGGTGACGTCGCCCGTGCCGGTGCCGTCGATCGCCACGACCCGCCCCATGGTCGGCTCGTCGATGTTCTCTTCGCTGTGGGAGACAAAGACCCGGGTGCCGTCGACGACGACCGACGAGTTGATGCCCCGCTTCGAAAGCTCGAAACCCCACACCACCTCTCCGGTCTCGGCTTCCACCGCGTAGATGCCGCCGCCGCCGTTGCCGGCGACGATCAGACGCTTGTCGCCGACCCACATCACGCTCGGTGTCGACTGGGTGTTCTTGTCATCCTGAGATTCCGCCGGCTGTGAGACCCAGAGCTGCTCGCCGGTGAGCTTGTCGAAGGCGAAGAAGCGATGCACCGGTTTCCCCTGGGGCCCCCAGGAGGTGTTCGAGAACGTGACGATGATCTTCGAGCCGTCGACGAACGGCGTCTGGGTTCGGCCGCCGTAACCCTCCATGAACCCGTATTCCTCGATCAGCCGGCGTGACCAGATCACCCTGCCGTCGGTACTGTCGACGCACAGAAAGATTCCGCCGACGCCCTGAACGTAGAGATAGCCGGTTTCGGGATCGGCTTCGAGATGCGCCCAGCCCACCCGCGTCCAGGGCACGGACGTGTGATAAACGTTGAAGCGGTGCTCCCAGAGCTGCTCGCCGGTCGCCACGTCGAAGCACGCCACGACTTCCTGGCGCAGCTTGTCTTCGCCGATTCTGCCGTTGGCGCACACGCGGTCGCCCACGACTACCGGGGTCGAGCGGCCGACCCAGGGCATTCTCCACAGAAGATCCTCGCCGTCTTGCGACCAGGACGAGATCAGGCCGGTCTCGTGCGAGACGCCGGTTCGGAAGGGGCCGCGCCAGCTGGTCCACTCGGCCCCGTGGGCGGGCATCGAGTCGGACGGCGTGGGTTGTGCCATCGCGGATGCGCGGGTCGCGTCAGGAGAGTCACTCATCGGTGCCGTCGTGGCACAGCCGAGCGTCGCAAACAGCATCACGAGCCCCCAGGCGCCCCTTTGAAGACAGATATTCAGAGCAGCTTTCATCGGCATATCGGGATTCCCTCGCTTCAGATTGAGCACGACGGGTGCAGGCCGCATGCCGTCGCGAGCAGCCATGTTATCGAAACCGATCGCGGCGCGCGCGCGCCGAGAGTGCTGTGCCTGCGCGATAATCGGCCAGTGAGGTGGGCGACCTGAGGTTCGAATCGTGAGGGCCGTGGTGTTTCGGGCGCCGTTCGACGTCCGGGTCGAGGACGTTGCCGATCCCGAGCTCGAGGCGCCGGGGGACGTCATTGTGGAAGTCGAGCTGTCCGCCATATGCGGATCCGACCTCCACCCGTACCGCGGCCGGGAGGTGGGTATCGAGGCGGGGACGGTCATGGGACACGAGTTCGTCGGCTCGGTGGTGGAGATCGGCCGCGAAGTCCGCTCCTGGAGGGTGGGCGACCGGGTGGTCGCTCCCTTCAGCACCAATTGCGGAGAGTGCTCCTCCTGCCGGATCGGGCTGACGGCACGTTGCGTACGGGGTCAGCTTTTCGGATGGATCGAGAACGGACGCGGCCTCCACGGGGGGCAGGCGGCCTTCGTGCGCGTGCCCCTGGCCGACGCCACGCTCGGCAAGGTTCCTGAGGACACTCCGGTCGAAGCTGCTCTGTTTGCCGGCGACATTCTCGCGACCGGCCTCTTCGCGGCCGACCTGGCTGGGGTCGTTCCGGGCTCGACGGCTGCGGTCCTGGGCTGCGGTCCGGTGGGGTTGATGGCGGTCTCGGCCTCGCTTCATCGCGGAGCGCAGCGCGTCTTTGCGGTCGATCCGGTGGCCGAGCGCCGCCGGCTGGCCGACGAGCTGGGGGCTCGTGCACTGGGGATCGAAGAAGCTCGCGAGGAGCTTGTGGGAAGCGGTCTCGACTGCGTGCTCGAGATGGTCGGTTCGCCCGAAGCCACCCGCCTGGCCGTGGACCTGGTTCGCCCCGGCGGCACGATCGCCGCGGCCGGAGTGCACACCGAGGCCCGTTTCGCCTTCTCGCCAGGCGAGGCGTATGACAAGAACCTCACCTACCGCGCCGGGCGCTGCTCCGTGCGCGCCTACCTGGAAGAAGCTCTGGAGTTGGCGGGTGGCGCGGCCGACGACCTGACCCGCATCGTCACCGACCGCGAGGTTCTCGACAACGCTCGGGAGGCCTACCGCCGTTTTGACCGGCGCGAGGACGGTTGCGTCAAGGTGCTGCTGGTGCCGTGAAGGAATTCGAAGCGACCTTTCGGCTCGAGGCGGCTTTTGGGCACGCCGACGTCACCTCCTTGGCGGCCGGGTGGGTTGCCGAAGCCGAGGCCGACGTAGGAATCTTGAGCCTTCAGGTCGTCGGCTCGACCGGCGGCATCACGACGATCGAATACGAGCCGGGCGCGCTCGCGGATCTCGAGCGGGCGCTCGAGAAGATTGCCCCGGTAGAAGGCCGCTATCGGCACAACGAGCGCTGGCACGATGGCAACGGCTTCTCGCATCTGCGCTCGGCGCTGATCGGAACCTCCCTGACGGTTCCGATTCGCTCCGGAGCGCTGGTGCTCGGCACGTGGCAGCAGATCGCGGTCTTCAATTTCGACAATCGTTCCCGCGAGCGGGCGCTTGTGGGGCTCCTGCTCGAATAGAGACGGTCCGCCAAGCGATCGCCTCAGTGGGCCTTGGTGACGGTCGCCGCAGGCGACCCCGGCTGGGCATGGGACCCCGGGCCGGGCGCGGGCTTGTACTTCGTGACCATGAAGCCGCCGAGCGCCGCAAGCAGGATGCCGGTCAGAAACTGCCAACGAAGGGCGCCAAAGCCCCCGGCCGGCGGATGCCAGAGCAGAGCGACGATCGCGTTCACCACCGGTGCGCCCGCGAAGATAATCGACATGACGACCGCCGGCCGGCCGCCTGCTCCGAAGGCTAGAAGCACGCAGAATGCGCCGGCCGCGCCGACCAGGCCGGCCAGAAGCGACCAGGTCATGCCGCCGACCGGGAAGTTCCAATTGGCTCCGCTGCTACCCAGGATCACGAGCGGTCCGACCACAGCGGTGATGAAGTAAGCGACACCGACGAAGAGAAACGCCTTGTAGCGGCCCATCTCGGGATCGGCCATCGAGGTCTGGCCCTGGTGCAAGAAGAGGCCGTAGAGACCCCAGGTCGCAACCGTCATCAAGGCGAAGATCAGCCACGCCGATCCGGTTCCTGCTGCTCCACTGGCCATCGTTCGAGCTCCTCTGTTGTCTGGTCGTCGTTGGGTGCCGGCTACAGGCCGGTTCACCGAAGGTAGACTTCGCGAAGGAGCGAAGCGTAGCACCCGTGCAGATCGAAGCGATGCCGACCTATGCCTACCCACTGCTGCTCGCCGCCGGGTTCATCGCCGGCTTCGTCAACACGTTGGCCGGCAGCGGCTCCCTGGTCACGCTCCCCGCTCTGATTTTCCTCGGCCTTCCGCCGACGGTGGCCAACGGCACCAATCGTCTGGCGATCCTGATGCAGAACGTGGTCGCGGTCTCGCGCTTTCGGGACTTCGGCGTGCTCGAGATTCGCAAGAGCGGCTGGTTGGCCATTCCCGCCGTTATCGGGGCGGTCCTGGGTGCGCGCCTGGCCGTGGATCTGGACGAAGAGCTCATGCGCCGGGTCATCGGTGCACTGTTTCTCCTTCTGCTGCCGGTGATCGCGTTTCGGCCGCAGCGTTGGCTGGTGGGGCGGCACGTGGAGCGGGCCGACCCTGGCTGGGCGGTGTGGGTCGGCCTGTTCTTTGTCGGCGTTTACGGCGGCTTCATCCAGGCCGGAGTGGGAGTGTTCCTGCTCGTCTGTCTGGTCCTGGGAGCCGGATACGATCTCGTTCGTGCCAACGCCATCAAGGTGTTGATCGTTCTCTGCTTTACGGTTTTCGCGCTGATCGTCTTCATCCGCCACGATCAGGTGTCGTGGTTGCCCGGGTTGATCCTCGGCGTCGGCAACATGGCGGGAGCGTGGTGGGCGACCCGGCTTGCGACCGAGCGAGGGGCCGAGTTCGTGCGATGGTTTCTTTGCGCCGTCGTCGCGCTTTCGGGGGTCGCGCTGCTGGCAGGTCTGCGGTGATCGCAAGGGGCAAGATTCGGGTGGTCGGATCGAGCGGCGGGCGCTAGGGTTCTGGGCATGATGACCACACAACAGTCCACTGACTTTGCGCGCGTCGCGCGCGCGATCGGATTCTTGACCGAGCGTGCCCAGGAGCAACCCGAGCTGGCGGATGTGGCGGCGGCCGTCGGTCTGAGCCCCGGCCGTACTCAACGGCTCTTCAAGCGCTGGGCGGGGGTCAGCCCCAAGCGCTTCCTCGAGTGCCTGACGGTCGAGCATGCCAAGGAGCTGCTCGATCGGTCGGCGAGCGTGCTCGAGACGAGCTACGAGGTTGGTCTGTCTGGGCCGGGCCGGCTGCACGATCACTTCGTCAAGCTCGAGGCGATGAGCCCGGGTGAGTACAAGGGCGGCGGCGAGGGACTCGAGCTTGTCTTCGGCGTGCACCCGAGCCCGTTCGGCCAGGCGTTTCTGGCGGCGAGCGAGCGCGGGATCACGCGGCTGGCGTTCACGGAAGGGGGCGACGGCGCCTGGCGCGCCGAGGTTGAAAGACTCGAACGCGCCTGGCCGGCAGCCGAGATCCGGCGTGACGATCGGGCCACGGGAGACCTGGTCGAGCGCGTTTTCGACCCGCCCGGCGACGCGGGAGAGATTCTCGTGCGGGTGTCCGGCACCAACTTTCAGCTCGCGGTCTGGAAGGCGCTGCTAGCGATTCCCCGCGGTGCGGTGACCTCGTATCAGGCGGTCGCGGAGGCCGCCGGCAGGCCGGGCGCGACACGCGCCGTGGGATCGGTGGTCGGAGCGAATCCCGTGGCCTATCTGATCCCCTGTCATCGGGTGATCCGCAAGACCGGCGCGATCGGCGACTACCGCTGGGGTGTCGCCCGCAAGCGCGCGCTGATTGCCTGGGAATCGGCCGGGCAGGCGCCCGACTCGCGCCTCAGTTGACCGAAGAATCGGGAACCAGAATCGTCACCGACTGGTCACGCTTGTTCCGGATGCAGGAGCCCTGCGGTAGGCCGAGATCCTCGGCCCACTCCTCGAGCAAACCGACCGCGGCCTCATAGCTCGTCAGTTCGAGGTCGAACCGGTACCAGCCCGAGCCGATACCGCCACCTGTCACTTCGCCGACGCCCGCTGCGATCAGCCGCTGGTCGAGTGGCTCTTCGAGATCCGACACCTTTTCGAACGAGCAAAGATGGTCGGGCAGGAGAAGCTCGGCTTCGATTCTAGGCATGATGGTGGTTGCGCCCGGGGGTTGCGCCGGCCTTTCGCCGGGCAGTTGAATGTTAAGCTGGAAAGCTCCGGCGGGCGCCAGAGCTCGCTCTTTTATTCGGCCGATGTCGTCACCACCGCCCTCTCTCGACCTGCTGCGAGGCGGCGTTGGATCGCGGCTTGCGGTGATTCTCCTGGCTGGCGCGTGGGTTCTCGGTCCGGTGCCCGCGGCCTTGGCCGCGGACCTGGATCCGGAAGGATGGGAGTTCTTCGAATCGACATCCTTTCAGATGCTCGGCAACGGCGACGCCGAGCTGAGCGCCGAGATTCTGCTCGATCTCGAGCTGTTCCGGCGCGCCTTCGAGCAGTTGGCGCCGGGAATCGACGCGAGCTTCCCGATTCCGACACGGATCATCGGCTTCCGGGACGCGGACGCCTACGGCCCCTTCAAGACGGCAACCGACACGGCCAAGACCAAGATCCTGGGACAGTTTCTCGGCCACCGGGACGGAAACTTCATCACCCTCAACCTCGATCCGCGGCTGAGCGGCGGCCTGGGGATCATCATTCACGAGTATGTTCACCACATCCTCAACCAAAACCTGCCCCGCGTGCCCCGCTGGCTGAACGAAGGGCTGGCGGAGTACTACAGCACCTTCAGTGTCGAGGCGGACTATGCGGTGGTCGGGCGACCGGTGGAGCGCCACATGAGTTGGTGGCGCCGGAACCGTGAGCTCTCGGTCCTCGATGTGCTGCGCGAGAACGCCGAAACGCCGACCCACTCGCTCCGAAACGCCGGTCAGTTCTACGCGGTGTCGTGGGGACTGGCTCACTACTTGATGTCGACGCCGGGGGGCTTGGGGGTTCTCGCCTCGTATCTGGAAGAGGTGACCGTGGGCGCCGACTCCGCGGACGCTCTGCTCAACGCCTCGAATCTGTCGGTTCGCGAGCTCGAGGGGGCGCTCAGAAGGCACGTCGCCGCCGAGATCATGCCGGCGGCGAGCCTGGCGCTCGCCGAGTTGGGTGAGGTCGAGATCGAGCGGGGCGCGTCACCGCCGGACTCGATCTTGACGGCCCTGGGCGAGCTGGCGGCTCGGCTCGGCAACGGGCGCCACGCCGAGGAGCTCTTCAATCTGGCTTTCGCATACGATCCCACCAACGCCGAGGCGATCGCGGGCCTCGCCGGCTTGCGGGACGACCAGGCGAGAGCCGAGGAAGCGTCGGTGCTCTACGCCGACGCTTTCGCCGCGGGTCCACGATCCGCCGGGACCTTTCTGCGTCACGGCCGGCACCTGCTGCGGAGGATCGAAGCGAATCGAATGCTGGAGCGGGAGGCTTCGCAGCGACTGGCGATCGAGGCGAAGACCTCGTTTCTGGCGGCCATGGCTCTTGATCCGTCCTTCGCCGAGACGTACGCGATGCTCGCACTGGTGCACCTTTTCGACGGGCTCGAGGCCGAGGACGGGCTCGGCTTCGGAGAGCGCGCCCGCGAGCTTCTGCCCACCCGCGCGGATGTCGTTCACACGCTGATTCGGCTGCATCTCAAGCTCGGGGCCATCGATCGCGCCAACCGGCTCGTCGACGGTTCCTTCCGGTTGCTCGCGGATCGAGAGAGCCAAGCAAGGGTGAGAGACGAAGTGCGTCGGGCCGAGCTTCTGATCGCGGCCAGGGAAGCGCTCGCCGAGGGTCGCTGGGATGACGGGTTGTCGTATTTCGATCAGGCGATCACCTACACCGGCGACGCCGAGGTACGGTTGCAGATGGAAGCGCAGCTCGAGGTCCTGGCGCGGCAGGCGGATCGCGAACGTCGGCCCACCGGTGGGGTTCGGAGATAGGGGCCACCGTTGACGCGACTCTTTGCGCAGCAGCGCCTCTGGGTATGATTCATCGAGTGCTATCCGAGCGTGACAACCTGCCGGTCACGCACCAGCCGACGATCCTCAAGAAAGTGCTCGTGGGTCCGGGTGAGCTACCGGCGCTGATGAACTTCTCGCAAGCAGTGTTCCGCCCCGGAGACCGCGCCCCGGGACACCGGCACGATGACATGTGGGAAGTGTTCTTTGTGCGCTCCGGTCGCGGCGTGATTCGAGTCGACGACACCGAGAGTGAGTTACTCGCCGACGAATGCTGGGTGATCGAGCCCGGCGAGACACACGAGATTTACAACGATTCCGAGAGCGACCTCGTGCTCCTCTACTTCGGCGTATGCCCGCCGCCGGCGCCGGATGGACCGCCCGAGAAGGAGACCCCTTGAGTCGCACGGAAGACTCGGTGCGGACGACCTCGATCGAGCAGCTGGCTCGCGACCGGCCCCTCCTGCCTTTCTTGCCGCTCATCTATGTTGCCTGGGCGGACGGCGAGCTGAGCGCCGACGAGATCGCGGCCGTGGCAGGCCAGGTCGCGGCGCAGGGCGGGCTCGACCCGGAGTGCCGGCGTCGGTTGGCGGGTTGGCTCAATCCACACGACCCGCCGTCGCCACGGGAGCTCGGCGCGATTCTGCGCACGATTCGCACGATCGCCCCCGCGCTCGGGGGCGACGCCAGAGAGTCTCTGGCAGAGCTCGGTTGTCGGCTGGCTGTGCTGGGCTCGGCCGAGTCGGGCGGCGAAGCGCAATCAGCGGATCCGGCGGTGGAGGCGGCGCTTGCCAAGCTCGAGGCCGCCTTGAGTGTGGCGGGGTCCGAAGCGTCGCGAGAGCTTCTGAGCGCCGCGCGACCGGCCGCCGCCGCGCAACCTCAGAGGGAGGCGACCTTTGCGCCGCAGGCGCTTCAAGAGCTCTTGGACCGTCCTTACGGTGAAGTTCGTGCGCGGGTGCGGGCTCTTTTGAGCCGCCCGGAGTTCGGCTACGAGCTCGAGCTGGACCGGACGAGCTATCGCAAGAAGGTCACCAAGTGGTGCCGGCGGCTCGCCGAGGAGGGGCTGGGCGCGTTGAGCTTTCCGACCGCCGTCGGCGGCGCCGGGGATCTGGGAGCGTTCATCGCGGTGTTCGAAACCCTGGCGCACCACGATTCGAGCCTGCTGGTCAAGTTCGGCGTCCAGTTCGGCCTCTTCGGAGGCAGTGTTCTCCAGCTCGGCACCGAACGGCATCACCGGGCCTATCTGCCCGAGATCGGCACCATGGAGCTGCCGGGCTGCTTCGCGATGTCGGAGACCGGGCACGGCTCGAACGTCCAGGAGCTCGCCACCGTCGCCCGCTATCAATCCGAGTCCGAGGAGTTCGTGATCACGACGCCCGAGCCACACGATCGCAAGGACTGGATCGGGAACGCCGCCGTGGACGGGCGCATGGCCACCGTCTTCGCGCAGCTCGAGATCGGCGAGGACACCTTCGGTGTGCATGCGTTTCTGGTGCCGATCAGAGACCAGCTGGGGTCGCCGCTGCCGGGCATCCGGATCGAGGACTGCGGGCTCAAGGAAGGGCTCAACGGCGTCGACAACGGACGGATCACATTCGAAGAAGTACGCATACCGCGCGAGAACCTCCTCGACCGCTTCGCTTCGGTGAGCCCGGAGGGCGAGTACTCGAGCGAGATCGTGAGCTCGTCGAAGCGCTTCTTCACCATGTTGGGTACCTTGGTGGGCGGGCGGATCAGCGTCGCGGGCGCCTCGGTGGCCGCCGCCAAGACCTCTCTGGCCATCGCGGTGCGCTACGCGGCCCGGCGCCGGCAGTTCGGGCCGCCGGGCCGAGCCGAGACCCCGCTTCTCGACTACAAGGCTCATCAGAAGAAGCTCATGCCGCGCCTGGCCACGGTGTATGCGATCGACTTCGCCCACAAGCGGCTGGTCGAGCGGTTTCTGGATCCGGAAAGAGACGCCCGCAAGGTGGAGACCTTCGCCGCGGGACTCAAGGCCTACGCCTCGGCCTTCAACGTCGAGGCGCAGCAGGTGTGTCGGGAAGCGTGCGGCGGGCAGGGGTACCTTGCCGTCAACCGGATCTGTCGGCTCCGGGACGACACCGATGTGTTCACGACCTTCGAGGGCGACAACACGGTCTTGATGCTGCTCGTCGCCAAGGCCCGCCTGACCGAGTACCGTCACCAGTTCGCGGACCTCCGAGTCGCGGGCCTGATCAAGCTCGTGGCGTCCAGGGCCGCGACCGCGGTGGCCGAGCTGAATCCGGTGGTCACGCGCAACACCGAGGACGAGCATCTCCAGAACGGGGACTTTCTGAGCTCGGCCTTTCGCTATCGCGAAGACCGTTTGCTGGCTTCGCTGGCTGACCGGCTACGGCGGCGGATCGAGGGCGGCATGGGCACCTTCGAGGCGTTCAACAACTGCCAGGATCACGCCCTGAAGCTCGCGGAAGCGCATATTGAGCGCGTGGTTGCCGAGAGCATCCTGATGCAGGCCGTCGAGCAGCGCGGCGAGGAGCTCGGCCACATCCTCGATCGGCTGGCGAGTTTGTTCTGCCTGTGGCGGCTGGAGCACCGAAGCGGCTGGTTTCTGCGCAGTGGCTACTTCGAAAGCTCCAAGGCGCGGGCGGTTCGGAACCTGGTGTTGCGTGTCTCGGCCGAGCTGCGCCCCGAGGCCGAGTCACTGGTCGAAAGTTTCGGGATTCCAGACGAGATCCTGGCCGCTCCGATCGCGGTCTCAGATCCGGCCGAGCGACCGGAAGCATGAAAGTAGGGATCGCCGCGCTGCTTTTCGTGGCTTCGGCGCTGGCGCCTTTGGGAGCCAGCCCGAGGCCGCAACCGAGTGAATCCCGGCGCACCCGCGTGGTCGAGATCGTCGACCGGGTTGCGCCGGCGGTGGTCAACATTTCGGCCGAGGCCATCGTTCGGCAGGCGGATCCCTTCTTCGGTCAACATTTCGGCCGGCAGCGCCGGGTGCAGTCGCTGGGGTCGGGCTTCGTAGTGGCCGCCAACGGAACGGTCGTTACAAACGCTCACGTAATCGATGGGGCGGCGCGCATTCTGGTGACCTTCGGCGACGGCATCGAGTTGGAGGCGGAGGTCCTGGGTTTCGATCGGGACTCGGACCTCGCAGTGCTCAAGGTCGAAGGCACGAGTCTGGCGTCGGTCGAGCTCGGCTCGAGCTCGGATCTGATGATCGGCGAGACCGTGATCGCGCTGGGCAACCCGCTCGGCCTTTCGAACTCGGTGACCACCGGCGTGCTTTCCGCCCGAGGCCGAACGGTTCCTGCGGACACCGGAGAAAGGCTGTTCACGGACTTTCTTCAAACCGATGCTTCGATCAACCCGGGGAACTCCGGTGGTCCTCTGGTCAACCTCGACGGTGAGGTGATCGGAATCAATACCGCTATCGTGGCCGGCGCTGAGGGGATCGGTTTTGCCATTCCGGCCGATCGAGCCCGGCGGATCGTTGACGATCTTCTGCGCTATGGCTCACTTCAGCCGATCTGGACCGGGTTGCGGTTGTTGAGTCTCGACCGCGAGGTGGCCCGACGTTACGACCTCCCGCTCGATCGGGGCGCCTTGGTCGAGCGGGTCCATCCGGGTTCGCCCTCGGCGCGATCGGGCTTTCGCCCTGGTGACGTAGTGCTCGAAGTCGGAGAGCGGCATGTCACATCTCGGGACGACGTCATGACCGCGGTCTACTCGGTGGCGGTGGGAAGCCGGGTACCGATGAAGATCTGGCGAGACGGAGCCGAGCAAAGGCTCGATCTGCC
Source organism: Thermoanaerobaculia bacterium (assembly GCA_945787635.1). Taxonomy (GTDB): domain Bacteria; phylum Acidobacteriota; class Thermoanaerobaculia; order Multivoradales; family JAHEKO01; genus CALZIK01. Next base: position 59,488 of record CALZIK010000193.1, on the reverse strand, counting down.
CGTCGAGCGGCCGCCCACGGATCTCGGGGTCAACCACCTGCAATCGCAGGTCGGTTTGTTCGTGGAGGAGCTGAGAGGCCGTTTGACGATCGTCGGAGTGCGTCGCGGCTCGGCCGCGGATCGGAAGGGGCTCGGGCGCGGAGACCTGATCCTCGCGGCGAACGGGCAGCCTGTCGAGACCGTGGAGCATTTGGCGCGAGAGGTGCTCCGGGCGCTCGATCGGGGCGGCCTTCTATTGGTGGTGAGACGTGGCAGACGCTCGTACTACTTGAGCTTCCGCCTCTAGGTCGCGTTTCCGTCGAGCTCTTCAGTCGAGGTCGAAGGGTCTGGGAGGCGGTTCGTCTTCGGGAGATTCCTCGGCGTTTTTGAGCGCTTCGCGGAACTTGTCCTCGAGAAGCCTGTCGCGATCCTCGAGGGCCGAGATCTCGCGGTTGAACACCTCTTCGGCGTGCCCCTTGTCTTTGTCGAGGTCACTCAGAAGCTCATCGAAATCCTTGCCACCCGCAGGTCTGGACCTGTGTGGCTTGTGAAACAGAATCTCGCCGGTTCGGACGTCAACGACCAGATGGCTCTGGCATTCCGGACAGCGGAGCGTGAGCTTCGAAGAATCCGTCATGAGCCCATTCTAGCGCCGTCTGCCTGGAACCAGTGGCCGCTCGGTGACGTCGAAATGAGACAAGGGGATCTTTGAGTAAAAGGTTGATATCCTGTTGTTGCAACCTAAGTCTCAGTGGGAGTTTGCTCATGACTCGAAAAAACCTGGCCTGCCTTGCAATTGTCCTGGCCTTCGCAAGCTGTGAGAGGGACGAGGTGGTCAAATTCTCGGCGATCGTTCCGGCGACCGGGAGTTTCGAGATCTACGGCCAGGCGGTCAAGAAGGGCGTCGAACTCGCCTTAGACGAGCTTCAGGCGGACGTCAACCTGCCGTTCAAGCTCGAGGTGTCGATCGTCGATTCGATGGGCGACCCGAAAACCGCGGCGGCGAAGCTCAAAGAAGAGATCGATGCGGGTGCGATGGCGGTGATCGGAGGCGTCATGTCCGATGAGGCCCTCGAAATGGTCGCGGTCGCGGATCGCTATGATCGCGTTCTGATCTCTCCGTCGGCTTCGAACCCGCAGTTGACCGGCATCTCGAAGAACTTCTACCGGGTGTTTCCGTCCGATTCCCGCGAGGGAACCAAGATGGGCAACTTTGCTTCCCAGAAGCTGGAAATGGAGACAGTGGTCATTGTGGCCAAGTCGGACACCTACGCCCGTGGAATCAAGGAGGTTTTTCAGGCGGAGTTCGAGCGCAACGATGGCGAGGTGATCGAGGTGATCGAATACCCGGCGGGCGCGGATTTCTCCGGGCTGATCGACCGGGTGGTGTCGCTCGAGCCGTCGGGTGTCTATCTGGCGGCGTTTGCAGAGGACATCGGTCTCATGATCGTGGAACTGCGCGCCAAGGGTTTCAAGGGGCGCATCCTGACGACGTCGGCGTTCGCCGCTCCGGCGGCGATCGAGCAGACCGGCGATGCCGGAGAAGGCGTGTTTCTGACCCAGGCGGCGTTTGACGCCACCAGCGACGACCCCAAGGTTCAAGCCTTCGTCACGACGTTTCATGACAAGTACGGCTTCAATCCGGACCTCTACGCCGCGCACGGGTACGATGCGCTGATGGTGTTGATCGAGGCGCTCAAGGGAGGTCAAACGGTCGCGACCGAGCTCTGGAAGGATGTCCGCGGTCTGCGTGACTTCACCGGAGTCACCGGAACCATTCAGTTCGACGAGCGCGGAGATGTCCAGAAGTTCCCGCGGGTCTACGTCGTGGAAGACGGTAGTTTGAAGGACTACGAGAAAGACATCGAGCAACGGCGCCGCGAGCTTCTCGAGCGGTTGCGCCGGCTCGAAGAGGCGCAGCGCCGTCGCAACAGCGGATAGATCCCAAGACCGCCGAAGCTCGAGCTGGTCGACCGGGATATCCGATCCCCAGATGTTGGATGTAAGCCGTCGCCTGCTGCGATACCGCAGTCTGCTTTCCACGTTGGTGGTGCGCGAGCTCAAAGCGCGCTACCGAGGCTCGTTTCTGGGTTACTTCTGGTCGCTGGTCAACCCGTTGCTGCTCTTGGCCGTGTACTCCTTTGTGTTCACCTACATCTTCACGCCCAAGTTCGCCGACGAGGCGAATCCATATCCCCTGTTTCTGATGTGCGGGCTGTTCCCGTGGATCTGGGTTTCGACGTCATTGCTCGAGGGAACCGACTCGCTGCTGTCCGGCGCCGGCTTGATCCGCAAGGCGGTGTTTCCGGCAGAGATCCTGCCCATGGTGTTCGTGCTTTCGAATCTGGTTCATTTCCTGTTCGCGCTGCCGGTGCTCGCCGCGGGGCTGCTCTGGGGCCACCTGTCCGGTTTTCCGGTGGGGGGCTGGGGGGCCGTGTGGCTGCCGCTGATCATCGGTCTGGAGTTTCTGGTGGTCGGCGGGCTAACTCTTGGGCTGGCGGCGCTCAACGTCCACTTCAAAGACGTCAAGGACATCCTGACCAACGTCCTGTCCGTGCTGCTCTATCTGACGCCGGTGTTGTTTCCGCTGTCGTTCATCAAGGTGGCCTGGGGGCACTGGGCGATCCGCTGGCTGAATCCGTTCGCGCCCTTCTCGACGGCGTTCCAGGAGGTGCTCTTCAATGGGCTGCAGCCGGAACCGGTGCTGCTCGCGCAGATGGCCGGCTGGGCGTTGGTCTCCTGGATGCTCGGCAGCTGGCTCTTCTCGCGTCTCGCGGACAGCCTGGTGGAGGCTGTATGAGCGCCGCGATCGAAGCTCGAGGGCTCGGCAAGGATTACCGGCGCATGGCTGCCGGCTACAAGCTCAGGACCTTGAAGAGCGCGCTGCTCGATCGCAGCTTGACCGACGGACTCAAGCAGAGCGAGCTGATTCCCGCGGTGCGCGATCTCAACTTCGCGGTCAGTCCGGGCGAGGCCTTCGCCGTTATCGGGGCGAACGGTTCGGGCAAGTCGACGCTTCTGAAAATGGTGGCGGGAATCCTCAAGCCGACCGCTGGCGAGATTCTGGTCAACGGGCGGGTGGCGGCGCTCATCGAGCTGGGCGCGGGCTTTCACCCCGAGATTTCGGGCCGCGAGAACGTCTTCATCAACGGAGCCGTGCTTGGCCTGTCCAAGCGCGAGATCGACCGGCGCTATCGGGAGATCGTCGAGTTCTCCGGCCTAGAGGAGTTCATGGACGAGCCGGTCAAAAACTACTCGTCCGGCATGTACGTGCGGCTCGGTTTCTCGGTGGCGATTCACACGGACCCCGATGTCTTGCTGGTCGACGAGGTCCTCGCGGTCGGCGACGAGGCTTTCGCGCATCGATGTATCCGGCGAATCGAGGAGTTTTTGGCGCGGGGCAATACGGTACTGCTGGTGAGTCATTCGCTCGGGCTCGTGGAGGAATTCGCGGATCGTTGCCTGTGGATGGAAAACGGCCGGGTGCGGCTGGTGGGTGAGCCCAGGCGCGTCGTCGACGCCTACCGGCAGGCGGTAGCCGAAGCCGAGGGGCGCGGCCACCAGGAGGCCAAGGAGCAGCGTCAGTCGGCCGTTCAAGGCGAGCCGGAACGCGCTGGCGATGCAGGCGATGAATCGGGGGCCGCCGCCGAGGCGACCGGCGACGAAGGGGAAGGCGGCGAGGTGTTGCGTTGGGGAACACGCGAAGCCGAGGTCATGAGCGCGCGCCTTCTGGCTGCGGATGGCACCGAGCGCTACAACTTCTCGACCGGCGACCAGGTCGTTTTCGAGCTACAGGTGCGGGCGCATGAGGAACTCGAGGATTTCGTGTTCGGGATCGGCGTGTTCACCTTTCGCGGGCTCGAGTGCTGGGGTACGAACACCACCCTCGCGGGTTTCGAGTCGGACGCTTTGCGCGGCGACGTAGTCGTGCGCCTGGTCTGCCCGTCGCTCCGTCTGGCTCCCGGCGAGTATTCGTTGGATGCGGCGGTCCACGCGCGCGACGGCTACGCTTACGACTACCAGCGCAAGATTCTGACCTTCACCATGACCGCGCGCGAGCAGGGAGTAGGTGTCTACTTCCCCCGCCACGAGTGGAGATTCGAGGGCGGCGTAAAGTGGTCGAGGGTTCCGCGCGACGCGTAACCCTCTCTTCGGGAGAAATCAATGTCCGAAAAAGCCAAGGGTCTCAATGTAAAAGTGGGTGATGAAGAGCTCAAGGGGCGTTATTCGAACCTCCTTCGCGTGACCCATACCCGCGAAGAGTTCATCCTCGATTTCATCAACGCGGTACCGCCGCAGGCGATCGTGACCGCCAGGCTGGTGGCGAGCCCGGGCCATCTCAAGAGGATCGTGCGCGCACTGACCGAGAACCTGGAGCGCTACGAGAAGAACTTCGGGCCGCTGGTGGAAGCGCCGGAGCCCTCCCGGGATTCCTCGGTCAACTAACCGGAGTTGTGGCGCTCAGGGGGCTGCCGTCGCCCAGAGTCGTTGGACGGCGAACCGGGCATGCAAGGGGTCCGCTCGCGTCGCACCACTTGACCGTTCTTGACCACCGCCGAGACCGGATTGATTCCGTAGTGGTAGGCCAGGTGAAGGGCGTTGGGTACGTCGAGCAGCACGAGATCCGCGCGCTTGCCGGGCTCGATCGAGCCGATCTCGTCGCCGAGGCCCAGCGAGCAGGCCGAGTTGAGGGTCGCGGCGGTGAGCGCCTCTTCCACCGAAAGGCCGAGCTCGAAGACCGCGAGGACGACCACCATGGGCATCGACTCGGTGTGTGAAGAGCCGGGATTGCAGTCGGTGGCCAGCGCGACCGCGACCCCGGCGTCGATCAGGCGCCGCGCCGGAGCATAGGTATGTTTCATGAGGAAGAAGCTGGTTCCCGGAAGCAAGACGGCGGTGACGCCGCTTCGTGACAAGGCCTCGATACCGGTCTCCGAGATCGCGATCAAGTGGTCTGCCGAAAGAGCCCCGAGCTCGGCCGCCAGCTCGGCGCCGCCGGAATCGACGAATTCGTCCGCGTGGAGCCGGGGGAGTAGACCGTGCCGCTTACCGGCTGCCAACACCCGCCGGGACTCGTCGGCGGAGAACACCCCGTGCTCACAGAAGACGTCCGAGAAACCGGCCAGTTTCTCCTCCGCCACGCGGGGCACGATGTCTTGGCAGATGATGTCGAGGTAGCGTTCTCGCTGGTTCCGGTACTCGGGGGGCGTTTCATGCGCCGCGAGCAGGGTCGCCTTGAGATCGACCGGGTGGCTCTCGCCGGCCCGTCGAATCGCCCGCAGCTGCTTGAGCTCGTCGTCGAGGTTGAGTCCGTAACCGCTCTTGGCCTCCGCAGTCGTAGTGCCCAGATCGAGCATCCGGTCCATTCGCACCAAGACCTGTTTGACGAGGTCGTCCTCAGCTGCCGCCCGCGTGGAGCGAACCGTGGAGAGGATGCCGCCTCCGGCCGCCGAGATTTCCTGGTAAGTCGCACCTGCCAGGCGCTGCGCGAACTCGTGTTCGCGGCTGCCGGCCCAGGGCAGGTGGGTGTGGGCATCGACGAACCCGGGAATCAGCGTGCCCCGTCGGCCATCGAGGCGGGAGACCTCCGCGAGCTCGCCGAAGCGCTCGCCGAGCTCGCTCTCGCTTCCGACGAAAGCGATGTGCCCGTCTCGGCACAGCACCGCGGCGTTTGCGTACCTTTGGATCGCGCCTTGGTCGTTGCCTCGCCGGGGACTGCTTCCGATCGGGGTCGCGACCTCGGCGAGATTGGTGATCAACAGGTCGCTCATCAGAAAGGCCCTCAGGGTCGAGGTTGGCGAAGACCGAAGAGGTCGGTGCCCACCCGCACGTGGGTCGCGCCCTCCTCGATGGCTATCTCGAAATCGGCGCTCATCCCCATCGAGAGGAGGCCCTTTCTCTTGGGAGAGGCTGGGAAGAAGCCGTCGCGAAGCTCGCGCAGGTGGCGAAACCACCTGCGTACTTCGGTCTCGTCGGTCGATTGCGGGGGTATGGCCATGAGGCCCACGATTTCGAGGCTTCCCAAGCCGAGAAGCTCATCGGCAGCGGCGGTGAGCTCCTCGGGCGCAAAACCGTGCTTGGAGGGCTCGGCGCCGAGATTGACTTCGATCAGGCCGAAGATGGACCTGTCCACGCCCTTGGCCTCGCGATCGAGAGCCCTTGCGATCTTTAGACGATCGACTGAGTGTATCCAGTCGAAAAGGCCCGCCGCTCTGCGCGCCTTGTTGGACTGCAGCGGTCCGATGAGGTGCCACCGGAGATCGCGACCCGCAAGCAGGCCGTGGTGGGCTTCGGCTTCCTGAACCAGATTCTCGCCAAAATCGACGAGACCGGCTTCGGCAGCCGCCCGAATGCGCTCGGCGGGCTGACGCTTGGCGGCTCCGATCAAGGTAATCTCGTCGGGTTGGCGCCCGGCTCGAGCGCAGGCCCGGTCGATTCGATCCCGGATCGATGCGAGCCGCGCGGGCACGCCGGCGGTCATGTCGCCGCGAAGGAGAGCCGGTTTCCCGGCCTGATCAAGCCGATGCCTCGGCGAGGTAGAGAATCCGCTTACAGCTGTCGCACAGGACCAGGCTGCCCTTGTTGGTGATCTCGACGACCGCCTGGGGCCGAACCCGGTAGTTGCAGGCTCCACAGTGCCAGATGTGTGCGGCTTTCTTGCCGGTCTGCTGGACTTCCTGGACTGCAGCCATGGCGTTGCCATGATGACGCTCGAAGACCCTGCGGAAGTGGATGAGGATCCTCTGGGGCAAAGCCTGCTCGAGCTCCTGGATCTCCTTCTTCACCGCTTCGGCTTGCTGGGCGATGTCGGGCTTTTCGGCTTCCCATTTTTTCAACGACTCGGAATAGCGCTGGTCGAGGTCGGCGAAGGCCTCGGTGGCTTCATTGCGCAGCTTCTCGGCGGCTTCGTACTCTTCGAGAGCGGCGAGCGCCTGCTCTTCGCAGTCGCGGATTTGGTTCTTGACGGTGTCGATCTCCTGCAGCAGAGCTCCGTATTCGCGCTGGTTGCGAACCTGGCTGATCTGATCCTGATACGCCTTGAGTTTCTCTTGACAGTCTGCTTCGGTGGCCTCGGCGGTTCGACGGTCGGTGGCGGCGGCAGCGAGGGATTCTTCAAGGGTCTCGATCTCTGTTTTGCGGCCGCTGTGCTCGTCGTGGAGCTCCTGCATCCAATCCGGGATGCCGGAAAGTAACGCGTGGAGATCGGCAGCCTCGGTGAGAGCCTGTTGAAGTCGTGTGACCAGCCCCAGTTGGCTTTTCATGCGCCCTCCGATCGCGACGATCGCTCGCCTGAACGACCGAAGGGGTGTCGTAAATCGACACCCCTCGCGAACTGGAATGGACCCGTCCCTCTGGCCGAATCCCTTTTCCGAACTGATTTCTTTCTAGCTCCCGATACTCTCAAGTACATTCAGTGGCCTCATGAGCCCGTGGATCTTGGGTCCACCTGGATTCGAACCAGGGACCTGCCGGTTATGAGCCGGATGCTCTAACCGCTGAGCTATGGACCCAGATTCCCCGAGCCCGGGGAGCGAAGAGTATAACCAATTTAAGGCGGTCGTGGCGGGCTTTCAGCCGGCGGCGGGCTGGAGCTCGGCACCGGGCGGTGGGCTCTCGCCGGGATACAGGCGGCGGTAGCTGTCGGCGAAAAGCAGCACCCGCTTGACGTACCATCTGGTCTCTTCCAACTCGAGGCCTTCGAGAAATCGATCGAACTCTGCGTTCTCTCCCGCCTGGCGCCAGAGGCGCTTGATCCGGTAGGGCCCTGCGTTGTAGCCGGCGAGCGCCAGTTCGTCATTTTCACCGAACATCGAGCGAACCTGCTTGTAGTAGGTTGTGCCCAGCCGGATGCTGAACGCCGGATCGCTCAAGCGCTCGCGGTTGTAGCTCAGGCCGAGGCGCTGAGCGATCTCGCGGCCGGTTGCCGGCATTACTTGCATCAGCCCGCTCGCGCCTGCCCAGCTGCGCGCCTGGGGATCGAAGGCGCTTTCCTGCCGGATCATGGCCAGGATCAGGTTCCGGTCGAGGCCGTTGCGCTCGGCGTTCTGCTCGACGATTCGGTCGAAGGCCAACGGATAGTAGAGAAGCCGAGCCCGGTTGGGAGCCACGCCCTGAAACGGGGTGCCGAGCAGGGAAAACACACCCTTGATCTCGATGATGCTCCTGCGGCGCTCGCCGAGCTCTCCCAAGATCAGCGATTTGAGAGCTCCCGTTGCTCGCGGGTCGGACCGCGCGGCGAGCGCGCTGACCTCGATGAGCGCGTCACTGTCGAGCCCCCAGCCAAGCAGTCGCTCGGCGCGGCCGAGGCGGGGGTCTTGCGGCCAGGGTTCGGTGGGAGCCGCCGGGCCGCTCTCGGATTCGCCGGTATGGCCGAGTCGACGAAGGGCCTGGCGGCGGTAAAAGTCGGTGAACGGCACGTTGGCCACTTCGTTCAGAAGCTCGAGGGATCTCGGCCGATTGCCGAGGACCTCGTGCGCACGAGCAGACCAATAGAGCCCGCTTCGGTTATAGCTGCTGGTCGGATAGAGCGCCGACAGCTCGGTCCAGTAGCCGATGGCGCCGCTGAAGTTGCGTTCTTGATGCTGTTTCCAGCCGTACTGCCACAGGTGGCGCGCGCCGCTTCGATCTTCAGGGTCCAGCGCTTTCAGCCGGCGCAGAGTCGCCATCGCGTCGTCGAACAGGTCGTCGTCGAGGGCGTTCTCGAACAGCACCCTGAGCGCCCGTTTTGAGCGCTCGGGATCGAGCCCGATCTCGATCACTCGCTCAAGGTGCGTGTGCGCTCGTTCGCGCATCATCCGCCGCTGCAGCGAAGTGAGCTGACGTCCCGACCTGGGTTCCGAGGCGTCGAGCGCCGCGAAGGCCCGCCGCCACTCGACTTCGAGCTCCTCGAGGCGGTTTCGGGGCAGTAGGGCTTCCAGCGTTTTGAGAGCTTCCTCTCCTCTGCCGGAAGAGGTCAGTGCGTCGGCCGAGACCAGATGCCAACGCACGGTCCGGTCGACGGCTTCGAGGAGGGTGAGTGTTTCCATTGCCGAGTCGTGCAGACCGGCTTGGAACAGGCTATCCGCGCGCTCGACAATTTCCTCAGTGGACAGGAAGTCACGCCATTCAATCGAGCCGTCCTCGGCGCGGAAGTCCTCGATCACCTTGAGTTTGGAAGCGATTACAGGGTGCTCGACCAGCAGGCGGGCCGCGGCTTCGCGCCGTAGCCCCGCGTCACCGAGCTCCACGGAGGCGTGCCAGGCTGCCACGTCGAGGCCCTCGGCATGCTCCCGATCGAGTAGCCAGCCGGTGCTGCGCCGGCTGATCTCGACCACGCCCTCGAGGTCTCCGCGTTCGCGTGCGACCTCGGCCGCCGCCAGAGTTGCGCTCGCGAACAGGGGAGACTTCGGATGCGCGCGGCGCAGGGTGTCGAGTGCCGCCTTGGCGGCGGGATACTGGCCGAGCTCGATCGAGGTTCGTGCGATGCCGAAAAGGCGCCAGTCCTCGAGATCCGATCCGGGCGGCGTCGCCAGCAACCAGTTCAAGCCTGCCGCATGCTGGCCGCACCGTGCTGCGCCGAGCCCGAGGATCAGGCCGCGCTCGTCGCGATCGGGACCCAGCGCCGCGACCGCGGCTTGCGCCGTTTCCAGGTCGCAAGCGCGGAGCGCGCCCGCGAGCGGGCCAAGGTCAGGTTGCTCGAGCTCGGGTGCGGTGTCCGTCCGGGGAAGCGATTCTTTGCCGCGGGCGAGAGGCTCGAGTACGCTGAGTCCGATCAGCAGAGTCGCCGTCGCGAGTGCCGGCAACAAGCTGAGTCGGTTGCGCCGCATGCTCGCACCGCTTGCTCAGCCCCCCAGTAGGGCCGGATCTCCGCCCGCCAGGATTCTGACCAGGGCCTTCTTGAAGTAGTCGGTTTCAGTCCGCACGCTCTCGTCGATTCGGTCCTCGAAGATCTGGCGCGATCGGTCGATGTCTTCGCGCAGGCGCGAGTAGATGTTCGAGCTGCGCCGGCCCTCTTCGACGGCCTCTTCGTTGTAAAGCTTGATTTCCGTGACCAACAGCCTGGCCAGGCGCTGGGCCTCTTCGTGGTCCGATTCCGAATCGCCTTCGGAGGGCGCCGCGGGAGCCGTGAAGGCCCAACCCGGGCCCTGGACATCGTCCGGAGGGCTTACCGCAGTGCTGCCGAGCTCGACCGGCGGCTCCATGGGACCGAGCGCCGATGGTGGGCTGGCGGATGGCTCGATGGGCGCGCGAGTCGCAAAGCCCGGCCGCGTCGCTTCCTCATCTTCGTCGGCTTCGGGAGACTCGGTGGCTATTTCGGGCGCCGAAGACGGCGGATAGCTGGTGGGTTCAACCGAGACCTCGGGCTCTTCGACCAGATGGACGGTCGGCATCTCGACGGGCTCGGAGGGCTCAGACTCGTAGTCGGACACTGGCGGCGGTTCGGGTGACGCAATCGGCTCGGTGGGCGCCGGCTCGAGTTCGGCCGCTGGCTCGATTTCGACCTCGGCCGTGGCGGTCGGCATGCTTTCGGCCGCGACCGGGTTTGCGGCGAGGCTCAGGGTGGCGGTGGACTCGCGCTTTCGCACCGGCAGCGTCTCGAGCGTCTGGCCGGCGATGTAGGTCACGAGTTGCATGGCCGATACCGAAAACGGCTCTTCCCCTACGCGATCACAATAGACCGTCCCAACCGCCTGGCTGCCCAGCACGAAGGGCATGACCAGACCCATCGAGGGGTGATCGGCGCCCATCGCGTCACAGATGGCGGCACATTGCGCCGGGGCGAGAGCGACCGAACCCTCTTTCGGGTCGTTGGTCGCCGGGAAGAGCTTGTCCTTCGCCAAGACGACTTCCTTGATTCTCGAGTCGGAGCTGCCGAATCCCGAGGAGCTCCAGCCATGGGCCTCTTCGCCGCGATTGACGAAGATGGCCACGCGCGAGGCGAATCGCAGCACGCCTCTGGAGAGCGCCGCCAGGATCTCTGCCTGGGAAGTAGCCACATCGATGTCGAGCGCGGCCATCCGCAGCTCGTCCGATGCGTCCAGCGAGAGGGTCGGTCTCGCGATGACCTCGGGCGGCTGTTGCGCGGCCTCGGCCGCCGCTCGCTCCGCGGCCTGTTCGGCGGCCTCCGACACCGCGGTCTGAACAGCTCCGGTCAGCTTCTCTTCGAAATCCTCCCGAACAGCGTTGACCGCCTTTTCTAGTTTGCCCGCCAGTTCGGGGTCGAGTTCTTCGAGGTACTGCGCCAGTTTCATGGGTCTCTCCCGGATAAGAGGAGTCAAGGTCGTGCGAACCGATCGATTATTCTTGAGGGTCAAGAAGCTGTCAAGGGAACGGGCGACGCGCAAAAGTCGTTTATTTATGCGCGGTTACAAAAAGGCGTCCACCGGCGTCCGATCGCGCCGTCTTGTCGCCCGCGAGATGCGTGTGGTACCTTCGTCGTCTTCTAAAGGAAGCGTTCCACGCCCTGAGAAAACGGAGGGATCAAATGCGTCTCGATCGTACCTTTGTCGTTGCTGTAGCCGTGCTCGCCCTGGTGTCGCTGGTTTCGGCGTGTGGCCCAGGCGGGCCCACGGTCGATCCGGAGGTCGAGGCCGCGTGGACCTGGCTTACCGAGAACCAGGAAACGCTCTCCGGCCTGCGCGCCGAGCTAACCGAAGTCAGGGCCAAGATGAGGGCCTCGGCGTCCGCAGGGTCTGAATCCGAGGCGACCGAGGGAGAGGCGACCGAAGGGGAGCCGATGCCCTCCGCAGAGGAGCTGTCGGCCAAAGCCGCCGAGCTCGACAGCAAGATCACCGAGCTTGCCGATGAGTTCAGCGGCAACCTGGCTTCATTTCTCAATGACCCGAGAAATCAGATCATCGAAGGTGAGCCCCTTACCGAGCGCCAGCAGGCGGCGATTCGCATGAAAAGCAGCGAAGACACCGAGTTGGCGGCCGAGTACATCAGCAAGGGCGGCGACTACCGTCGAGCGATCGACATCCTGACCATGGCCAATTCTCTCGATCCTGACAACCCCGCTGTGCAGGCGGCGCTCGCGAACGCCGAAGAGAATCGCTACATGTCGGAAGAGCGCTTCGCGGGCGCCGAGAAGGGAATGACGCAGGAGCAGGTCCGCGACGTCCTGGGTCAGGTCAACCTGAGAAACATCCGTGAGTACCCCGATCGCAAGGTCGTGGCCTGGTTCTACGCCACAGCCGAAGGCGGCGCTGCGGCGGCCGTCTGGTTCCGGGAAAACAGCAAGACCGGCGAATACGAGGCCTACCAGCTCAAGTATGAGGCCGTCGAGGGCGCCGGCGGCGACGTCGAGTAGCTTGACGAAAGCCGAGGTTTCGGAGACACTTCCCTCCCCGGCCCGAGGCCGGGCGGTCCCCACCTCTTTGAAGGAGCGGACCAACGGGAGGTGATATCGATTGCCAGCAGTACAAGTACGAGATGAAGAGAGCTTCGAAAACGCCCTCCGGCGGTTCAAGCGCAAATGCGAAAAGTCGGGGATCCTGACGGAGCTGAAAAAGCGTCAGTATTTCGAGAAGCCCTCCGTCAAGCGCAAGCGCAAGGCCATGCAGGCTCGCAAGAAGGAGCTGCGTAGGATGGCCGAGGAACGCCGCCTGGGCTTGCGCTAGAAACGTCGTTCGATCGGAATCGAAGCGGAGGCGGGGTTGAACACCCCGCCTCTTTCTGTTTGGCACCGAGGACCCACCGCATGCGCGTCTCTGAGGCCAGTCTGGAAGCTCTGGAGTTTGACTCCTTGCGCGCGGTCGCCGCCGAATTCGCGGCCAGTGATCTGGGCCGGCGAGTGCTGCTCACGGCCCTGCCCTTCGGAAATCCAGCCGAGCTTCGTCGTTCGCTGGAGCTGACCGCCAACGTCGAGCGCTTGTTGGAAGCGGCTCCATTGGTGGGTAGCTTCGAAGACGAGATCGGGCCGCTGGCCGGAAGAATAGCCAAAGATCATGGCGAGTTAGACGGCCGCGACCTGCTGCTGCTTTCCGTTGTCTTGAATGAGTGCCGCGGAGCATTGGAGCGGATCCGAGCGGACTCAGACTCCGAGTCGCTGCAAGCGGCTTGGAGTGAAGTTCCGGACCTCGGGCCGCTCGCCGATGAGATCGACCGCACCATCGACGAGCGGGGGAGGGTGCGAGATAGCGCGAGCCGGCGGCTCGAGAGCCTCACCAGGAAGAGTCGGAAGGCGCGCCGCGATCTCTACTCCCGGCTCGGCGGCTTCGTCACCGAACAGCGCGCGAATCTCGCCGAAGAGACCATCTCGGTGCAGGACGGACGACTGGTGCTCATGCTGCGGGCGGGTTCGAAGGGCCGGTTGCCGGGTGTGGTGCAAGGGCGCTCGTCCACCGGCAAGAGCTTCTACTTCGAACCCCTCGACTTTGTCGAGGAGAACAACCAGCTGACGGAAAGCCAGCGGGACGAGGAAGCGGAGCGGCAGCGGATCCTGAGCGATCTTCTGGATCGGGTGCGCGATCACCGGCCGGGCATTCGGGTGTATTGGGAGCTTCTCGCCGACCTGGATGCGCGGCAGGCATTGGTTCGGCTGAAGAAGCGAATGGACGGCCATTTCGCGGAGCCCCGCGCCGGCGACCCTCTCCAGCTGGTCGATGCTCGACATCCCTTGCTCGATCCCCAGCTGGCCGAGTATCGAGAGCGGGCGTTGGGTCATGCCGGTCATCGGGATGCAGTCGTGCCACTGGCTCTGGGCCTCGGCGAGAGTGAACGGATTCAGGTCGTGACCGGACCTAACGCCGGCGGCAAGACGGTCGCCCTCAAGACGGTCGGACTGTTGACCCTTGCCGCCCACAGCGGCTTCCCGCTTCCGGTTGGTCTGCACTCGCGCCTGCCGTTCGTTTCGCAGGTCGTGGCGGTGATTGGCGACGAGCAGGACCTGCTGGAGGAGCGGTCGACCTTCAGTGGCCGTCTGCTCCGGTTGCAGGAAGCCTGGGAGGCGGCTCGAGCCGACAGCCTGCTGCTGATCGATGAGCTCGGGTCCGGGACCGATCCCACCGAGGGCTCGGCACTCGGCATCGCACTACTCGAAGCGCTCTCGGAAAAGCGCCCGTGGACAGTGATCACGACTCATTTGACGGCGATTGCAGCGGCGGCTCTCGAGCTCGACAACGCTTCCTGCGCGGCAATGGAGTTCGACTCCGAGAGCGGACGTCCGACCTACCGGTTGGTGCCGGGCCCTCCCGGTGGAAGCGAAGCATTGGCTCTAGGGCGCCGGCTGGGGCTTGCGGATGCGTGGCTTTCGCGGGCGGAGGAGATCCTGGGACCCGAAGAGCGGCGACTGCGCCGGTTGCTTCAGGAGGTCGAGAGCGCGAAGCGCAACCTCGAACGGGACCGCGACGAGCTGCGGCAGGCCCGCTCGCAGGCGGTACGCGACCGACGGGAGGCCGCGGATCTGCTCACCGAAGCCGGTCGGGAGAAAGCGCTGACCGCGAAACGCCTGAAGCGCGAGTATCGGGAGTTTCGCGATCAAGTGCAACGCAAGCTAAGCCTCGAGGTCGAGCGCCTTTCGAAAGAGCTGGAGAACGGTCACCGGCGAAGCGCCGCCGGCAAGGCGGTCGAGCGTCTGTTCGACGAGGTGCCGACGTGGGCAGCGCCGAGCGGCGAGCAGGCGGAGGCGCCAGTGGTGGGAGATGGCGTCGAACATGCGGCGCTCGGATGGAAGGGCAAGCTGGTTCTACTCGACGGCTCTAAAGCAACCGTCCTGGTGCACGGCAAGCGAGTCAGCTGCGGTGCCGCCGAGCTGGTGCGGGCCGAGGTCGTCACTGTGCCACCAGCGGAGTCGCGGCTGCCGGTCTCTCCGGTAGACCGGCGAACCCAGGGGAGCTCGGCCACCGGGGTCGAGCTGATGCTGATCGGAAAGCGGGTCGAGCCCGCGCTGGAGGATCTGGAGAGGTTCCTGGACCGCGCTCTGCTGGGATCCGAGGAGGTCGTGCGGATCGTCCACGGCCACGGAACCGGGCGGCTTCGCTCGGCGATCCGCAAGCGGCTCGATCGGCATCCCGCGGTCGCGAGTTGGAGCCCGGCGGGTGAGTCGGACGGAGGCGATGGCGCGACCGTCGTCCGCCTGGCCGATTAGCCGTCGCCGGGGTCCGCTTGGGGCACGGCTTCGAGGAGGCTCCATTCGGTCTCCTCGCCGATTGGAAACCTGCGTAGCTCCCGGTAGAGGGTTCCGTGCACCAGGATCTCGGAGGGCTCGCCCCTGGGACCCGCCCAGGTGGCCAGGGTCGAGACATCTTCCAGAATGAAGTCGGGCGAGTGCGCGAGCCAACTTTCCTCGAGCGCGGGATGACGGGGATCATCCAACGGGCCGTGGCGGGCTACGATTCGGGCGACGGTCGCGTCGGTCAGGCCGAACTTGTAGTCGTAGATGTGCCGGCGGGCGATGAAACCGAGTGCGCCGATGCGTCGGGTCGCGATCACGCTCGATTCCGAAACGTGCGAGGCAATCCAACGAGAGGGCTCGATTAGCGATTCGCTTGTCATGACCAAACCGGGAAACCGGTCGAGCTGCTCCGGTGAAAGCACTCGGAGGGTTCGCTGTAGGCCGCCGATGGCGAGAGCGAGGATCAGGCCGAAGGCGACGGTGGCCTGGATCTCGGTTTTCGCGGGCAGAATCCGGAGCACCGCAGTACGGCAACCCGTGGCGAGTAGCAGCATCGCGACCGGTACTGCGGGGGCGAAGTACCTGCCCAGGTGAGTCCAGTCGGAGGGCGCGTAGGTAGCGAAGAGCAGCGCGGCTGAGACCAGGGCGGCGGCAAAGCGCGCCGGCTCCGGCTGTCTCCGGTGCCAGGCGGCGGCCCCCAGGGCCATCAGCGCCACCGCGAGCACTCCGGTGAACGGCGGCGGTAGATTGGGATTGGCTTGGGTCAGGGAGTCGAGGGCTCGGCCGGCGATCTCCGCCAACCGAGTCGATTTGCTCGACGCCGTGACCGGAAGGGGACTTCCGAAGTAGGCAAGGCGCGCGAGAGTGGCCGCGATCACCAGGCCCAGGTAGACGAGAAACGCCGATCCGGTGCCGCGCCTACGCCGGTCGAGCAGGCGAAGCCCCAGGTACAGGGGGAATACGACCAGGTACTCGGGTCTGACCAGAAACAGCCCCGCCGCGAGCCATGCGACCACAGCAAGGCCGTCGGGCCGGCGTTGCAGATAGCCGATCGCAACCAGCCCGAGAAGCGCTGCCAAGCCGGTCTCCATACCGGAGAGTGAGAAATAGAGGTACTCGACGCTTGCCGCAGTGGCGAGCAGGACCACCGGCGCAAGCAGGGGATCGAGCTCGAACAGGCGCCGGCCGATCCGCCACACCAGCCAGAGTCCCAGCGTGAAAGCCAGCAGCCCGATCACCTTGGCCGCCGCCGGGACTGCGATGAACCCCCCGAAAGGGACAAGTAGCAGCGCCCAGCCAAGGTTGGTCAAACCTTCGACGCGCTCCGGAGGATTGAAGACGAAGCCGTTGCCGAGCCAGAGATTCTCGACAAACCGAAACGTGATGTAGGCGTCGTCCACAAAGTAGTCGCGCACGAGCCAGGCGATTGCGCCCGTCCATGCCGCGGTCAAGACGAGGAATCCGACCGCGATCGATCGGCTGCGTCGGGTCTCGGGCATCTGAGCCGGTGAAACGTTGGCCGACGAGCCGAGCTCCTAGGACTCGAGTCCGAGATTCTCGCGCAGGGGCTTCTTGCGCACCTTCCAGATCAACCCGTCGACAATGTAGTGATGGAAGTTGATGGTCTGGTAGGCGACCAGAAAGAGCGGCAGGGTCGAGTACGGCGCCAGGGTATCGAGGCCCTGGTCGAGGCCGAAGTAGAGCAGGGTCGAGATCAGCAGGCAGGTCAAGAAGTAGTAGGGCCAGTTGGACGGTTGACTCAGCCGCGACAGGAAGCGATGTTCGGGATCGACGCCCTGGCGAAACCGGTTCTGGTTGAACATCCAGACGAACAGGATGTACTGGGCGTTGTGCCAGACGTTGATGACCAACCAGCCGTGGTCCAAGTTGCGGATCACCACATATCCGACCGCGAAGACCACGGTGTGCGACAGTAGATAGAGGCTGTGCCCCTGGAGCCTTCCACCGCGCAGGAGCTGCGCGCCCAGCTCGAAGAGCCACCAGGCCATCGCGGCGGCGGCTGCGACGCCGGAGCCGACGACCAGCTCCCACGGTACCGGGAGGACCCGTACTTCGACGCCGAGAAAGGTCTCCGGCGCCTGGTACGAGCGGTAGAGGATGCCCCACAGGGGGACCAGATAGAGAGCCCAGCGGGTCAGCCTTTCGCTGCCGACGACTTCGTCACCGGACTTGCGCCGATACACTCGCTCGATGCCGTAGCTCTGCCGGGTGTAGTGGAACCACTGCCAGTAGAGATAGGTCGTCGAGAGGATCCAGCCACCCAGAACCAGGACCAATCCGGTCGCGCCGGCCAAAACCAGCAGCGGCAGCCAGATCACCAGGAATCGGTGCTCGCGGAAGCTGTCGGTGTCGAAAGCCAGCCGGGTGAAGGTGGAAACGACGTGGTGATATCCCAGAAACCAGAGATCCAGCACCAGCACCACGAGAAAGAGATCTGGCTGGGCGACGACGATCGCTCCCGAGGCGAGAGCCAGTGCGGCGACGCCGAAGATCAAGGCGCCGTCGAAGCCAGGGTCGCGCAGCCAGCCGCGCGGGTTCTCTAGGGCCTGGGCGGTCGTTGTCATAGGATTTCGGTTCTGGGATCGAGTTTATCGCGATGTCATTCGGCCACATCCACCTGACCGACGAGCTTGTGCAGTCGGTCCGGGACACGATCGATATTGTCGACATCGCATCAGACCACACCCGCTTGAACAAGGCCGGTCGTCGGTACAAGGGGCTCTGCCCGCTGCACAAAGAGAAAACGCCTTCCTTCAGCGTAGATCCCGATCAAGGCCTGTTCTACTGCTTCGGCTGCTCGCAGGGCGGTGACGCCATCCGGCTCCACATGCTGACCTCTGGCGACGACTTTCCTACCGCGATCGAATCGCTGGCGCGCAGATACAACATTCCCCTGCCGAAGGCGCCTGCCGGGGCCAGGGGCAAAAAGCCCGAGCAGGACATCGAACCGGTGCTCGAGGCGGCTCTCGAGTACTACCAAAACCAGCTCGGCGCCCACTCCACTCCGCGGGCCTACCTCGAGCGCCGCCGGATTGCGCCGGAGTTGATCGATCGCTTCGGGCTCGGCTATGCGCCGCCGGGCTGGCGCAACCTGCTCACCGCGCTCGGCAGCAAGCATCCGGAGCGATTGCTCGAGCGCGCCGGGCTGATCGCCGAGTCGAGAAAGAAGCCCGGCGAGCGCTACGACCGGTTTCGGGAGCGACTCATCTTCCCCATTCGCAACACCGCCGGCCGTCTGGTGGGTTTCGGCGGGCGGGCGCTCGATGACGACAAGATCAAATACGTCAACACCAGCGAAACCGCGAGCTTTAGAAAGGGCCGGCTTCTCTACGGTCTCGATCTCGCCAAGCGCTCGATTCGCGAGTCTCGCCGGGCAGTCATGGTCGAAGGCTATTTCGACGTGATCGGTTCAGTGGCAGCCGGTGTGGACAACGCGGTGGCGACAATGGGTACGGCCTTGACCGTCGAGCAGGCCCGCCTTCTCGCGCGGTTCGCGGATGAGGTGGTGGTCGGTTACGACGGAGACAACGCGGGCGAGCAGGCCTACCGCCGCTCGATACCTCTCTTGCTCGGTACCGGGCTGGGCGTGCTGCGCGTTTCACTCGGCGAGGGGGCGGATCCCGATTCCGTGCGGTTGGACCAGGGGGACGAGGTGCTCCGCCGCCTGGTTGAGGACGCTCCGGACGCGGTCGTACTGGAGATCGAGAGAGTGTCGCCGGAGGGGATCGAGAACGAGCCCCGACGGCAGTCCCAAGCCGCCAGGTTCGTGGTCGAGCTCCTGGGCGCGGTGCCCGACTCGGTTCTGCGCTACGGCTATGCCCGCCAAGCGGCCGGCCGTCTGGGCATTCCGGCCGAGCTTCTTCTGGACCGTCTTCGCGGCCGCCGTGGCGAGAAAAAGCAAGAGAAACAAAGGGATTCCGAGGGTCTGGTGAGGAGCCTGGAAGAAAAAACCCTGCAGCTTCTTCTGGCCAAAGACGCGGTGGTTCCGCCGAGCGCCGACCTGCCGCCCGAAGATGCGTTTCTAGACCCCTCGTGCAGGAATATTTACCGTGCTTTTCGTGCTTTACATAAGGACGGGTCGAAGAGCCCGCCCGCGGCGCGGGAGCTCTTGGCTCGGTTGCCGGATCAAGGTCCGGCAGTTGACCGGATGGCGCGGCTTTTGTTAGAAATATCGGTCGGCTCCGACTCCGAGGAGCTCAAGGCTTCGGTGCGCCAGTTGGAACGGCGCTGGCGGCAGCAGCGGTCACGCGAGCTGGCAGCCCAGATCACAAAGGCGCAGCGTGCCGGAGATCGACAACGACTCGAAGAACTCATGACTGAAAAGGCGGCTCTCAGCCGCCGTCTGCACGATCGAAGCGACCAGCCCGAGCGCTAGCGGCTGCGCGGTCGTCGGCCGCAGGATCCCGGGAGAACAAAATTTGACTGCCCCTAAACTGAAGACAGCGGAAGACAAGCACCCAACCGTCAAGCAACTGGTCGAGCTCGGGCGCTCGAAGGGCTATCTGCTGTACGACGAGATCTACGAGATCTTGCCGGACGAGATTATCAGCATGGCGGAGGATCTCGACGAGATCTACTCGCGGTTTCGCGAGCTGGGCATCGAGGTTCTCGATCGCCCGGAGCGCTATCAGAATCGGTCCGATACCGAGACCCACGCCGGCGACTTCGAGAAGGCCGAGGCGGCGGAGGCGACGCCTTTCCGGCTTCACGAGCAAGAGAAGACCAACGACCCGGTGCGCATGTATTTGCGCGAGATGGGCACGGTCCCGCTTCTGGATCGCGAGGGCGAGGTCGAGATCGCTCAGCGGATCGAAAAAGGTGAATGGCTCATCTACGAAGCCCTGTCGGAGAACGCGGTGGTGCTCAAGGAGCTGCTTCGCCTCAACGAGGTGGGCCAGACGGACCCGAAGGTGGTCCAGAACCTGATCGCCGATCAGGATGCGGTGCTCGATGCTCGCGCCAACCAGCGCATCAAGGCGACCATGAAGGTGTTCAGCGAGATCGCCAAGCTCGACAAGAAGGTCCAGTCTCTTCGCAAGCGCCAAAAGCGCTACAAGGTGGGCGGTGATCGCCATCAGGAGATGGACCGCGAGATCGATCGCATGGTCGCCAAGATCGCTAAGCGCATCCGGTCGGTGGACTTCTCCCTGCAGACCCAGAATCGCCTGGTCGAGTTCTTGAAGAGCCTGGATCACCGGTTTTCGCGCTTCGAGCAGGACATCCGGCGGGCCAAGATGGCGCTTGACAAGGAGTCCAACAAGGAGCTGCGCTCACTTCACCGGCGGCGGATCGAAAAATATCGTCGCAAGGTCAAGGAGCTCGAAGAGCACTACGGCACGACACACGCCCAGGTGGCGGCGACCATCAAGAAGATCCGGCTGGGCGAGGCGACCTGCGAGCGCGCCAAAGACGAGCTCATCGTCGCGAACTTGCGCCTGGTCGTCTCGATCGCCAAGAAATACACCAACCGGGGACTGCAGTTCCTGGATCTGATCCAGGAAGGCAACATCGGGCTCATGAAGGCGGTCGAGAAGTTCGAATACCGGCGCGGCTACAAGTTCTCGACCTATGCCACCTGGTGGATCCGGCAGGCGATCACGCGCGCGATTGCCGACCAGGCGCGGACCATTCGAATTCCGGTCCACATGATCGAGACGATCAACAAGCTGACGCGTACGAGCCGGTCTCTGGTTCAGGAGCTCGGCCGCGAGCCCACCGCCGCCGAGATCGGCGAGCGCATGGACCTGCCGGCCTCCAAGGTCCGCAAGATCATGAAGATCGCGCAGGAGCCGATCTCGCTCGAGACGCCGATCGGCGAGGAGGAAGACTCACATCTGGGTGACTTCATCGAGGACAAGTCGGCTCTTTCGCCGGTGGACTCGGTGATCTCGAACAACCTGACCGACCAAACCGCCTCGGTGCTGCAGAGTCTGACCCCGCGCGAAGAGTTGGTTCTGCGGATGCGCTTCGGCGTCGGAGAGGGCTCCGAGCACACTCTCGAAGAGGTCGGCAAGTCGTTCAACGTCACCCGCGAGCGGATTCGACAGATCGAATCCAAGGCGCTGCGAAAGCTGCGCCATCCGAGCCGGTCGGCGCAGTTGAAGCCGTTTCTGGATAGCTCGGCCTAGCAGCCCTCGTTTGACAATCCGACCAGGCGGCGCCTAGTATTTGACGCCGCGTACGTGCCATTTTCTTGGCCACGATCCTGGGTAGCTCAGTGGTAGAGCGGTCGGCTGTTAACCGACTGGTCGGGGGTTCGAGTCCCTCCCCAGGAGCCATCTTCCAGCAAGCGGCCGCCCGATGAGGGCGGCCTTTTTTTCAAGCGCAAACGGAAACGGAGCACGTCGATGTTGGAGATTCGGGAACACGGTCCGGTCCGGGAGCTTCAACTCGCCCGCCCACCTGCCAACGCTCTCTCGCCCGATCTGATCGACGCCCTCCGGGGGGCGGTCGAATCGGCCGCCTCCGAGGGCGCTCAGGCGCTGGTGGTCTCCGGACTCCCGGGCATGTTCTCGGCCGGTCTGGACGTGCCGTACCTCCTGACCCTCGACCGGGACGGTCTTACCGACGCCTGGCGGAGGTTCTTGAGCCTTCTCGGCACCCTGGCCGTCTGCCCGATTCCCATCGCCGGCGCTTTGACCGGCCACAGCCCCGCTGGCGGCGCGGTGATGTCGATGTTCTTCGACTACCGGGTCATGGCCGAGGGCCCGTTCAAGATCGGCTTCAACGAAGTCCAGGTGGGCATCGTCCTGCCGCCGATCTTTCAGAACGCGGTGGCTCGCCTGGTGGGGCGCCGGCATGCGATAAGGATCGGGATGAGTGGCCTGATGATCGATGCGGGGGAGGCGCGCGCCATCGACCTTGTCGACGAGCTGGTGCCGGTCGAGAGGGTCGTGCCGCGGGCGCTCGAATGGTGCCGATCGATCTTGAGCCTGCCCAGCGACGCCATGTTGACGACCCGGGCCTACGCGCGGCGAGACCTGATCGATAGCTTCCAGGAGGTCCCCGAAAACGATCTCGAGGCGCTTGTCGATCGATGGTTCAGTGCGGAAACCCAGGCGGCGTTGCATGAAATGGTCGAGCGGCTGGCTGCGAAAAAGACCGGTAGCTAGAGGCGTGAGGCCGCCCGCGAGCCCATAGATGGGCGGCTATTTGCCCACCCCGATCCGACGGCGTTAGAGTGTTGTCTTGCTAGGCCCAAGAGCCATCGTTACGGGTTTGTAACGCACACTGCTCGCTGGCGCCATGCGCGGCCGCGAGGTCCGGCTACAACCCGGGGTTTGTTGTTATAAGGAGGATGCGTGTTGAGGACTTATCGAAGAGAGGGTTTTTTGGCTGTCGCTGTCGTGCTTTGTCTTTTGTTTGCCGCTACGACGGTCTCGGCGCAAGCGGTGTTCATCAATGAGATCCACTACGACAACACCGGCGGCGACACCGGTGAAGCCATCGAGATCGCCGGCCCCGGCGGAACCAACCTGGCCGGTTGGAGCCTGGTGCTCTATAACGGCAACGGCGGAGCGGTCTACAATACGATCAATCTCGCCGGCACGCTGCCCAATCAACAGTCGGGCTGCGGAACTCTCGCCTTCTTCCAGGCGGGAATCCAGAACGGCTCTCCCGACGGAATCGCCCTGATCGATCCAGGTAGCTCGGTGATTCAGTTCTTGAGCTACGAGGGTAACTTCGTAGCGGTCGGCGGTCCTGCCGACGGCATGGGAAGTACCGATATCGGGGTTTCCGAGGCTTCGGGCTCCGCGGTCGGGGACTCCCTGCAGCTCTCCGGGATCGGTTCCACTGCCGCCGACTTCACCTGGCAGGGCAGCAGCCCGAACACGTTCGACACCATCAATACGGGGCAGACCTTCACCAGTTGCGCTTCTTCCGAGGCCGCGCCGACCGTGGTCAGCACGAACCCGGCCGACAACAGCGGAGGCATCGCCCTCGACACCGACATCGAGGTCATCTTCAGTGAGGACGTGACCCTGGGCGCCGCCTGGTTCGATGTCAGTTGCACCATCAGTGGCGCGCACACGGCGGCGACCGCCGGAGGTCCCCAGGCCTACACGCTGGATCCCGACACCGATTTCGTCAACGGCGAGGAGTGCACGGTGACTATCTTTGCCGCCGAGGTGAGCGATGCCGATGCCGACGACCCGCCCGACAACATGGCAGGCGACGTCGTCTTCAGCTTCTCGACCGCGATCGACTCACCGATTGTCATCAACGAGGTGGATGCCGACACCGCGGGTTCGGATGCCCTCGAGTTCGTCGAGCTCTACGACGGTGGCGTCGGTAGCACGCCCCTCGACGGACTGGTCGTGGTTTTCTACAACGGCAGCGATGACGCCTCCTATGAGGCGTTCGACCTGGATGGCTTTTCGACCGATGCGGACGGCTACTTTCTCCTCGGCAATGCCGCCGTGGTACCGACGCCGTCGATTGTCTTCCCCGGCAATGGCCTCCAGAACGGCGCCGACGCCGTCGCCGTCCATGTCGGTGACGCAGCGGACTACCCCAATGACACGCCGGTCAGCGGCAGCGGTCTCGTGGATGCCCTGGTCTATGACACCAACGACGGCGACGACAGTGGTTTGATCGACGTCTTGACGCCAGGTCAGCCACAGCAGAACGAAGACGGCAATGACGACAAGGACTTCCACGCGAACGCCCGCGTTCCCAATGGCGGCACCCAGCTCGTGACCACGAGCTACGTGCAGCAGGCTCCTACACCTGGAGCCAGCAACGTCGTCGACGCCGAGATCTTCGAGATCCAGGGGGCAGGGCTCGCCTCGCCTCTGGAGGATCTCTACGTGGCGACCAGCGACAACACGGTCACCGCGCTCGATACCAACGGTTTCTTCATGCAGACACCCGAGGTCCGCTCCGATGGTGACGGCCTGACTTCAGACGGAATCTTCGTCTTCACCGGCGGCGCGCCGGCGGTCGCGCTAGGCGATCAGGTCGACGTGGTGGCCCAGGTGCAGGAGTTCTTCGGCATGACCGAGCTGGGCGACCTGCGCGTGCTGTCGATCGGCAGCGCCGGCAACACCTTGCCCGCGGTCGTGGTCTTCGACGCCACGACCCCGTCCCCGGCGCCGAGTCCGATTCCCGATCTGGAACGGTTCGAGGGGATGCTGGTGAGCTTCGACGGCATCGCGACGGGACCGACCAACCGGTTCGGCGAGACCGCCGTCGTGGCCGGCACCGAGCGCACCTTCCGCGAGCCCGGGATCGAGTTTCCGGGCGTGGCGCCGTTTCCGGTGTGGGACGGCAATCCCGAAGTTTTCGAGATCGACCCGGACGGGCTGGGTCTGCCCGACGCCGATATCTTCGTCGAACAGACGATCTCGGCCGAAGGGCCGCTCTTTTTCACGTTCGGCGACTATCAGATCCTGCCGACAAGCCTGGTGCTTGGCCCGGAACCGGTGCTGCCGATCGGAGTGCGTCTTCGCGACTTCGGTGAGTTCACGGTCGGCTCGCTCAATATGTTCCGGCTGTTCGATGACGTGAACGATCCTTCGGACACCAACTTCCTGGGTCAGACGCGAAACGACACGGTGGTTTCGACGGCGCAGTACCTGAGCCGACGTGCGAAGTTGGTGCTGTACATTCTCGACGTTCTGGACGCCCCGGACATCCTGGCGGTGCAGGAAGTCGAGAAGGAGAGCGTGCTGGCTGCTCTCGCCGCGGACATTGCGGCCGTCGATTCGACGGTCATCTACGTCCCGTACCTCATCGAAGGCAACGATCAAGGCACGATCGACGTCGGTTTTCTGGTGCGCGACACCATCCAGGTCGATTCCGTTGCCCAGGTCGAGCCCATGGCCACGTTCGTCAACCCCGTGACTGGAGACCTCAATGTGCTTCACGATCGCCCACCGCTCCTGCTCGAAGGCAGCTGCACGGCCAGCGGCGGCGCTTCGCCGGTACGCGTCATGGTCGTTCACAACCGGTCGCTTGGCAACATCGACGATCCGGACGACGGCGAGCGGGTTCGCCTGAAGCGGCTACTTCAGGCCGAGTCGATCGCCGCCAAGGCGAGCGAGCTCCAGACGGATTCTGATGCGCCCCTGGTGATCGTCGGCGACTTCAACGCCTTCGAGTTCAGCGACAGCTACGTCGACGCCGTCGGGCACATCCGCGGCGTCTTCGACCCGGCTGACAATCTGGTTTGCGACTCCGAGCCTTGCAACGATCTGGTCGATCCCGACCTGACCAACCAGGTCCTGGGCATTCCCGCCGAAGAGCGGTATTCGTTCAACTTCGAGGGCAACTCGCAGACCCTCGATCATGCCTTGACCTCGGTAGCCACGGACCCGTTCGTTCGCGGTTTCGAGTTTGGGCGCGGGAACGCCGATTCCCCGGACGCTCTATTCGATGACGGCACCACGGCCGTGCGCTCTTCCGACCACGACGGCTTCGTACTGTTCCTGGTGAAGGACAGCGACCAGGATGGAGTGACCGATGACATCGACGTGTGTTCGGGTACGGTGATTCCAGAGGGAGTGCCGACCAAGGGCCTCAAGAAGAACCGTTACGCACTGGTGGATGACGACTTCGTGTTCGACACGATCGACGATGACTCGGATTCAGACTCAGATTCGGACTCTGACTCGGATTCGAGCCAGACCGTTTTCACCATCGCCGATACCGGTGGCTGCTCGTGCGAGCAGATCATCGACGCGCTGGATCTGGGCAACGGCCACACCAAGCACGGCTGCAGCCTCGGCGTCATGCGGGAGTGGGTCGAGATCGTCGAAAGCGGTGACTTTCCCGGCGACGACGATTCCGACTCGGATTTGGATTCTGACAGCGATTAGCTACCTGATTTCTCAATAACCTCGAAACGGCGGTGGCCGCGGCCACCGCCGTCTTCTCGTGTGGGTGTAAGCTTCATTCGGCGGAGGCTCCATGGACGTACCGATTCCGCGCGATCCCAGCGTCGTTGCGACCAAATACTGGCACGCGCTCGACGACGGCCGCGTCCAGTGCGACCTGTGCCCGCGGTTCTGCAAGCTCCGCGAGGGGCAGCGCGGACTCTGCTTTGTGCGCGGCAGGCAGGACGACCGCATCGTACTGGCGACCTACGGCCGGTCGAGCGGCTTTTGCGTCGATCCGATCGAAAAGAAGCCACTCAATCATTTCCTGCCTGGTACGCCCGTGCTCTCTTTCGGGACCGCGGGCTGCAACCTCTTCTGCAAGTTCTGCCAGAACTGGGACATCTCGAAGTCACGCGAGATCGACACGTTGGCCGATCAGGCGTCGCCGGAGACGATTGCGAGAGCCGCCGAGGGCCTGGGCTGCCGGAGCGTCGCGTTCACCTACAACGATCCGGTGATCTTCATGGAGTACGCGCTCGACGTGGCGGCCGCGTGCCGAGCGCAAGGAGTCAAGACCGTCGCGGTGACCGCCGGAGAGATCTGCCCGGAGCCGCGGCGGGAGTTCTACGCCGGAATGGACGCTGCGAACGTCGATCTCAAGGCGTTCACGGACCGCTTCTACCGCAACGTCTGCGGCGGCGAGCTCGAAACCGTGCTCGAAACCTTGGTCTATCTCAAGCACGAGACCGACGTGTGGTTCGAGATCACGACGCTCCTGATCCCTGGTGAGAACGACTCCGACTCCGAGATCGGAGAAATGACCCGCTGGGTAGCTCACGAGCTCGGCCCCGACGTTCCCCATCATTTCACCGCGTTTCACCCCGACTTCAAGATGATGGACCGGCCACCGACACCCCCGGCGACTTTGGCGCGCGCCCGGGAGATAGCGCTCGCGAACGGCTTGCGATACGTCTACACCGGCAACGTTCACGACCAGAAGGGCGGTTCGACCTACTGCCACGCCTGCGGCGCTCTCGTGATCGGCCGCGACTGGTACGTCATGACCGCCTGGAACCTGGACGACGAGGGCCGCTGCGCCGAATGCTCGACGCTGTTGCCGGGTCGATTCGAAGCGACTCCGGGCTCGTGGGGCGCGAAACGGCAACCTGTTCGCCTCAAGGACTGGGCGGCGTAGCCCACCTCCCTCGAGTACCCACCCTCAGAGGACTCGGGTTTCTTTCCTGCTGCCTCAAGTAGACCGGTCGACGAGGCGGTGCTGTGCCTGAAAGGCCGGCCGTGTGCCTCTTACGAGCGAGGTCCGCCGAGCGAGAACCCCAGAGCTTCGATCGCCAGACGGTCGACAGAGACGTCGACCGCTACAACGCCACGAGGAAAAACGAGGCGTTCGACCCGCCACGAGTTTAAGGAAAGAATCCCAGGTCCTCGTAACACAACGCGATTTTGTTGATCGCGGTGATGAAGGCTGCGGCGCGCAAGTTGGCCTTGCCGTCGTAGCTGTTCTGAGTCGTGCGAACCGTTTGGTAGGCAAGGGCCATGGTCTCCTCGAGCCCTGAGTTGACCAGATCTTCCTCGCTCGCGCCGCGGGTGAGCTCCGCGCGCTCCTCCAGGGGGAGAAGACGGCCGGTGTGCGATTCCATCGCGCCGACGATTCGATGAAACGCTCCCTCTTCGAACCGCTTCTGCATGCGCCCGAAGCGAACATGGGAGAGGTTCTTGACCCATTCGAAATAGGAGACCGTAACGCCGCCGGCGTTGAGGTAGGTGTCGGGCAGCACCAGAGCGCCCTTCTCGGAGAGGATCTCGTCCGCACCGGCGGTGGTCGGTCCGTTAGCGGCCTCGGCGATGATCTTGGCCTTGACGTCGGGTGCATTGTCACGGGTGACCTGGTTTTCCAGAGCCGCCGGCACCAGGATGTCGCAGTCGAGCTCGAGCGCCTTGCTCGAAGTCTCGAGGTCTGTCGCGCCGGGGAAGTTCAAGATCGAACCCGAGTCTTTGCGGTGCTTGACGACGGAATCGAGATCGAGCCCGTCCGGATTGCCGATCGCGCCTTCGTACTCGGCGAGGCCGACCAAGACCGCCCCCGCTTCCTGCATGTACTTGGAGACGTAGAAGCCGACGTTGCCGAGCCCCTGCACCACGACCCGCTTGCCGGCGATGCCTTGTTCGAGGCCGAGTCGCTTCATCACCTCGGCGTCGTTGCAGAGCTCGCGAATGCCGAAATAGACGCCGCGGCCGGTCGCCTGCTCGCGACCCCTGATACCCCCCTGCGCGATGGGCTTGCCGGTGACGCAGGCCAGAGCGTTGAGCTCGCCGGCCGAGAGCGACTGGTAGGTGTCGGCCATCCAGGCCATCTCCTGGGCTCCGGTTCCGTAGTCGGGCGCTGGGACGTCGACGCCCGGACCGATGAAGTTCTTCTTCTTGAGCTCGTAGGTGTATCGACGGGTGATGCGCTCGAGCTCTCCGTTCGAGTACTCGTGACGGGTGATCTTGATGCCGCCCTTGGCGCCGCCGAACGGCGCGTCGACGATCGCGCACTTGTAGGTCATCAGCGCGGCCAGAGCCTTGACCTCGTCTTCGCTCACCATGTAGCTGTAGCGAATGCCTCCCTTGGTCGGAAGCTTGTGATGGCTGTGCTCAGCGCGCCATCCGTGCACCACCTCGATCGAGCCGTCGTCGCGCTTGACCGGGAAAGTGAAGTGATAGACCGCGTTGCACTCACGGATCTGCGCCAGCATGCGCGGATCGTGCTTGGTGAGAGCGGCTGCCCGATCGAAGCTGCGGTTGACTTGTTCGAAGAAGCGAAACTGCTTGCTCAAGACGAGCCTCCTCTGGTCGAGAGGGTGCAGTTTACAGCGTTCCAGCTCTACTAGTTACAGGCCACTAGTGCTTGACCCGATCGCCCTTTTCTTCGCCTGAGAGGATCCAGCCGACGATTTTGCCGGGCTGGATTCCCTTTTGCTCGTCCCAGAACCGGTGGTTGCGCAGATAGCGGCTCGAAGTGTCCGCTTCGGGAATCGAGGCGAGCTCGTTGTGAATCGCGTGAAAGCGGGCGATCCAGCGCTCGCAGTTGGGCAGGCGCAGGTCGATCCAGCCTTCGTTGGCCCATCGCTCTATGAGAGCGGGGGTGAGCAGAACGTTGTCCGCGTTCGAAGGAACGATGACCTTGGGGCTGCGCATGATCTCGCCGGAGCGCAGAATGATCGGAAGGCCGACCGAGATCACCTCGCTGGCGATTCGGGGTTGGTCCCTGACCATGCGATCGAGAGTCTCCGCGACTTCCTCGCCGGTCGCGTCGCGCACCGCGAGCATGTTGCCGAAGGCCTCGCGCAGGAGGTGGGCCTCGAACAGGAGCTTGGAATTGCGCGGCGGCCCGAGCATTTCGAACGCCACGCTGCGAGTTTCACCCTTAGCTTCGAGCTCGGCCATCCGCTCCAAGGCCCAGTGGCGCATCAGACCGGCGCGGTACGAGGGTCCGAGCACGGCGTTGTCGAGTGCATTGATGATGTCGTGGCCGGTGTTGCCGCCCTCGATCTCGAAGACCAGGTACTGAGCGATCTCCTCGGGTGTCACGAACTCCATCTGCTCGGCCGTGGTCAGGAGGGCGAACTCCTCGAGGCTGAAGATGCCGTTTTCCCCGGTGTCGATGTAGGCGGTCTGCAAAACCTCGTCGGTGAGTTCGGCGGCGCTGGGGTCGAGGGTCGAGAAAGTGTCACCGAGAGGGCGGACCGACGGTTTGACCATGCGAATAGGTTCACGCTTGCGGGCGATCGGGCCGCGGGCGATCGTCTTCCAGGCGATCGCCGCCGCCGGCTTGATTTCCTTGGTGATCGGGGCTTCCGGGGTGCGTGCCATCAGGAAAAGCAGGAGGGAGTGCGCACCGGCGACAGCGCTCTTCGAGAGTAGAACCCGGCTGGGTTTCTCTTCGCTGTGAGTGTAGGGAACGTTCAAGCCCATGCCGCCGGTACCGCTGGTCCCGACTTTGATGTAGACCGACGTCGCCGCATCTTGCATGCCGCGGTAGAGGATCTGGATGTGCCGGATCAGGCGAGGGATGTACAGGGACTCCAAGAGCCCGACGACGGCGTCGTCGGTGAGATCGCCGGCGTCGCGCTGATCGAGGACGGTTCGGGCGGCGGTGTAGACGTCCCGGTAGGCGATTCCGGTCGCGGTGTTGACGCAGTCGATCACGATGTCGGGTCGGCTCTCTGCCAGAAGCTGGTAGAGCAAGTAACTAGGCAGGCTCTCGTCTCGCAGTTGACCGAGCTGCGCTTCGAGCTCGTTGGTTCTGGAGCCGACCTCGGAGGGGCCGAAGATGTCACCGCTGGATGTCGAGATCGTGGTCTCTCCGGCCTCCGCCAGGAGGCTCTGCCTCGCCTCTTCCGCTTCCTCCGCGGAGAGACTGTGAATCTGAATCTCATGCGGTCGCCGTACCAGGAGCTCACGGCAGACGGCGAGACCGACCAGGCCGTAACCGCCCAGAACGAGAGTCTTGCGTCCTTCGATGTTCATGGTCAAGACAGCTTAGCAGCGAAGCGGCGCCGAACTTCATACCCGCAGGGGTGGTTCGATCGGGCGCCGTTGGAGGTGCCGGCATGTAGACTCTGGCGTTCCCAACGATCGAGAAACTGGAGATCGCCATGTCGATGAAGTCCTTCCGATTCGCTTTCGTCTGCCTTCTCGCGGCGACCGTGCCTCCGGCGGTTTCGGCCGCGACAGCTTCCGACGGCCTGGACGCACGGATCGCCGATCTCCTGCCGGGCATAGTAGAGATCAGGCATCATCTTCATCGCAATCCAGAGCTTGGCAATCAGGAGTTCGAGACGGCGGCGTTTCTGGCGGGGCAGCTCAGGGAGCTCGGGCTCGAGGTCCGGGAGGAGGTCGCGATCACCGGCGTTATCGCCACACTGGTGGGAGGCAGACCCGGGCCGATCGTGGCAGTGCGAGCCGACATGGACGCGCTGCCGGTGGTCGAGGAGACGAACTTGTCCTTCAAGTCGACCCGCCGAACCGAATTCCTCGGCAAGCAAGTCGGCGTGGCGCACGCATGCGGCCACGACATCCACATGTCGGTGGTGCTGGGCGTCGCCAAGGCCCTCGCCGGATTGCGCGAGCAGCTTCCGGGTACCGTGAAGTTTATCTTTCAGCCAGCCGAGGAGGGGCCGCCGCCCGGCGAGGAGGGCGGCGCCAGCCTCATGCTCCGCGAAGGCGCCTTCGAGGCGCCGACTCCCGAGGCGATCTTCGGTCTCCACGCCTGGCCGCTCGAGGTCGGAACGGTGGGCTGGGCGGCGGGCCCGACGATGGCTTCGGTCGATCACTTCGTGGTCAAGGTTCGCGGCAAGCAGTCCCATGGCGCCTATCCGCACCTGGGACGCGATCCGATCGTGATGGCGGCACAAGCGGTCGAGGCCTTTCAGACCATCCGGTCACGCAACCTCTCGCCGCTCGAACCCAGTGTGGTGACGGTGGGGATTCTTCGCGGCGGCGAGCGCTTCAACATCATTCCCGGAGAGGTGCACCTCGAAGGCACGGTGCGCACCTTCAGCGGCGAGACTCGCGAAGAGGTCAAGCGCCGGATGGAAGAAATCCTCGACGGCGTCACCCGTGCGGGCGGTGGGTCCTACGAGATCGTGCAGTACCGCAACAACGCGCCGGCGACGATCAACGATCCCGAGCTCGCTCGCCGGGTTCGGCCGAGCCTGGTGAGGGTGGCGGGAGCCGATCGGGTCCTCGACGCCGATCCCACCATGGGCGGAGAGGATTTCGCGTTCTTCGCCAACGAGGTTCCGGGGTTCTACTTCCGGTTGGGAGTGGTTGCGCCCGGAACGGTCTCGGGAGGCCTCCACACCCCCGACTTTCGCGCTGACGATTCGGCCCTCGAAGTCGGCATCCGCGCCATGGCGAACGTGGTGCTGGACTACCTTAGCGCCGAGTGAGCAGGTCGGCCTCGGGTCCCTGTGGTTGAGCCACCCCGCGGTCGGCGCTAGACTGTTTTTCTCCGGTTGAGAGCGGGAGCGCCTGTTTCTTTCAGCATCAAGACACGAGGTTGTTCATGAAAAACGCGGGTCTCGACGTCAGCAGCCACACTCTTGCCGACCACGGGCTCGAGACCTCCGGAACGGCCTACTGGAATCTTTCGCCGGCGAAGCTCTACGAGCACTCCATTCGGCGAGGTGAAGCGGTGCTCGCTATCGACGGACCCATCGTCGCCCGTACCGGCCAACACACCGGGCGCTCGCCCAACGATCGCTTCGTGGTTCGCGAGCCGAGCAGCGAGGGTGAGATCTGGTGGGGCAAGGTCAATGTTCCGTTCGAGGCGAAGCACTTTGACCAGCTTCGTCGCGACCTGTTTTCACACCTTGCAGACAAGGACCTTTACGTCTTCAACGGCTACGCCGGAGCGGATCCTGAGTTTCGCCTCAAGGTACGGGTGATCAACGAGCTTGCCTGGCACAATCTCTTTGCGCGGAACATGTTCGTGCGCGAGCACGAGGCTGCCATCCTGGGGAGCTTCTCGCCCGAGTTCACCGTGGTTGCGGCGCCCGGCTTCGAGGCCAGTCCGGAGCGGCACGGGACCCGCAGCGGCGCCTTCATCGTTGTCGGTTTGAGCGAGCGACAGGTCCTGATAGGAGGATCTGCGTATGCCGGCGAGATGAAGAAAAGTATCTTCTCGACCATGAATTACCTCTTGCCGAAGCAGGGTGTGCTGCCGATGCACTGCTCGTGCAACTACGGTGTGGACCGGGACGATGTGGCTCTTTTCTTCGGCTTGAGCGGCACCGGCAAGACCACGATTTCCGCCGACACCGAGCGAACCCTGATCGGCGATGACGAGCACGGCTGGAGTGACCGAGGCGTGTTCAACATGGAGGGCGGTTGTTACGCCAAGATGATTTGCCTCTCGGCCGAGGGTGAGCCCGAGATCTACGCGACCACGCGCAGGTTTGGGACCGTGCTCGAGAATGTCGTGGTCGATCCGGTCACGGGCGTCCTGGACCTGGACGACGCGAGTCACACCGAGAACACCCGTGGCAGCTACCCTCTGTCGCATCTGGACAACGTCGATCTCGACGGCCTTTGCGGGCACCCGAAGAACGTGGTCTTCTTGACCGCCGACGCCTTCGGCGTGCTGCCGCCGATCAGCCGCCTGACCGCGGCGCAGGCCCAGTACCACTTTCTCTCGGGCTACACCGCCAAAGTGGCCGGCACCGAACGGGGCGTGACCGAGCCCAAGGCGACCTTCAGCGCCTGTTTTGGTGCTCCGTTCATGCCCAGGCATCCCGGCGTCTATTCGAAGATGCTGGCCGAGAAGAGCGAGCGACACGAGGCTGCGGTCTGGCTGGTCAACACCGGTTGGAGCGGTGGCCCCTATGGAGTCGGTGAGCGCATCAAGCTTCGCTACACTCGCCGGATGGTGCGCGCCGCCCTTCGCGGCGAGCTTTCGGAAGCCGAGTATCGCCGCGATCCGGTTTTCGGAATGGAGGTGCCCCTGTCGATCGAAGGCGTTCCGAGCGAGCTGCTCGATCCACGTTCGACCTGGGCCGATGGGGACGACTACGATGCCAAGGCCGCCGGTCTAGCGCGCATGTTCATCGAGAATTTCAAGGACTACGCCGACGGTGTGTCCGAGAACGTGCGCGTGGCTGCGCCTCGGGGGCACCCTTCCTAGGTCCTCTCCCGACCGGTTTTCGAAGCCTCGGTTCTCGAGTACCAAAGAACAAAGGGAGGCCCCTCGGCCTCCCCCTGCGATCGAAAGCTGTCGCCTCGTTCTAGCCCTTGAGGACGAATGTGACCTTCATGTTGACGCAGTACTCGGTGACCTTGCCGTCGTCGACATTGACCTTCATTTCGTTGATCCAAGCGCCCTTGATCTTGTCGAGGGTTTTGTTGGCACGCAAGATACCCTGCTCGATGGCGTCCTCGAAGCTCTTCGACGAGCTGGATGAGATCTCTGTTACCTTGGCTACGGACATGGTTGTCTCCTTTTTGGGGTGAAAAGATACTGAAAGACGGCTTCGAGCCAAAGAACTCGGCTCGAAGGGAATTCCCAACGGGGCTAGCGAATATAGCATAGGGACTCGAGGAGTAATGCAGTCGGAGAGCCTCTTGGAGACGCGGGAGATCGAACGCTGGCGAAGCGAGTTTTCGCTCCCCGCCTATGTTGTCTATCTCAATCACGCCTCGGTTTCGCCGCTGCCCTTCCGGGTCATCTCGGCGGTCGATCGGGCGCTTCGCGAGGCCGCTGCGGGCTCGGATCGGATCTGGGAGGAGCGCCTGGCCGCTTGCGATCGGGTCAGGGCGTCCGCGGCTCGTCTACTCGGCGCGCGTCATCCCCACGAGGTTGCCTTCGTTCCCAACACCTCGACCGGCCTGTCCTTCATCGCGGAAGGACTCGTCTGGGAGGATGGCGACAATGTCGTGACCGCCGAGAGCGAGTTTCCGGCAAACATCTACCCCTGGCTTGGCCTGGCCGACCGAGGCGTTGACGTGCGCCGAGTGCCCGAGGTCGAAGGGCAGGTCCGGGTTGAAGCGATCGAGCGCGCGATGAGCTCACGCACCCGGGTGGTGGCGCTTTCCTGGGTGCAGTATTCAACCGGATATCGAGTCGATCTCGCCGCCATCGCCCGGCTATGTTGGTCACGCGACGCGCTTCTCGTGGTCGATGCTGTCCAGGGACTGGGCGCTCTGCCGCTGTCGGTCTCGGATGCCGGCGTGGACGTTTGCGTATCCGGAGCCCACAAGTGGCTGCTCGGCGGAGAGGGTATCGGCCTGCTGTACGTGTCGGATCGGGTCCTCGACCAAATTCGGCCCGCGATCCGCGGTTGGCTTTCGGTGAACGAACCGTTCGGTCCAGTCGTTGACCCTCCCGACTACGTCGCCGGCGCTGCCCGGTTCGAATGCGGTACCAGCAACGTTGCCGGGACCTATGGCCTCGGGGCGGCGATCGATTGGCTTCTCGAAGTCGGTCCCCACCGCATCGGCAAACGGGTTTTGAGCCTCGCCCGGCGGGCCGATCTCGGGCTCGATCGCCTGGGCTTCGAACGGGTGGTCGAACGCATCCCCGGCACGGAGTCTGGCATCGTCTCCGCCGAGCATCCCGACCGGTCGGCCTCCGATCTTTGCGCCGAGCTCGCCAAGCGGGACATCGAGGTGGCACACCGCCAGGGGCGATTGCGGATCTCGGCGCATTTCTACAACACCGAGGACGAGATCGATGCCTGCATGGCGGCGCTCGCTGAGCTGTTCTGAGGCCAACCGGGACCTGCAATCGGGGGGAGGTCCGAATCGGAGCCCTCTGAGCGGAGCACCGTGAAACTGGTGCGGGTCGCCCGGCGGCTGGCGGCCGGAGTTTCGGGGCTCTCGTTCGGAGAGCCGGTGACCCACGTCTACAACCCCCTCGACTATGCCTGGGAGACGCACCGGCTCTACCTCGAACGCTACGGCGCTTCGCCCAAGCAGGTGGTTTTCGTCGGCATGAACCCGGGGCCGTGGGGCATGGCGCAGACCGGCGTGCCGTTCGGCGAGGTGTCGTTGGTGCGTGACTGGCTCGCGCTCGAAACGCAAGTCGGACGGCCGGAACCCGAGCACCCCAAGCGGCCGGTCGAGGGATTCGCCTGCCGGCGCAGCGAAGTCAGCGGCCGGCGCCTGTGGGGCTGGGCCAGGGACCGTTTCAAGACGCCCGAGACCTTCTTTTCGCGCTTTTTTGTCGCCAACTACTGTCCCCTGTCGTTTATGGAGGCGAGCGGTCGAAACCGCACGCCTGACAAGCTCCCGGCGGCCGAGCGCGAGGCTCTGCTTGTTCTCTGCGACCGGGCGCTGGTGGCGACGACCGAGGCGCTCGAGCCCGCGCTCGTCATCGGTGTCGGCAAGTGGGCAGAGGAGCGCGCTCGGCGGGCGCTTGCGGGCCTCGACGTTCGAATCGGGCGGGTTCTCCACCCCTCTCCGGCGAGCCCGCTCGCGAACCGCGGCTGGGCGGAGCGAGCCGAGCGGGATCTCGAGGACCTGGGCGTGAGGCTCTAACGGGTCGCGCGTCGATCGTAGTGGCGAAGGAGCGGCGGGTGCCGGGCGGGCTGGCCTCCTGATACCGTTACACCACCGTGGCAGCCGACTCTCCCGACAGCGAAGTCCAGCTCGGCCGCGCGCTCCTACTGGTGGCCGCCGGGATCATTGTCGTCGCCGGCCTGAGGGCGGCGGGTGCGGTCTTGATACCGTTCATGTTCGCGATCTTTCTGGCCCTGGCGGGCGTTCCGATCGTCGAATGGTTGTGCCGGCGGGGAGTGCGGCTGCGGCTCGCGGTCTTGGTGACGGTGCTGCTCGAATGCGGGGCTCTGTCGATTCTCGGGTACTTGATCTCGAGCACGTTCAACGAGTTCGCCAGGGCTGCGCCGGCCTATCTGAACGGCCTGGTGGACAAGATTCGGGTGCTCGTCCTGACCCTTCAGGAGCGCGGAATCGACCTGTCGACATGGATCTCGCCGGAGCGCCTGGACGCCAGCACGATCATGGATCTGGCCGGAGGAATCCTGCGCGGTACCGTGCGAGGCGTCGCGTCGTTCGTCTCGTACGTGCTGCTGGTGTTCGTGATTCTGATCACGGCGATGTTCGAAGTGGTCGCGTTGCCCGAGAAACTCAAGCGAACCCGTCACGGCGAGGTCATCGCGCGCAATGTTCAGGGTGTGATGGCCGACATCCAGAGGTATCTGGGCGTCAAGACGCTGGTCAGTCTCGCGACCGGGATCCTGGTCGCACTCGGGGTCTGGGTTCTGGATCTGCCGGTGCCTCTGTTCTGGGCGGTTCTGGCGTTTCTGCTCAACTACATCCCGGCGATCGGCTCGATCATCGCGGCGATTCCGGCGGTGCTGGTGGCCCTGGTCCAGCAAGGCTGGGGAGTGGCGCTTGCGGTCGCGGTTCTCTATCTGGCGGTCAATTTCCTGCTTGGAAACCTCGTCGAGCCCGCCCTTTTGGGGCGCCAGTTCGGGCTCTCCACCCTTGTCGTGTTCATGGCGATGGTGTTCTGGGGCTGGATCTGGGGCCCGGTGGGAATGATCTTGTCGGTGCCGCTGACCATGATCATCAAGATCGTCCTCGAGCAGTCGCGCGAGCTTCGCTGGCTTGCCGTTCTGATGGGCCCGGCCGCGCCCATGGCCGCGGCCGCGGCGGCCCGCCACGTCGAGAAGAACTAGGCGCAACGGGCGTCGTCGAGACCGCCCGGGTCTTGACAAGAGGGGCGTATTTGCTACCATCCGAGAGGAATTAGGACTATTTTAGTCCACATTTCGACCAGCCCCTTTCCATTCCGTTTCCAATTCTGGGCGAGTCAAAGGGGCGAGAGGAAGACCCACCGTGATCCGCATGACCAAACAGGCCGACTACGGCATCGTGATGATGACCAGAATGGCTCGCTACCCCGAGCGTCAGGTCAACGCTTCGGAGCTCGCCGCGGAGGTTCAGCTCCCGCTGCCGACGGTCTCGAAGATCTTGAAGCTCCTGGGCCGCGCCGGCCTGCTCGAGTCCCACCGTGGGGTCAAGGGCGGCTACTGCCTCGCTCTCGAGGCCGAGAGGATCACCGTGGCCGAAATCATTACCGCTCTCGACGGCCCGATCGCCATTACCGAATGTATCGACGACACGCCCGGTGAGTGTTCGCAGGAGTCTTTCTGCGGGGTGCGCGCGAACTGGCAACGAATCAATCACGCAATCCGCCACGCACTCGAGAACATCACTCTCGCCGAGATGACCCATCCATTGAGTGCCGAGCTCGTGACCCTGGGTGGCGCGCTCGAGAGCGCGAAGGTGTCCGAGCGGCCCACCGGCTGAAACGGGCAGAGCACTAGGAGAACCACATGCCTGAAACCGCAACTTCCAATCCGGCATCGGATACCGAGCTTCTGGAGCAGCACGTCGCTCAGGAATACGAGGCCGGCTTCTTCACCGACATCGAACAGGACACTCTGCCGCCCGGCTTGAACGAGGATGTCGTCCGCTTCATCTCGGCCAAGAAGGGCGAGCCCGAGTGGCTCCTTCAGTGGCGCCTCAAGGCCTATCGAGACTGGCTCGAGATGAAAGAGCCGACCTGGGCCAACATAAAATACGAGCCGATCGACTATCAGTCGGTCTCGTACTACTCGGCGCCCAAGTCGGCCGGCGATGGCCCCAAGAGCCTAGACGATGTGGATCCCGAGATCCTGGCGACCTACGAGAAGCTCGGCATTCCGCTGCAGGAGCAGAAGATGCTGGCCGGAGTCGCCGTCGACGCGGTCTTTGACAGTGTTTCGGTGGCCACCACCTTCAAGGGCAAGCTCGCCGAGGTCGGAGTGATCTTCTGCTCGATGTCGGAGGCGGTCAAGGAGCACCCCGAGCTGGTCAAGAAGTATCTCGGCACCGTGGTGCCGCGCAACGATAATTTTTTCGCGGCTCTCAACTCGGCGGTCTTCTCCGACGGTTCGTTCGTTTACATCCCGAAGGGCGTTCGATGCCCGATGGAGCTCTCGACCTACTTTCGAATCAACGCCATGAACACCGGCCAGTTCGAGCGCACGCTGATCATCGCCGACGAAGGCGCGCATGTGAGCTATCTGGAAGGTTGCACGGCGCCGATGCGAGACCAAAACCAGCTCCACGCCGCGGTGGTCGAGCTCTACGCCCACAAGGACGCGACAATCAAGTATTCAACGGTTCAGAACTGGTACCCGGGCGACATGGAGACCGGCAAGGGCGGGATCTACAACTTCGTCACCAAGCGCGGCATCGCCGCGGGCCGGGCCGCGAAGATCTCCTGGACCCAGGTCGAGACCGGGTCGGCGATCACCTGGAAGTACCCGAGTGTGATCCTCAAGGGCGACGACACGGTGGGCGAGTTCTATTCGGTGGCGCTGTCCAAGGGGTGGCAGCAGGCCGACACCGGCACCAAAATGGTCCACGTCGGCAAGAACACCACCTCGACGATCGTCTCGAAA
Organism: Thermoanaerobaculia bacterium; assembly: GCA_945787635.1. Taxonomy (GTDB): domain Bacteria; phylum Acidobacteriota; class Thermoanaerobaculia; order Multivoradales; family JAHEKO01; genus CALZIK01. Next base: position 20,600 of record CALZIK010000193.1, on the reverse strand, counting down.
GGCATTTCGGCCGGCAACGGCCAGAACACCTATCGTGGCGGGGTGAAGATCCTGAAGGGCGCGGACGGTGCCCGCAATTTTTCCCAGTGCGACTCGATGCTCCTGGGCGAGAAGTGCGGTGCGCACACGTTTCCGTACATCGACGTCCAGAATCCGACCGCGCGCATGGAACACGAAGCGTCGACCTCGAAGATCGGCGAGGACCAGCTGTTCTACTGCAACAGCCGCGGCATCGAGACCGAGGACGCGGTGTCAATGATCGTCAACGGCTTCTGCAAAGAGGTCTTCAAAGAACTGCCGATGGAGTTCGCCGTCGAGGCGAGGAAGCTGCTCGAGATCAGTCTCGAGGGCAGCGTCGGCTAGGACCGGAAACGAAACCAGTCGAGGGGCAAGGATCCTTGTTCCCTTCTTACAGTTCGAGACAACCGAGGAGAGACAGCGGATGAGTTTGCTAGAAATCAAAAACCTTCACGTCAGCGTGGAGGATGCCGAGATTCTGAATGGTGTGGACCTGACGGTCGAGAAGGGCCAGGTACACGCGATCATGGGGCCGAACGGCTCCGGTAAGTCCACCCTGGCCCAGGTTCTGGCCGGACGGGACACCTACGAGGTCACCCAGGGCGAGATTCTGTTCAAAGGCGAAGACCTTGCGGAAGCTGCGCCCGAGGAGCGCGCCCGGGAGGGCCTGTTTCTGGCCTTTCAGTACCCGGTCGAGATCCCGGGCGTCTCGAACGTCTACTTCCTCAAGGCGGCGCTCAACGCGATTCGCAAGCATCGCGGCCAGGAAGAGATGGACGCGATGGATTTTCTCAACTATGTGCGCGAGAAGATGTCTCTCGTCAAGATGGACGAGGCCTTGCTCAATCGCCCGGTCAACGAAGGCTTTTCCGGCGGCGAGAAGAAGCGCAACGAGATCTTTCACATGGCAGTGCTGGACCCGGTTCTCGCGGTTCTCGACGAAACCGATTCAGGTCTCGACATCGACGCCTTGAAGATCGTCGCCGACGGCGTCAACTCGCTCAGGTCCGAAGGTCGGGCGTTCCTCGTGATCACCCATTACCAGCGACTACTAAACTACATCGTGCCCGACGTGGTGCATGTTTTGGTCGATGGCAAGATCGTTCGAAGCGGAGGCAAAGAGCTGGCCCTGGAGCTCGAGGACAAGGGCTACGGGTGGCTCGAGGGCAAAGCCAAAGAACAGGTGGCCGCGCATGCCTGAGGTAGCTTCGTCCGTGTCCACAAAGAGACCGGCCGTGGACCCGCGCGCCCCCTACCGGGAAGCCTTCGAGCGAGTCAGTTGCAGCCGCGCGGAGCACGAGCCCGGCCGGATCGGCTCGCTGCGCAGTGAGGCGATCGGCCGCTTCGAGGAGCTCGGATTCCCGACCAAGAGGCTGGAAGAGTGGCGATCGACCGACGTGCGCCCGATCGCACAGTCATCGATTACGTTTGAGGCCTCAGCCGGCCTGGTGACCGAAAGCGACGTCGCGGACTATCGCTACCCAGATACTTGCGAGCTGGTGCTCGTCAACGGTGTTTACCGCCCGGAGCTCTCGCGACTAGCAGACCTGCCCGAGGGCGTGGTCGTTTCGAGCCTCGTCGAGGCCTGGAGCGAGCATCCGGACCTGGTCGAGCCGCATCTGGGCTGCCATGCCAAGTTCGAGAGCCACGCTTTCGTGGCGCTTAACACGGCGCTGCACGAAAACGGAGTGTTCGTATTCGTTCCGCGGGGCGTCGTGGTCGAGACCCCGATTCACGTGCTTCACATCGGCCGAGGCGCCGCCCAAGCGGTGGCTTCGTTTCCGCGCAACCTTTTCGTCGCGGAAGAAAGCTCGCAGTGTCGGGTGATCGAGCAATACGCGACGGCCGAGGCGAGCCAAACCGCCGGCAGCACCTTCGTGGCACCGGTCACCGAGATCATCCTCGCACCCAGCGCGGTGGTCGATCACTACAAGCTCCAGCGCGAGTCGACCGACGCCTTCCACATGGCTACCTTTCAGATCTACCTCGAACGCGCCAGCAATTTCACCTCGCAGTCGATTTCGTGGGGGGGCGGCCTGGTGCGCAACGATGTCAACGCGGTTCTCGCGGGGGAAGGCTGCGAGGCGACCCTGAACGGCCTCTACATGGTTGAGGGCAGGCAACTCGTCGACAACCACATGCGGGTCGATCACGTGGCGGCGCATTGCGACAGCCACGAGCTTTTCAAGGGCATCCTCGAGGGGCACGCGCGGGCGATCTTCAGTGGCCGCATCTTCGTTCACAAGGGCGCTCAAAAGACCGATGCCAAGCAGACCAACAGAAACCTCCTGCTCTCGCCAACGGCTCTGGTCAACTCGAACCCGCAGCTCGAGATTTTCGCCGACGACGTGCGCTGCACCCACGGGTCGACCGTCGGCCAGCTCGACGAGCTTGCGGTCTTTTACCTTCGCTCTCGCGGAATCGGTGAAGAAGCCGCCAAAAGCCTGCTGACCTATGCCTTCGCCGCCGACATCGTGCAACGCATCAAGGACAAATCGGTGCGGCGGGATCTGGAGGAGTTTCTCTTCCGTCGGTTGCCGCGGGGGGAGGTCGTGCGGCAGGCCGTGTAAAGGTTGGTTGTTCCGAGCGCCATGGTTCTAGCCCAACAGAAGACAGTCAAGTCGGGTTTCGACGTCGACTCCGTCCGCAGGGATTTCCCCGCGCTGCGGCTCGAGCCCTACGGCAAGCCGCTGGTCTATCTCGACAGCGCGGCTTCGGCGCAAAAGCCGGAGGTCATGATCAAGGCCGAGGCGCGCTGCTACCGGGAGAGCTACGCCAACGTTCATCGGGGCGTCCACTATCTTTCGGCAAAGGCGACCGTTGCCTACGAAGAGGCACGGCGCAAGGTCGCGGGTTTCTTGGGCGCCGCGGACCCCAACGAGATCGTGTTCGTGCGGGGTACCACCGAGGCCATCAATCTGGTGGCCTCGAGCTACGGCCGGCGCCACGTCGGCGAGGGCGACGAAGTGCTCGTCACCACGATGGAGCACCATTCCAACATCGTTCCCTGGCAGCTTTTGTGCGAAGAGAAAGGCGCTAAGCTCAAGGTCGCGCCGATCGATGATCGCGGCGACGTCATCCTGGAGGAGATGGAGGCACTCCTGTCGGAACGGACCAAATTGGTCGCGACGGTCCACGTCTCGAATGCTCTGGGAACCGTCAATCCGGTCGAACGGATCGTCGAGCTGGCGCACGCTCGCGGTATTCCCGTGCTTCTGGACGGCGCCCAAGCGGCGCCCCACATGCCGCTCGCTGTGGCGGCCCTCGGCTGCGACTTCTACACCATGTCGGGCCACAAGGCCTTCGGGCCGTCCGGAATCGGCGCCCTTTACGGCCGCAAAGAGCTGCTCGACGCGATGCCGCCCTATCAAGGCGGTGGCGAGATGATTCGCACGGTGACGTTCGAGAAGAGCGAGTTCGCGCCGTCGCCGGCGAAGTTTGAGGCGGGTACGCCCAATATCGTCGGGGCAATCGCCCTGGGCGCCACCGTCGACTACCTCGAGGCCCTCGGAATGCACCGGGTCGAGGCCTACGAGCGGGAACTTCTGGCCTACGGAACCGAAGCGCTCGAATCGGTCTCCGGATTGCGCCTGATCGGTACAGCGCGTCACAAGGCGAGCGTGCTCTCCTTCGTTCTCGACGGCGTCCATCCGCACGACATCGGAACCATCCTCGATCGCGAGGGAGTCGCCATTCGCACCGGTCATCACTGCGCCCAGCCGGTGATGGACCGCTACGGGGTTCCTGCGACAGCCCGGGCGTCTCTGGCCCTCTACAACACTCGGAGCGACATCGACCGCCTGGTCGAGGCGCTCGGCAAGGTGCGCGAGGTCTTCGGCTGATGTCCGAGCTTCAGGACCTCTATCAGGAGGTCATCCTGGATCACAACAAGAAGCCCAGGAATTTCGGGAGGTTGGAAGGGAACGGGCCGCGAGAGGGCGGGCGCGTCCTCCATGCGGATGGCCACAATCCCCTCTGCGGCGACCGCTTGACGCTCTACGTGGACACGGACGGCGAGACGATTCGGGACATCAGGTTCGAGGGCTCGGGCTGCGCGATCTCGAAGGCCTCAGCCTCGCTCATGACCGAGGCCGTCAAGGGCAAGCCGCTCGCGGAGTCCGAAAAGCTTTACCGTGGCTTTCACGAGCTTTTGACCGGGGACCCCAGCGTCAGGGGCAAAGCCGGAGCCGAGCTCGGCAAGCTCGCGGTGTTCGAGGGCGTACGCGAGTTTCCCGTGCGGGTGAAGTGCGCGACGCTGGCCTGGCACACTCTTCAGGCCGCCCTGGCGGGCGGCGAAGAGCCGGCGACGACCGAGTAGGGCGAAGCCCTAGACGCGGGCCGCCACCGCGAAGATCGAGAGCCCCCAGGGAAGCGAGCGCTGGCGTAAAAGTCGCCGGTTCTCCCAGCGCAGAAAGCCGGTGAGCCAGCGGTTTGTCGTTGCGGGTAGACCACGCACGTCGCTCGCGCCTTTCGAGGGACTTCGCACCAGCCGCCCGGCCAGGCGCATCGCGGCGGCCACCGGAAAGAGAACGAAATTCCGATAGGAGAGAGTGCGAATCTCGAAGCCCGCATCGAGGAGCTTGGCCTCGACCTCCGCGCGACGATACCGATGACGGGTGTGCACTGTCTGGTCGTGACCGCCGCGCAGGCTCTCGAAGGCGGGCAGCTGAAGCAGAAGCACCCCACCCAGCCGAATCACACGGTGCATTTCTCTCAGTGCCAGCGAATCGTCATGGACGTCCAGATGGTAGAGCACGTCCAGCGAGACCACGAGGTCGAAGCTGAAGTCGGGAAACGGCATCTCACACACGCCCGCTCGCAGGACCGCTCGATTCCTGCTTCGGGCGAAGAGGAGAGCTTCACTCGCGTGATCGAGGCCGACGATGCGATGCTCGATATGGTCTGCCAGCGTGCGCCCGGTCCCGCAGCCGGCGTCGAGAATGCTCAGTTGTCGTCCTTTCGCGACCTCTTCGACATGCGCGCCGACCAGCTCTCGCAAGCCGACGTACCACCAGTGCCCGTCCTCCAGGCGCGCGATGTTGGAGTACTCGCTGGAATCCACGGCTCGGGTTAGCGGAAGTTACGAAGCGTCTCGCAGACGTAGTGAACGGCGTCCTCGGAAAGCTCGGGATAGAGCGGAAGAGACAGGACTTCGCGGGTAGCGCGGACCGATTCCGGAAAGGCGTCTCTCGGGTAACCGAGACTCTTGTAGGCCTCTTGATGGTGGATGGGCGTCGGGTAATGGACCGCGGTTTGAATGCCCGCGTGGCTCAGATGACGTCGCAGGTCGTCGCGGCGTGACGAGCGCACGACGTAGAGATGGTAGACGTGGCGGTTGCCGTCCGCCTCGCGGGGCGTCTCGACGGAGCTGTCGGCGAGTAGTCGGTCGTAGAGGAGAGCGAGCTCGCGGCGACGATTGTTCCAGCTCTCGAGGTGGTCGAGCTTGACCGACAGGATCGCGGCCTGCAGCTCATCGAGGCGGCTGTTGAACCCGAGCATGACGTTGCGGTTCTTCTCCGCCTCACCGTAGTTGCGCAGGCGGCGGAGGGTTTCCGCGATCTGGCCGTCAGAGGTGACCACCATGCCGCCGTCGCCGTAGGCACCCAAGGTCTTGGTCGGGTAGAAGCTCAAGCATCCGGTGTCACCGAATGAGCCCACCGGCTGTCCACGGTAGGCGGCTCCCTGTGCTTGCGCGACGTCCTCCACCACGCGCAAACCGTGGGTGCCAGCTAACTGGAGGATCGGCTCCATTGCGGCCGCTTGGCCGTAAAGGTGAACCGGCACCACCGCCTTGACCCGTTCCGGCCGCTCGGCTCGCTCCAGATAGTCCGCCAGGCAGCGTGGATCGAGAGTGAAGGTCTCCGGTTCGATATCGACAAAGGCGACCTCGGCGCCGGTGGCCGCGATCGCACAGACTGTCGGCACCGCGGTGTTTGGAACCGTGATTACCACGTCTCCGCAGGCGACCCCGCACGCGAGCAGAGCCAGCTGGAGGGCATCGGTGCCCGAGTTGACTCCGATTCCGTGCAGAGCTCCACAGCTTCCGGCGATGGCGCCTTCGAGACGCTCGCCGCGCTCGCCCAGGATGTACCAGCCCCCTTCGAGAACCTCGCGAACCGCTTCGTCCATCCGCGGTTGGAGGCTCCGGTATTGCGCCGCGAGATCGATGAACGGCACCTGCCTCGCAGCTACCAATAGTGCTCCCGGTTGAGCCGGGCGTCGGAGAGGTCCTCTCTTTTTTCGGATCTCATCTCTTGGGTCGCCCTTCGACCAGATAGTACGGGCAGATGCCCGAAAAATATCTCTCGCTTCGCTCGGAATCAATGCGCTCGGAAAAGAACTTCCGCCATGCCGTGACATCACGGATGTAGTGGCCCTCGTCCATTCGGTGGAGCATCCGGGTGAGGAGCGGATCGTCGTCGTCGCGGACGTCCTCGATAACCAGCAGCCGCCCCTCGGAAACGAGGTGTTCCGCGGCGACACTCAGCACGGCATCGGCTAGATCGTCCGAGAGATGGTGCAACACGCCGTTGACGAGGACAAGGTCGAATCGAGCCGGGCTCGACCACTGCGTCATGTCCGCCTCCTCGAACCGGTGTACCGGCGATCGGCGACGGGCAAAGTCCAGATAGCGGGCATTGATATCGGTTCCGAGATAGCTCGACGGGTCGAACAGGCCCGCGTACTCGCCGGTGCCGCAACCGATGTCTAGAACGCTCGGATTGCCGAGCCGCGCACAGACCTCGCGAATCCTGTTCTTCGTCTGGCGGAAGTTCCATTCGGGCAGCTTGCGCAGGATGTGAAACGCGCTTGGACTGCCGGCCAACCGGTGGAGGAGAGCGTCCAGCACGGGCTTTCGGTTAAAAAGTCTCCGGTACCGCTTCAGTCGGCCGAGGCGGTTCGAAGATGCGCTTCCCTGATGACGAACTGAGGAGTTCCATTGGCGCCCAAGAACAGGTGCCCGACGTACTCACCGACCAGGCCGAGAACCACGAGCTGCATCCCCGAGAACGTCACCACGGTGACGATGAGCGACGACCAGCCCAGGGGCGTTTCCGGATGGAGCCACTTTTCGAGAATGACTGCGATGGCCAGGATCATGCCCAACACGACCATCACCAGGCCGACGAATGAGCTCAGACGCAACGGCATGACCGAGAAGTTCAACAGCATGTTGAGCCACAGCCGGATCAGTTTGCGCGGGGTATAGCCGGACCTGCCCTGGCGGCGTGCGTCATGTCGTACCGTCAACACACCGATGTTGCGCGTCGACCGGAGCACGAGACCATCGACATACGGAAACGGGCCCGAGTAGCCGGTGATTTCGTCCACCGCGAAGCGATTGAGACACTTGAAGCTGGAGAGATAGAGATCCCGGGGCTTGTCCAACAATTGGCTGGCGAGCCAGTTGTGGAACCGGCTGCCGAGGTTCCTGACCAGCGAGTGTCGCTTGGCATCGTAGCGGCTGTAGACCACGTCGTAGTCTCCCTGCCGCGCCTCTTCCACCAGCCGCAGGACTTCTTCCGGCGGGTTTTGGAAGTCGTCGTCCAGAATGACCACGTGGTCGCCGGTGGTGTGATTGAGGCCGGCCATGACCGCGTTGTGCTCGCCGAAGTTCCGGGAAAGCCGCAGATAGGACACCGATTCCGGGAATCTGTCGTGAAGCTCCCGGCAGACCCGGTCGCTCTCGTCCGGACTACAGTCGTTGACCAGAACGATTTCGAGACTCTCTCCCGCGAGGACCGCGAGGAGCGTCTCGACCAGACTGCCGATGGTGGCCGCTCCGTTGTAGACGGGGATGACAATCGAGAGCCGGCGCCCTCCTTCGGATCCCGTCATGTGCGGTAGTCTAACCGACCCAGTGCCGAGCACCTCGTCGCATCAACCGCAAAACTCTGCCCTCCAAAACGGCCCCCCGAGACCGGCGGAAGAGCTATCCAACCGGTGGACCTGGATTCTTTTGGGTGTGATCGTGCTTTGGGGATTACTCGGAGCGGGCTGGTTTGCGACCGCCGGGCTTCACGCGGGACAGAACTGGGACGAGCGCTACGTCTTCGAGAACGTTGCTCCGGTGCTGCGGGGCCAGGGTTTGCGGCCCGTCAACGGCTGGTATCCACGCCTTTCCTACCTGCCGCAGACCGCCCTCCTCGCGCTCAGTCAGGCGCTGAGCGACGCCACCGGTAGTGAGACGCTAGCGGTTTTCAATCCCCGTGGGGGCTTCAGTCCCACGGCCTATCTGATCTGTCGCTGGTTGAACACTCTTTTCGGCGCGGGCTGCCTGGTCGTCACATTTCTTATCGGCCGTCGCATGTTCACGCCGAGCATCGGCGTCATGGCGGCGTTGCTGCATTCGATGGCGCCGTGGCACATCCGCGCTGCCGCGGTGTTCAAGCCAGACCCGCTCCTGCTTCTCCTGATGTCGCTCACTTTCTATTGGAGCCTGACCGTGATCGAGAAGGGGACGCTGCGAACCTACCTGCTTTGCGGCGCCGGCGTCGGGCTCGCAGCCTCCGCCAAGACGCCGGGAGCGTTCGCCTCCATCCCTCTCGTCACCCTTTCGCTACTCGAGCCGCTCCAGCGAACGCGCTGGTTGCGACTGGGGTTGGCTGGGGTCGCGGCGGCCCTGGTCTTCAGCGTAGTCAACGGGTATCCACTCTATTATCTGCGCTACGCGCGCAGCGAACACGAGTTCTTGACCAACCTGCCAACCCAGAAGAGCTTCTCCGAGATGCTCGTGTGGGCTCTGCGCGCGACCGGCGACGGGAGCTTCTACGGTCCGGTGCTGGGAGTTGTCGCTCTCGCAGGCCTGGCCGGCTTGGCAGTGCAGCTTTATCTTCGGCGGCGGGACCGTGCGCAACGTACTCGCCTGGCGATGTTTTTGAGCCTGCCACTCTTTTATCCGCCGGTGGTCGCAATCCTGAGCGACCTTCCCAAGGGGAACTACCTTCTGCCGTTACTGCCCTTCACGTCGATTGCGGCCGGCTGGATTCTGAGCCGGGTCTGGCTCTGGACGGCGGGCCGTCTTCCGGCCCGTCCACGACGTTGGCTCGCAGTTCCCGCAGCTATCGGGCTCATCATGCTCGCGGGCCAGCAGGGCTGGACCTATGTCTACTGGGGCGGCGTTCCGGTGACCACGACGGGCGCGGCGGTCTCGCTGATTGGCTCGACGGCTCCTTTCTTCAACCACCGGGTGGCGATTTTTGAACCCGGCGAGGAGGCCGTTCGGTTGCAGCGCGCGCGGGGTCCACGGTCCCGGACGATCGTCGCCACGCGGGAGGAACCCGCTCTCAGCGATGTCGAAGTTGCGGCCCTCGATCGAGCCGACTACGAGGTTTTCGGGGAGCAGCGACTGCTGGGTCCGCAGGCCGACTTCTACCGCGCCCGAATCGAGCGTCTCGACCCTTCCCAGGTGACCTTCATCCGACCCAAGCGGTTCAGGGTGCGTGGCTCGCCCCAAGTGCTCCTGACCCATCTTTGGCACTTGATCGGCCCGCCTCTTCCGGTCGAGCGGGCGACTAGCGGCCGCCGGTCCGAAACCCGTTTCGTCGGCAGACTCCCGGCCAAGCTCGGACTCAATCGGACGATCTCGCTCGACCTCGCGTTCGAGGGCCTGACGCCGCCCTCGCGGATCGATCAGCTGTGTGAACTGACCGTCGCCGGTGAACCGGTCAAGATTCTCTGGTATCAAGTCGAAGAGGTCGAGGAGCGCTGGATGACCGAGCGGTTCAAACACCACAAGCATCGGGCCCCGGTCCAGTTGCGGTGCGAGAAGGGGAGCCAGATCGTGAGCGGACTCTCCTCCCTCGAAGCGGTTCGCTGGGCGGCCAAACCTCGTGGGCGTCGTTGGTATCAAGAGCCGACGCCCCGGTCCGCAAGTACCGAGCAGGAGCGGAGTCCCAATGACTGAAACCGGGACTACGTCAATCTACGAGCCCACCACGTGGTCACTGACCGAACTTCTCGACGACGCTTCGCAGAGCAGGGTCAGCACGCGACTGGCTGAGCTCGAGAAGTGCGTCGCCGAGCTCGAAGCCGCCCGCGCCGAGCTCGGCCCGAAGCTCTCTCGAGGACGCCTCCTCGAGCTTCTCCGGCTTTACGAAACGGTAACCGAGCGATCGCACGTCCTTTCCGCCTACGGTTCGCTCTGGTTCTCCGAGGACACCCAGTCCGAAGCCGCGCTGGCCTACCGAAACCAGCTCGATCGTGTACTGACCGAGCTGCACAATCGCATCCTCTTTTTCACGCTCTGGTGGAAGGATCTCGACGACGAGACCGCGGCGGCACTGGCGCCCATTGCGAGCGACGAGCCCGATTTTGCTCATTTCCTGGCCGATCTGCGTCGGATGAAGCCGTTCACTCTCGAAGAGCGCGCTGAGCAGATTGTCAACCTGAAGGACACCAACGGCATCTCGGCGGTATTGACGCTCTACTCGATGCTGACCAATCGACTCGAGTTCACTCTCGAGATTGACGGGGAAAGGCAGACCCTGACCCGGGACGGGCTGATGGCCAACATCTACTCGCCGAACCCTGAGCTCAGGGAAGCCGCGTATCTGGAGGCGTTTCGGGTGTTCGGCGCTGAGGCCAGGATCCTCGGCCAGATCTACGTCAATCGCGTTCTCGACTGGCACTCGGAGAACGTCGGGCTGCGAGGCTTTTCATCTCCCATCGCGGCCAGGAATGTCGCCAACGACATCCCGGACACCGCGGTCGAGACCTTGCTCGAGGTCTGTGGCCGGAATGCCGCCGTGTTTCAGCGCTATTTCAAGTGGAAGGCGGCGCAGCTCGGCGTCGAGAAGCTCCGCCGTTTCGATCTCTATGCGCCCATCGGAGGAAGCGACCGGCGCATCGAGTACCCGGACGCGGCTCGCATGGTGCTCGAGACTTTCGACCGGTTCGAGCCCAGGGTCGGTGAGCTGGCGAGAAAGGTCTTCGAGGACGACCATATCGACTCGGAGACCCGCAGGGGCAAGAAGGGTGGGGCCTTCTGCGCGACGGTCCTGCCCTCGCAGACTCCATGGGTGCTTCTCAACTACACCGGCAAGGCGCGCGACGTCGCCACGATGGCGCACGAGCTCGGCCACGCGATCCACTCGCTGCTGGCCGCGGACCACTCGATCCTGACGCAGCACGCTTCCCTGCCGCTCGCCGAAACCGCGTCGGTGTTCGCGGAGCGACTGCTGGTGGACCGGATGCTGGCCGACGGCGAACCGGCGGTCAAACGCGATCTGCTGGCGTCGTCGCTCGACGACATCTATGCCACGGTCATGAGGCAGGCCTACTTCGTGCGGTTCGAGGAGCGCGCGCACCAGGTGATTCTCGACGGCAAGACGCCCGACGATCTCGACCGACTCTATGGCGACCTCCTCGCCGAGCAGTTCGGCGACGCTGTCGATGTGCCGGAGGAGTTCGCCCGGGAATGGATCTCGATTCCGCACATCTTCCACACCCCCTTCTACTGCTATGCCTACAGCTTCGGTCAGCTTCTCGTGCTGGCCCTCTATCGACGCTACGGCGACGAAGGGCCCGCGTTCGTACCCGGCTATCTTCGGCTGCTGGCTCGGGGCGGAGCGGCGCGGCCGGAGAAGATTCTCGCGGAGGCCGGCGTCGACATGGGCGACCCCGGTTTCTGGCAGGGCGGGTTCGACGTCGTCGAGGGCCTGGTGGACGAGCTCGAGAGGCTCTGATTCGGCCATCTCGGCTGCATCCGGGCGGGGCGGGCGTCCGTAGCTAGCGGTAGTTAGAATGCCCGCGTGGCTTCGTCCGATGAAAAAACTCCCCTACTTCGTTTCACTGCTCGCGACGCTGGCGGTCGTGGTCTCGTTCCTGGCCCAGATCGCCCGCGGGGACTGTCCGGTTCCGTGAGCCGGGCCTTTTCGAGCCAGGCCTGGACGGTCGGCCTGGCCGTCGTTCTCGTGATGACTGCGGGGGCGAACCTGACGCCGGGATTTGGCGCTGCCGAGAGGGAGAACTCCAGCGGAAAGGCCGCGAAGAGTCCGGTCGTGATCGAGCTCTTTACCTCGCAGGGCTGCTCGAGCTGTCCGCCGGCGGACCGATTCCTCTCGGAGCTCGCCTCGAGCACGGACCTCGAGATCGTCGCCTTGTCGTTTCATGTCGACTACTGGAACTACATCGGTTGGACCGATCCCTTCTCTTCCTCGGCCTGGAGCGACCGGCAGCGTCGCTACGCCAGAACCTTCGGCGGCAACCGTGTCTACACGCCGCAGATGGTGGTCAACGGTCGCTGGGAGGGCGTCGGCTCGAACCGGGCCGAGATCTCGAAGTTGCTGGAGCGGGCCCGATCAGAGGCCGCGCGGGCCGAGCTGGTGGTGTCCGCCGAGCTGGTGGCCGACCGGCTCGTGGTGGCGGTAGGCACGCACCTTCGGGAATCCGAAGTCGGGCCCGAGAGTCTCGGCTTGTGGGTCGCGATCGTCGAAAACGATCTCGTGACGGCGGTTGGGCGTGGCGAGAACGCCTCGAAGACCCTTCGCAACGATCGCGTGGTCCGGCACCTCGAGAAAGCAGGCGGATCCGGTCGCCCCGTCGGAGCCGGCACCTCCCTCGAGATCGCTCTCGAGAGCGGCTGGCGGCGTGACCGATTGAGCGTCGTGGCGTTTCTCCAGGGCACGGATTCGCTTGGGATCTACGGCGCCGCCGAGAGCGCGGTCACGGACTCGACGTAGGCAGTAGCGGCCCGGCGCCAATCCCGGGCCACCCCTCGCGCACTAGCGTACCGCGCAGCAGGTTTCTCTACATTCGCGCGGCGCAGCATCCCGCTGGGCGGCGTTGCTCCTCGTTCGCGTGTAGCCCGATACTCTCGCTCGTCGCGCCTTGCGCAGCTGGCGCCTCACCGCGCACTAGTCGTGGCTGTACTTGAGCGGGTACTTCTCGTGGGTGCCGTTGTCCTTGTTGGCCTCGAAGTCGAAAACGTAGCCTTCCGCGACAAATGGACTCTCGTCATTGTGGCAGCCGGTGCACTGAGCCTCGCCCACCTTCTCCACCATCCCTGCGGCGACCACGTCGGCGAGCTTGTACTCCTTGTTCTTGAGGCTCATGAGCTCGTCGGCGACGTAGGTTCCGCCTGGGCCGTGGCAGGTTTCGCAGCCCACATTCGCCAGCTCCGGCGTGGTCTCGATGTCAACGAAACCGCCGGTCATGCCGTAGCCCGTAACGTGACACTTCACGCAGGCCTCGTCCTTCGTGTAGTCGACGTTCGGGTCGAGACCGGCCGTCAGCTTGGCTTCGCTCCGTTCTCCGGGCATGAGCGCGTCGAACGTCGTGGCCATGGTCGTGGCCTCCCAGGATTTGTATTCCTTCAGGTGGCACTTCTTGCAGTTCTTCGAGCCGATGTACGCAAAGTCCTCCGCGGTCGCGGGCGCCGTCATCAGTGCCAGGAAGGTTCCGAACACGAGAACCGCGGGAAGGGCTCCAAGCAGTGCGATTCGATATTTCACTTTCTTCTCCTCTCGATCATGGTGGGCACGATAGGCGCCTAAGCTTGCAGATGCCAAACTTGTGCCAATGGTATCGACAAACTCCGATTCGAGCTCCTATCCGTTCGAATAGTGAAATGACCCACCCAGCGGGGTATTGCCTTCACGTTCCGCTGCCCGCGCCAAGTTCACTATCCGGCAGCCACGGCATAACGGGGATCCTGGCATGATCAGCTCTCTGGACTCTTCGACGGAGAGTGGCGGAAAGTATAATGAGAGAGTAGCAAGAGCACTTGCCACCCCTTCGGGTGGTGCCGCGCACCCGGGCTTCCCGGACAATGCAGCGGGCATCGGCCTCCACAGTGCCTCGAGGTGTTGACAGCATCGGCAAACAAAGAGGGCAAGAACCAATGGCGGACAGCGCAGAGCGTTTGAGCGGGCCTCCCGATCCGGGACGCAGAGGCTTCATCAACTGGTTTCTGGGCACCTCGGTCGGCGCGATGTTCGCTTCGGTGGCCTACCCGGTACTGCGGTTCGTGAGCCCGCCCGAGATTCCCGAAGCCTCGATGAATCAGGTCGAGGCGGGCGCCACCAACGATCCCGAGCTGCTCGACAAGGGCTACAAGATTCTTCGTTTCGGCGCTGATCCCGTGATTCTGGTCCGCAGCGGTGAGGGCGACTTTCGCGCCTTCGCGGCCACCTGCACGCATCTCGACTGCATCGTCGAGTATCACAGGGACAAGAAGCGGATCTGGTGCAACTGTCACAACGGCGAATACAATCTGAACGGCCAAGTGGTGGCCGGTCCACCGCCCAGACCACTCGAAGCTTTCAAGGTCGACCTCGTCGTCAAGGCTGTCGGTCAACCCGAGCAGATTGTGGTGTCGAGGACCTGATTGATGCTTGGACTCTTCCGCACAGCCAGCGAATGGATCGAGAACCGGGTGCCGGTTTCGAAGGCGACGGAGTTTGCGTCGCACAAGACAGTGCCCTTGCATCGTTACTCGGTCATCTACTACTTCGGTGGCATGACCTTGTTTTTCCTGATCGTTCAGCTTCTGACCGGCATCATGCTGATGCTGTACTACCGGCCGTCGGCCGCCGAGGCCTTCGAGTCGGTCGAGTTCATCATGACGGTCGTGCCGTTCGGCTGGCTGATCCGCTCGCTTCATTCCTGGTCCGCCAACCTGATGGTCTTTTTCGCTTTTCTTCATCTGGTGACTGTCTATTTTTCCAAGGGTTATCGCAAGCCGCGCGAGATCACCTGGATCACCGGCTGTGCCCTGCTTTTCCTGGCCCTGGCGTTCGGCTTTTCCGGCTATCTCCTGCCCTGGAACAAGCTGGCGTTCTTTGCCACCAAGGTGGGCACTGACATCGCCGGCGTCCTGCCGGTTGTCGGGGAGTGGACGTTACGTTTTCTGCGCGGGGGGGACAGAGTCACGGGTGGGACGCTGTCGCGATTCTACGGCTGGCACGTCGCCATCCTGCCGGCGTTTCTCACAGTCCTGCTGGTCGTGCATCTTCTACTGGTCCAGATCCAGGGCATGAGCGTGCCGCCGCGAGCCGCTGAAGAAGCCGAGAGACGGCGGCCGATGAAATTCTTCCCGAACTTCGCCTTGCGCGATCTCTTTGGTTGGCTTCTGGCGCTAGGGGTTCTGGTCGCGTTGGCGGCTCTGTTCCCTTGGGAGCTGGGTGAAAAAGCCGATCCCTTTGCACCCGCCTACAAGGACATCCGACCCGAATGGTATTTCGTGTTCATGTTCGAGACCTTGAAGCTGGTTCCGGGCGGCGAGATTTTCGGGGTGGAATACGAAGCGATCCCGATTCTGCTCTTTTCCCTGGGAGGTCTGTTGCTGGTGTTGGTGCCGTTTATCGACAAGGGCGTCGAGCGCACCGGGCGGAGTCCTGTGTTCACGGTGATCGGTGTCGTCGCGCTGGCCTACATGGTGGGCATGACCGCTTGGGGCTACCGCTCTTGGGTACCGGTTTGGGTGGTGCTGGCCACGGTGGGCTTGGTCTACGTTCTGCGCTGGGGCACCCAGCGAGTCAAGGCGGAGTCTGAGTCATGACTCGCGCTGCAACGAAGAAGTGGCAGACGCTGCTGGTCGTAGGTCTTGTCTACGCCGGAGCACCTGCGCAAGGCGTAGAGCTACGTCCTACCTCGTGTACGACCTGCCATGGCGACACGGATTTGTTCGAAGCCGAGGACCTGGCGATCTTGGAGTACCTTCGTGCCGACGTTCACGCCGAGGTCGGCCTCTCGTGCCACGACTGCCACGGCGGCAACCCAGCGCTGTCGGTCGCCGACGACATGTTCGCCGCCAAGGACGAGGGCTTTAATCCCAATCCGTATCTGGGGGTGCCCGAGCGAGCCGAGATCCCCGGCTTCTGTGGCTCTTGCCATTCCAGCCCGTCCTACATGCGGCGCTTCCGCCCGGACGCTCGAGTCGACCAGGAACGCGAGTATGCCACCAGTCACCACGGTGTCGCGCTGGCCGCGGGCGACGCCAACGTCGCAACCTGTGTCGGCTGCCATGGTGTGCACGGAATGCGCCGCATCGGTGATCCCGAATCGAGGGTCTACCCCACCAACGTCGCCGATACCTGTGCCACCTGCCACTCCGATGCCGAGAAGATGGCCGGCTACACCCTGTCCGATGGCAGGCCGCTGCCGGTCGATCAGCACGCGCGCTGGCAGCGCAGCGTCCACGCCGCGGCGATGTTCGATCGAGACGACCTTTCCGCTCCGACCTGCAACGACTGCCATGGCAACCACGGCGCCAGCCCGCCCGGCCTGGACTCGGTCACCTTTGTCTGTGGGCAATGTCACGGCCGCGAGGCCGAGCTCTTCCGCGCCAGCCCGAAGCACAGCGGCTTCGAGGAGCATAATGAGTACTTGGTCGACGCCGGGGACGAGGGCTGCCCCGCCTGTCACGAGCCGCCCGAGCCGCAGGTCTGGGTCACCGGCATACGGCACTTCGGTGAGTGCACGTCGTGCCACAACAATCATGGCACCGTGCGCCCCACGGTCGCCATGTTCGGCCAGCTGCCGGAAACGCCGTGCGCGTTCTGTCACGAAGGTTCGGCCGGCGTCGCCGACGAGATGTCGGAGCCTGTCGCCTCGATGCGCAACTACTCGGAGGTTCTCGAACGCCTCTTCGCCGAGGCGACCGCGGAGGGCCTCGAAGGCAGCACTCGGTTCGATTGGCTGGTGGACCAGGCACGCGACTTGAGCCAGCATTCGGTATCGGGCGAGATCGACGAAGCAGGCCTTCCCTTGATGCGGCCCGAGTTCAGCAACTTGTTCCAGAAGTTCCGGATCGGCAAGACCTACTACACCCATACGGATCCGACCTCCGGTGAGGAGGTGCGGACGCCGATTACGCGCTGCAACAGCTGCCACGTCACCGGCGCGATGGTCAGCGATTCGACACCGGGAGCGGTCACCGGCATCGATCTGCTGACGCGCATGAGCGAGCTCACCAGTCTCATTGGCAGTGCCGAACGAGTCGTCCTGCGAGCGCATCGCGGCGGCGTTGAGGTCCGGGACGCGCAATTGGAAGTGGATCAGGCCGTCGATGCCGAGATCGGACTCGAGGTTCAGGTGCACGGCTTCACCGCGGCCGAAGGCAGCGGCTTTCTCGAAACGCATGCCCGAGGTCTCGAGCACGCGAGAGCCGCGATCGCGCTGGGGTTTGAGGCTCAGGAGGAGATTCAGGCTCGGCGACGCTGGCTGGCGCTGTCCCTGATCGCTATCGTCGCGACCCTGATCGCGCTCGGTCTCAAGATCCGAGACCTCTCGCGGCGCGAGGCACGAGCGACAGTGAGCACCCGGTAGGGATCCACCTTTGCCTATCCGGCTCGCTGAGTAAGTTCGGCATCGTTTCAAGAACCGAGAACCTACCTCAACGGGTGGCTCGGAAAGTCGTGTGTCCCGCCCGCTCGGTAGTTGGCGGTGGCGTAGGTCTCGTCGCATCATGCAGTGGTAATCGAGCACTTCCCCTACTCGGGAGTTCGTTCTGCGTATCTGGCGAATACCTGATCAGGTAATACGTCTAGCCGTTGTTCTGGTGGCGGCGGTGGCCGTGTTGCTGGTGTTGAGAGGCCGCTTCGTTCCGGCGTCGTTTGGCGAAACCGGTCACTACAGAGCCGATGCGGTCGATGTGGTTGCCGCGCAGCCGCTTCGCTATGCGGGCTGGCAGGTATGCGTCGAGTGCCACGACAGCGAGGGGGCGATGAAGAGCCGGTCCTTCCACCGGACCGTGTCGTGCGAAGTGTGCCACGGCCCCGCGGCAGCGCACGCCGAGGATGTTGAATCCCAGACACCCCTGATTCCCCGCGAGCGCGGTGCCGAGTGTCTTTCGTGTCACGAATACCTGTCGCCGCGCCCTACCGGTTTCCCGCAGATCATCGAACGCCTTCACAACCCTCTCCAGGCCTGCATCGGCTGTCACGACCCGCACGATCCCACGCCGCCGGAGGTGCCGGAATCCTGCTCAGCGTGCCACGCGCAGATCGCCAGGACCAAAGCGGTGTCTCATCACCTGACGCTCGAGTGCGAGACCTGCCACGACGCGCGGGCCGAGCACCGCGAGAATCCGCGCTCCTTCCTACCCCGAAAGCCAACGGCGAGGGAGTTCTGCGGCGGGTGTCATTCGGAGAATGCCGACAGTCCGGCCGACATCCCACGCGTCGATCTGCGCGATCACGGCGAGCGCTACCTGTGTTGGCAGTGCCACTACCCCCATCACCCGGAGAGCTGAAGATGGCCGGACAGCACGACGAGCGACAGTTCCCGCGGCGGGAGTTCCTGGTGAAAACGCTTCAGCTTCCGTGCTCGGCGGCGGTGGTCACCGTCCTGGGGCCACTGGCTCTTGGCTCCGATGCCGCCGAAGCCAGTCAGGGTGACTCGAAGACTGCGGAGCGGTACTTCGGCATGGGGATCCAGGTCGACAAATGCATCGGCTGCGGCAAATGCGTCGAAGCCTGCAAGGCGGAGAACGATGTCCCCCGAGAGCCCTTTTACTTTCGCACCTGGGTAGAACGCTACGTCATCCACAACGACGGTGAAGTATCGGTAGACAGCCCCGAGGGAGGAATTCGGGGCTTTCCCCGAGAGGAGAGAGAGGGTGACGTGTTGCGCTCCTTCTTCGTTCCCAAGCTCTGCAATCAGTGCGACAACCCGCCATGCGTCCAGGTATGCCCGGTGGGGGCGACGTTCAAAACCGACGATGGAGTAGTCCTGGTAGACAGCGATTACTGCATCGGCTGTCGCTACTGCATCCAAGCCTGTCCGTATGGCGCCCGCTACCTCGATCCACGGACCAACACCGCGGACAAGTGCACCTTCTGCTATCACCGAATCACGCAGGGGCTGCTGCCAGCCTGTGTCGAGGTCTGTCCGACGGGCGCCAGGATATTCGGCGAGCTCAACGCATTGGCCAGCCCTTTGCGGCGGTTGATGCGGAAAAGCTCGCTTCAGGTGCTCAAGCCGGCTCTCAATACCGAGCCGAAGGTCTTCTATTCGGAGTTGGACGGAGAGGTGAGGTAGTCGAGTGGAGCAGCATCTGGAGCGCCTGCAATCGGCCGTCGAGCAGATCTCGGGCTTCATCTATCCCAATGAGATCGAGCTTCATTGGGGCCTGCTGGTGGTGCTCTATCCATACATCACCGGGTTGGTAGCTGGTGCCTTCATTCTGGCCTCGCTGGAGAAGGTCTTCAAAGTGAAAGAACTCGAACCCACCTACCGACTGGCGTTGCTGACGGCTCTGGCCTTCCTGCTGGTGGCACCGCTGCCTCTGCTCGCCCACCTCGGGCACCCGGAGCGCTCGTTCGAGATCTTCCTCACCCCGCACTTCAAATCGGCAATGGCCATGTTCGGGTTTGTGTATGCCTGGTATTTGATGCTCGTATTGTTGTTGGAGATTTGGTTCGACTACCGGGCCGATCTGGTCAAGTGGGGCGAAAAGGCTGGAGCGTTCAAGAAGCTCCTCTACTGGGTGATCACGCTGGGCTCGCGGGACCTCTCACCGGAGGCCGTTGAGTTCGACAAGAAGGCCGTTCACACGATCACCTTGATCGGCATCCCATCGGCCTTCTTGCTGCACGGCTACGTCGGCTTTATTTTCGGATCGGTCAAGGCGAATCCGTGGTGGAGCAGCGTGCTCATGCCCATCGTGTTCTTGTTCTCGGCCATCGTCTCAGGCATTTCGTTGGTTCTTCTGATCTATTACGTGACGACGCTGGTTCGCCGCAAGCAACCGGACATGGCCTGTCTCGACAAGCTGGCCTCCTTTCTGCTCTACGCGCTGATCGTGGACTTCTCGTTGGAGATTCTGGATTTCATTCATCGGCTGTATGAGTCAGAGGAGTCGATCGGGATCCTCTCGGAGTTGATTGTCAGCAAGCTCTACATCAGCCTTACAATCGTTCAGATTCTCATCGGAACCATCTCTCCGTTGCTGATGCTCGCCTATTCTCGTTTTTCTCGGCTTCCGACCGAGCTCAAGCGGGTCGCCTATTTTATTGCCGCGTTGCTGGTGCAGGTTGGGATCTTCGGCACGCGCTGGAACGTGGTGATCGGAGGACAACTCTTCTCAAAGAGTCTCCGTGGGTTGACGGTCTATAAGCTCGAGTTGGGAGGCATCGAGGGCTTGCTAACCTCCATTGGCCTCCTCATTCTGCCGTTCCTCATTCTCTACATCTTGATCAAGCTGCTGCCTCCGTGGCCGGAGGCTTCGCTTGCGGCTTCGGAGAGCGCCGCGGCATCGGGAACGACTGCGGACTGACATTGCATACCTCGCGCTTCGGCCCGAGAGTCATGGTCGTTAGCCCACTCTGGAGGCCCGAGCGTTTTCGAGAGAGTGTTCTCCGAACACCGTTGGCTCGAGGTCGGACTAGTGGTCTAGCTGGAGGTACGCGAGCAGGTTGCGCAAGTCGTCGCCCGACAACTCGGGCCAGGGCTTGCCCTCCCCGAGGATCGCTTCCTTCATCACCGGCGCATGGCTCCACAAAGCCGCAATGAAGGCGGGAGCGGAGCGAACGGCCGCGGTTCCGGCAAGATCGGGCCCTTCGTGCGCCGACGCCTGGCCGCCGCCGTGGCACGCGGCGCAGGATCGGGCGACGAACGCCCCTTCGCCGCGCACCGGG
>CALZIK010000192.1 GCA_945787635.1 Thermoanaerobaculia bacterium | reverse complement strand
GCTTCCGAACCCTTGTTCGGCTGCTCGAGCGGCTGCCCTTCGAGACCGGGCGCGACCAGCTCTGGCTGACCGGCGATCTGGTCAACCGCGGTCCGCAGTCTCTCGAGGTCCTGCGCTGGGCCGAGACGGCGAGTCGTGATCTCGGAGAACGCTTTGTCACGGTTCTCGGCAATCACGATCTGCACCTGCTGGCGAGTGCCGCGGGTTTTGGCCGCCCGCATCATCAGGCCTTGCTGGCCGGGGTGCTGGCGGCTCCGGATGGAGGAATGCTCGTAGAGTGGCTTGCCCACCGTCCGCTCTTTCACAGACAGGGTTCGACCGCTCTGGTCCACGCCGGGCTCTTCCCGGATTGGACGCTCGAAGACGCCGAGGCCCGCGCGCGTCGCCTGGAGGCGATGCTCCGGGACGCGTCGGCGAGAACCGAGCTTTTTCGAAGTATGGCGAGCGATCGTGGCCAGGCTCCCCGGGATCTCCATGGCTTCACCGGAATGCGGACGCTGACGATCGACGGCGAGCCCTCGGACTACACCGGACCGCCCGAGCAAGCGCCCCAGGGATTCCTGCCGTGGTTCGAGATTCCCGAGCGCAAGAGCCGAACGGCAACTCTGATCGCGGGCCATTGGGCCGCTCTCGGACTGAGGCTCGAACCGAACTTTGTGGCTCTCGATTCCGGCTGTGTCTACGGCGGCGCGCTCACCGCCGTGCGGCTCGACGACCGGGCGGTGTTTGCCGAGCCGAACGCGGAAGGGAAAGCCGATGAGAGAGAGAGGGTCATGAAATGAAGGAGGCAAGCCTCCTGCGACGGCTGGTGACACTGACCGCGATCGCTCGTCGCTAAGCTCGCCAGCCGCATCCGTCGGGGCGGACTAGGTCGACATCGCGTAGGTGATCCAGGCGGCGCCCAGAATCAGGGCGAGTCCGAGACCCAGCCGCCAGGCAAAAGCGCGGGTGCCCTGGACCAGCGCGAGCACCAGCTTGACGAGGGCGTTGGCGGTCAATGCCGCGAGCACGGGAAGGCCGGCGGACTCGGCCGAGAGCAACCCCTGTTCGGAGAGGTTGGCGACGGACAGCGAGGCGGCGGTGGCGCTGGCGGCTCCGCCGAACGAGCTCGCCAGCCAGAGACCGCGACTTCCGAACGCGGCGGCCGCCGCCTTGATCAAGAACAGCACGGTGACGAACATCGCGCCGAAGCGCAGTGCTGGGCTCAGGGAGAACGGATTGGCGAAGGCAATGGCGGCGGCGGGATCGCGGTTGCGCGCAAACGATATGGTCATCGCGCCGAGACCGATCGCGCCGGCGAGTGTGCCCGCGAGCAGCGCCGGCGTCAGCTCGAGCGCCAGTCCCCGATCGACCGCCCAGATGAGAACCAGGATCTTGGGTAGCTGGACGCAGTTGGCCAACCCGCCGGCGAGACCCAAGAATGGGGAAGAGACAGGAGCGGCTCGGGCGCGGCCGGCCAGAGACAGCGAGGTTGCGGTCGTCGAAACCACTCCCCCCGCTAGAGCGCTCAGCAGGACACCGCGATTGGGGCCCAACCAGCGAACCAGCAGATAGCCGGCGTAGCTCACCGTCGACACCAGAATGATCATGAGCCAGACCCGGGCCGGATTGAAGAACTCCCAGGGGCCAACATACTCATCGGGCAGGAGCGGGTAGACGACTAGGATGACGGCCAGAAACTTGAGGGTGTCGAAGAGCTCGCGCTCGCTCACCGAGGCCTTGATGAAATCGTGCAGAGTTGTTTTGGAGGCGAGAAGCAGCGCGAGCACGATGGTCGCCGAGAGCGCCAGGGTTTCGTTGGTGTTGACCAGAAACCCGAGCCAAAAGACGGCCAGCGCGGCGACTTCCGTGGTCAGGCCCGGTTTGAACTCGGAATCCTTGAAAAACGCGATCGTCACCAGGATCGCGATCGCGCCGAAAGCTGTGGCGGTGAAGGCGATCTTGCCGAGAATGCCGCAGACGCCCCCGATCATTCCGATCGCGGCGAACGTGCGCACGCTGCCGAAGCCGGTCTCTCCGGGTCTTCGCGCCTTGTAGCGCTCGATGCCGAGCAAGAGTCCGATCGCGCAGGCTTCGGCCAGCACTCGAAACGGCGTCAACTCGGGCAGTCCGGTACCCATTGCGGCCTCCGGGACGAGCGTAACAGCGCGATTGGCTTCCCGCGAACCGCGCGCCGCCGGTCGATCGCAACGAGGAAAGCTCGGCGAAGCTCACAATCGGTCGGTACGCGCCTCTAGCGGTCCCGGAATTGCAAGCAAGAACGGATGTCTCCGCGCCATTACCCGACCCAACCCTCTAGGAGAGTCCCCATGATCCGTCGCTCGCAACTGCTTTCGCTCGTCTTGGTATTCGTGATTGTCGTAGCCGGTGCCGGCAGCGCCCTGGCCGATGCCCGTCTGGCGCAGAAGGTGCGCACGTCGGAGGAGGTCTTCCGTGAGCTGCTGGAGACCCCCGATTCCGAGGTTCCGGAAGAACTTCTAAAGCGCGCACGCTGCGTTGCGGTAATGCCGGGAGTCGTCAAAGGCGCGTTCGGTTGGGGCGGCAAACACGGCCGGGGAGTGCTTTCGTGCCGGAACCAGGAAGGTGAGTGGAGCGCGCCGGTGTTTGTGCGCATTTCGGGTGGCAGCTTTGGATTTCAGATCGGTGTCCAAGCCGCCGACCTCGTTCTGTTCATGATGAGCGAACGAAGTGTCAAGTCGCTCCTGAAGAGCAAATTCACGCTCGGCGGTGACGTCAATGTGGCAGCCGGCCCCCTCGGGCGAACCGCCGAGGCGAGCACCGACGCCCGATTCCGTGCCGAGATCTACTCGTACGCCAAGTCGCGCGGCTTTTTCGCCGGAGTCTCGGTCGAGGGAGCCAGGCTGGCGCCGCACCGCAAGACGATGACCCGCTACTACGGCCGACCGGTGGATGCGCGGGCTGTGCTCCTCGATCACGAGATGCCTCAGCTGCCGGCCGAGGCCGCATCGTTTCTCGCGGCTCTACCGTAGAGACCGGCTCAGGGACCGGTCGGTTCGGCTGACGACGGTCCCGTTTCGGCCCCCCGATCTCGTGTCCTCAGTGGGTGACACACGATCTCGTCGCCGAAGCTTTGTCGCGGCACTAACTCCCATGGAGTGAGAGGGTTATCCCTCATGGCACCGGCCTTGCCTTGAAGGTGGGCGGTGAGAAAGGAGGTCAGCCAATGAAATCAACAATTCTCTTCACCACCCTCTCGGTCCTGCTCCTCGCGGGGAGCGCCTGGGCCGCCCATCCCGATGCCGCTCCGAGGTACGCCGTGACCCGGGTCCAGATCGAGGAAGTTCAGAAGCTGGCCCATGAGGTGGAAGGGCTTTCGCGCGCGGTTCATCGCGGCGCCGAACGCAGCGCTCACCATCGGTCTTACCGGGAAGAGCGGGCGCTGACTCGGCTGCACGAGCTCGAAGACAGCGCCCGGCACTTTCACCGCCAGGTGGAGACCTACGGGCAGAGCTTCCTTCACACCGAAGCGGATTTTCGCGATCTGCGCAGAGCCTATGCGCGAGCATCGTACGCGATGCGCGACGCCCACACCATCCGCAAAGTGACTCGCGAGTTCGACCGGCTCTCGGATGCCATGTACGAGCTCGAGATGTACGCCGAAGATCTCTTCGATCGGTTGCGGCCAGCGAACCGCCGGTACAGAGACCGGAGCCACCGTAACCGCGATTACCGCGACCGGCGCGACTGGGACGGCGACTCCGACAGCGATTTCCGACGGGGCCGCGCCCGGATCGTCCTGCCGCGAGTCCGGGTTTCCTGGGACTGGCTCGATCGCTAGGGGTCGAGCGAGATCTCGAATCAACGAGCGCCGGCCCTAGGGTCGGCGCTTTTTCTTTTCGTGCCTGGCACTGGGCCGCCTCGGCGCCAGTAACCGCGCCCTAGCTCTCGTCGCCGTCATCCCCCGAATCCTCTTGGGCTCTCGACCACGGCGGTACCACGCCGACGCTTCGCGCGTAGGCGATCGACTGCCCAAGATGCTCGTGGCAGTGGCCGGCGATCAGCATGAGGACCTGGCGCTTCGACCACTCACGGCCGAAAAATGACACCCGGGTTTCCAGGTCCTGGTCCGAAAGCTCTTTGACCGTGTCCCGCACCGCGGCGAAGGACGTCTTAAGAGACTCGACGACCGCGACCTTTTCGGTGATCTTCTGTTCCATGTCACCCACGCCTTCGGGCGGCTCGACGCCGAAGGCCTGGAGAATCTGGTGGTTCGCTTGCGCCATGTGGACGTATGACGCCGCCACGTTTCTGACTTCCGGTGTCGGTGCCCACGCGTACTTGTCGGCGGGCACCGCCGCGGCCAGATCAACCACTTTCTTTTCGAGATTGGCCATGTCCAGCAGGTAATCGGCCCGAAAGCCCGTTGGCTCGGCCATGGCATCCTCGTGGTGATCCGCAGAAACGAACGGGGCGAGAGCCGGTGCGAGAGCCAACAACAGGGTCAGGGTAGCGAGTCGATTCATAAGAAGCCTCCTCGGTGATTTGGTCGACCCTACTGCAAGGGGGATCCGGCCCGGAAGGTTTCTCTGAGATAGCCTAGCGCGATGCCGACGCCCGGACGGCTCGCCCAACGAGCTCGCGGCGACCGAGGTCCTCGAGTTCCCCCTGGACGAGGCTTCGGCGAAGGTACGGGTGGGCCCGCCGGGAGACAACGACGAGGATCTCGCGCTCGGCCACTGGGCGGGGGTGGTCCCCCTGGCTCTCGCGACCGGCGCTCCCGTGCCGGCGCCCGATCTTCGCGAAGGGATCGAGCCACCGGACTACATCCGCGGGTATCGTCGCAAGCGATCGAGGGCCTAGGCCGTGCGAGCCGAGTTGTGG
>CALZIK010000191.1 GCA_945787635.1 Thermoanaerobaculia bacterium | reverse complement strand
TGCCGGAGCCGGGACTTGAACCCGGATGCCTTTCGGCGGGGGATTTTAAGTCCCCTGCGTATACCAATTCCGCCACTCCGGCTTCGGAGAGTCTAGCAACGGCCGTGGCGCCTCGAGCGGTGTGACGCCCTTCATCGACGGCGCGGAGCTCATGAGGGAGGGTGGGCCACGGACCGGCTTGGCTTCCGATCATGGGACTTTCGCTCCACCTTCCCAAAGGAAAGGCGCTTCTCGGCTTGGCTGCGGCGCTTTGCCTCGTCGCTGTCCCCTCGGCCTCGGCCCAGCAGATCGGAGGCTGCGCGCTCTTGCCCACCGACAGCATCTGGAACGCGCGCGTGGACGGCCTGCCGCTCGATCCCGCCTCGGCGACCTACGTCGCGACGATTGGCGCGAACGCCAACGTCCATCCCGATTTCGGCTCGGGCGAGTGGCCGCCCGGATCGGGCTCGCCGATCGGCATCCCGCTGGTGGTCGTGCCCGCGAGCCAGCCGGCGGTTCCGGTGAGCTTTCTCTACGCCGACGAGAGCGATCCCGGCCCCTACCCGATCCCGCCCGACGCCCCGATCGAGGGCGGCCCCGCGGGCACGGGCGATCGACACGTCCTGGTGCTCGAGTCCGGCTCGTGCTCGCTCTCAGAGATGTTCTACTCGTTCCCGGTGAATGGCGGCGCCTCCTGGACGGCCGATTCGGGCGCGGTCTTCGACCTGGGTTCGTACGCGCTGCGCCCCGAAACCTGGACCTCGGCCGACGCCGCGGGCCTCCCCATCGTGCCGGGCCTGGTTCGCTACGAGGAGGTCGAGGCCGGCGCGATCGAGCATGCGCTTCGGTTCACGGCGCCCCAGACCCGCCGGGCCTATGTCTGGCCGGCGCGCCATTTCGCCTCGTCGCTCACGGGCCCCGAGTATCCGCCGATGGGCCAGCGCTTCCGCTTGCGCGCTGATTTCGACCTCACCGGGTTCTCGCCGCGCATTCAAGTGATTCTGAGAGCGCTTCAGGTGTACGGCATGATGCTCGCCGACAACGGCTCGGCGTGGTTCCTTTCTGGAGCCCCCGACGAACGCTGGGACAATGACGAGCTGCGGGAGTTGCGCGCCCTCACCGGCTCGGACTTCGAAGCCGTGGATGTTTCCTCGTTGATGGTCGATCCGGACTCCTCGCAGATCGCCGGACCTCCGTGCGATGGCGAGGACCAGATGACCGTGATGGATACGTCGATCATGACGAGCTTGCTCGCCACCGCCTGCGACGAGGTCCTGGTGGGCCCCAACGTCTCGGTGTTCGGCCCCGACGGCCGCGCCCGGTTCCACGCGGGAAACCGGGTGACATTCTCCGATCTGGCGGTCTTTCCGGACGGTGAGCTCGAGGTCGCGACCGGGCTGCCGTTGCCTCCCGAGTAGGCTCGAGCAGATCGGCCGCCGCGGGCAACCGCTTCTCAGGAAGAGACTTGGACCTCCCCATCTCGTCGGTCGACGGCCAGAGCGCGACCCTCGACTCGGCCACAACATCTTGTACCGAGACGGTTTGCAGACCCCATATCTTGCGGTTATACTTACCGCCTATGCATTGGCCGAGCTTTCTAGTGGGCCTTTTGGTGCTTCCGGCGTTCGTGCTCTTCGCCGGCCTGGCGCAGTCGTTCTTGAAGACGCACCGCCGCCGCCGCACGGGCTACGTCGGCAACCGCTCGACGACACCGCTCGCCCGCGGCGCCGAGCCGCTCGAGTTCACCTCGCACGTGATGGGCCGGATCGGCCGCCACCCCGAAGGCGAGGACTCGGCGGAAGCGTTGTAGGCCGGGCGAAGACGGTCGACAGGGACGTCGACCGCTACAGATCATTCGGTCGACACGGAGATCGACCGCTACAGATCATTCGGTCGACACGGGGATCGACCGCTACATAACCATTCGGTCGACACGGGGATCGACCGCTACGAATTCGATCTCTTGCCGCTGCGTAGGCCCGCGATGAGCAGGACGACGCCGATCAGCACCAGCATCAGCGGCCAGTTGTTGAAGACGTACTCCGCGGCCTCTTCAGTCATTTCGAGGCCCGACAGGATCAGGAACGCCCCGGGAATCAGCGGCCACCAGTGGGTCCGGCGCTCGAAGAGATAGGCGATGACGTAGATCGACACGAACCCCAGGCCGAGCCCGAGCTGACCGCCGTCGCCGAAGCTACGGACCGCGTCGTCGGCCAGCTCCCCCACTCCCAGGCCGGTGAGAACGCCTCCCGGCACCAGGAGCCCGTAGCGGCGGCTGGCGAAATAGCTCACCAGGAAAACGAGGCCAAGCCCTAGCAGAAGGTACTCGATCTCGAAGACGTCGAAACGGGGGATCAGGAAGAACGCCAAGCCGACCGCGATCAGGATCGCTCCTGCAGTCAATCTCCGCTTGCGGACGTCGCTCATGGCTCCCCTCCTCTCGAGACAGTATAGCGCCGCCAGTTGCTAGACTCTCGAGCTACATGGCGCTTTCGTCCGAGCTCCGTCTCACCATCGCGAGTCTCTTTGCCGAGCTCGAGCTCGTCGATCAGGCGGTGGACGCTTTTCTTCAGGCCCTTGCCTGGGATCCGGACGAGCTGCCGAACGTCTCGCTGGCGGTTCGCGAGGCAGCGGCCAATGCCATACAGCACGGCAATCGGCTCGAGCCCGACCTGCCGGTCGAGATTCTCTGCACGGTCGAGGGCACGAACCTTCTGGTCCAGGTGGCCGACCGGGGCGACGGTTTCGACCCCGAGACGCTCCCCGACCCCCTGGCTCCCGAGAACCTCCTCAAGCCCACCGGCCGTGGAATCCTCCTGATTCGAAACTTCATGGACGGTGTTACGTTTGAGTTTCCAGAGGCCGGCGGAACCCTGGTCTCGATGCGCAAGCGAATCACGGCTGCGAAACCAGGGCCGAGCCGGGATCTCAACCAGAAGGAGGACGACTGATGATGCAGATCGAACGACGAATACGGGACGGGGTGACGATTCTGGATCCGAAAGGCAAGATCACGATCGGCCAGGGCGACATCGCCCTTCGCGAAAGCGTCCAGGCGGCCCTCGAGGACGGCTCGACAGCCCTTTTGATCAACTTCTCCAAGGTCCGACGGATGGATTCCTCCGGCCTGGGCGAGCTGGTCGCCTCGAGCGAAAAGGCCAAGGCCCAGGGCGGCAAGCTCAAGATCACCAACCTGCCGGCGAGCATCGAGCAGCTTCTGACGATCACAGCCCTCATGGGCACCCTCGAGGTCTTCGAGGACGAAGACAGCGCCCTGGCCTCGTTTCACTAGGCCGGGCGACGGGATCTCATCCGCCGGCCGATCGTGTGACGACCGTCTTCACGGTGCCAACCAGGATTCGGTCGACAGGGACGTCGACCGCTACAGGAACGGCGTTGTGCCGGTCGACCCGGAGGCCGACCGGCACTCTTCCCTACTCGGCAGCCGGCGTGTGCGTCACCACGAGGTCATAGGTGCCCGCCGTGAAGCCGTGCACCATCACGAAGGCCTCGGTCTCACCGGCCGGAACGTCGAGCGAGCACCGCTCGGCCGCGCCCCAGAGATACGGGCGGCAATCGTAGTTGGTGCGCGTCGCCTGCAGACCGAACCGCACGTACAGGTCCGGATCGCCCGTGCCGCTGATCTCGGCGCGGAAGATCGTGCCCGGCGCCACCGCGAACGGTCCGAACTCATCGCGCTCCTGACTCGCGACTGACTGGCCGTCCATCGTGACCGTCTGCTCGGTCGCGGGCTCGACGTCGTCCTCGACCTCGGGCTCGCAGACCGCGGTGTCGATCTCGAAGCCCGCGGCCGCACCATAGATGCAAGCCGCGCCGTTCTGGTCCCGGTGGGTCAGGGTCAGGCTCCAGTCGCCCAGGCCGTTGCACTGCGGATAGTGCATCACCGAGAACGGGTCATAGCTCGTGAGCGGCCTCCAGTTCGAGTCCTCGAAGCAGGCGCCCGAGTTGGGGCGGGTGTGCTCGTGCCGGAAACCCAACGTGTGGCCCAGCTCGTGCGCCAGGATGCCCTTCAGATTGAGCTTCGCGGGCGGCGACGGATCGAGCTCGAAGGACGAGTCATCGATCAGTACGTTGGTCGAAGCGCGCGACTCGCCGGGAAAAAACGCTCGGGCCAGGTACTGGCCGTTGACGTTCACCCGCCGAACGTCGAAAACGACGTTGGTGTTGGCGGCGTTGCAGTTCGAGTCCTGGGTGGCGTCGTAGGTGAAGTCCACCGCCGAGACGGCCTCCCACTCTCCGGTTGCCGCGGCCATCTTGGCGACCACGTCGGCCTTGTCGGGCCCGAAGTTGTCGCTCACGCAGTAGGTCAGCTCCCGCTTCTGCTCGCTGTCCCAGACCGCGTCGACACCACCGCGCTGGTGCACCACCAACGACGCCTGCGGCTCGGGCGCGATCTCGCCCGGCGCCAGGACCGGCGGCGCCGCCAGGAGCTTGAGCGCGGTGAAGAACTCCTCGAGATGCTTGTCGTCGGTAATCGGAGTGTCGCCGTTGACGATGTACTTGCCGCCCTCGAAGGGCTCCTTGTAGACGGTCGCCTTGAACTCCTCGAAGGTCATGTCGGCCAGCTCGGCGCGCGCGGCCACGGACGCTTCCGCGGCGATTTCCTGCGCCGCCGCTACCTCTTCATCGGTCGGTTGCACCACGGCTTCCTCGGTCTGGGTGCTCTCCTCGCCAGGGTCGCCGGCGGGCGGGCATCCGCCCAAAACCAGGGCGACCAGCGACAGGGCCAGGCACAGGAATGGGGCTTTGATCGGGTTGTCGGTTCGCATCTTTGAATCCTCCTTTGAACGTGCCGGCGCTCAGCCGGACTCGGGTTCCTCTATTCGGGTTCGGACTCTGTCTCAGGCTCTGGCTCGGGCGCCTTCATGCAGGCTTCGGCAACCAGGTTCATCAGATCCACTCCTTCGACGATCTCCTGGATGCGTTGAAACGCCGCCGCGGCGGAGTCCTGGTCTTGGTATTCAATGCACAGCCGGGTCTCGCCCTCGATCCCCAGCCGGGTCCGCTCTGTGCGAACGGCGATCTCGTTCTTCGCGTCCTCGGCCACGACGGCCACGACGGCCTGCATGGCTTCGCGAGCCTCGTCGGGAACACCCGAGCCGCGCGAGAGGGCGTAGACGCCGAAGATGAGTGGCGCCTGGGAACCAGGCTCGGCCTGTTCGGCGTTGGTCTCGCCCTGCTCGTCCTGTTCGTCCTGTTCGGGCTCGTCGAGCGCCTGTCCGGCGCAGCCGGGCGCGACCAGCATCGCCACGAAGACGAAGATAACGGCGCCTCGCCGAGAACGGAGTATCGATGTCATACCTTTTTCCACCTACTCTCCCGAAAGGTCATCGACTCAATCCCGTGTCCGGTCCCGCCGGTCACGCCTACGTCCTATGAAGGTTGCGAAGAGGCTATCACGCGCTGTCCGTGTTGCTATCTCCGCCCCTGCTGAGTTAGTGTAACTCCAGTCGTAACCCATTTGGAAGATACGGTCGGAGAGACCCTAACTGTGCATCGCACCGGGAAAACCTCATGAGCGACCGGGCTCTCGGTCAGGATGACGTCCGCTACGCCCGAGCCCTACTTCAAGAGGAACGGGATCAGCTCCTACCCTCCCGAGGCCAGCTCGTCGGCTACCGGCTGTTTAATGTCGTAGCGATCGCGATGCTCTCGGCCCTCGGTCTGGTCGCTCTCGGCCTCATCGGAGCCGAGATCTTCGAATGGCAGCCCTCGCTGTACCTGGTCGGCGTCGCGGCAAGCGTTGCAGGCGCGCTTTCGATGGTCCTGGTACCGGCCTTTCTTCTCAACCTCCCCCTGGTCCGCAAGTTCTGGAGGCTCGCCGGCTTCCGCCGTGATCTCGGCCTCACGGCCGCCCTCACCCCGGCCTTCCTGCGCGAGCGCGAGAAACACCCTGTCAGGAACAAGATCACCGGATTCGCGGTCCTCGCCGCCTCGGTCGCGGTGATCGCATCGATCGTCGAGTTCATTTACGAGCACTGGCAGATCGAGCACAGCACCTTCCAGTGGGAGGACATTCTCTTTCCCGCCTTCGTGGTCCTGGTTGGTCTGAGCATTGTCGCTCTTCACTACATGCGGCGCGCAAAGGAGCGTTTGGCCATCGTGACTCGACTCCTCGACTCCCTCGCCAAAGAGACCTCGACCGATGAAGGCGGCGAGGGCGGTATCTCGATGTCGTTGGGCGCCTACAAGGCGATCGCCAATCTCGAGCGGGAGAACATCCTGCTCGAGCGGCAAAGGAGCATTCGGGCCGCTTCCAAGACGAACGTCAGTGGCTTTGCCCTGCAGCGAAGCCGCGAGGTTCAGGAAGCTCTCGGCAAGCTACCCCACGACGCTCGGCACGCCGTCGAAAAGA
Organism: Thermoanaerobaculia bacterium; assembly: GCA_945787635.1. Lineage (GTDB taxonomy): Bacteria > Acidobacteriota > Thermoanaerobaculia > Multivoradales > JAHEKO01 > CALZIK01. The sequence continues at coordinate 1,274 of CALZIK010000191.1, read as the reverse complement.
AAATCTTCTCGCTCCTCGACGACGCGTCACCATCCGAGTCGTCGCTCGATTCGGAGACCGGCTTGCGGACGCTCCCGATCGACGACAGCGGCCGCACTCTCCTCTACGACGTGGACAAGAAGTTGAAGCGAGTCCGCATTCACCGTATGAACCAAGCCGAGGGCGGCACTCCCGAAAGCTAGACGACGGAGGTTTCTGGACTTGCCCGAAATACCCAGCTTTCCCGAATACGCGATCAAGTTCTCGGCGCAGGCCACCCAGACCAAGCAGGAGCTGCCCGCGGAAGTTCTGGCCACGGTGGACCAGATCGTCAACGGCCTGGCGGAAGACCCCGACAAGTATCCGGAGCGGGTGATTCCCGCCTCGCTCGACGGCAAGAGCCTCGTCTACCTCCACCCCAATCCGGTCATCCAGATCACCTACCAGATGGACACGGAGAACAAGGTGATCTACTTCCTACACTTCTCTGCTCCTCGCCTGGAGGTCTCGAAGAGCATCTTCATCAGCTACAGCCACAAGGACGAGGACTGGCTGGTCGAGATGAAGAAGTATCTGACCGTGCTCGAGCAGCAGGGTCTGATCAGCTTCTGGGACGACAGCGAGATCAAACCCGGCGACGCTTGGAAGAAGGAGATCGAAGCAGCCCTCGCCTCCGCCGATGCGGCGCTCCTGCTGGTGAGCCAGGACTTTCTGCTCTCGGAGTTCATCACCAAGCACGAGCTTCCGAAGCTTCTCGCCAACGCCCAGAACGAGGGCAAGAAGATCTTCTGGGTTCCGCTTTGCCCGAGCACCGTCTTCGACAGCAACCCCGCGATCACCCAGTTCCAGTCGCTGGTCAAGAACCCACAGACCTCGCTCGAAGAGCTCGAAGAGGCCAGTCGCAAAAAGGTGCTGGTCGAGATCAGCTCGAAGCTCAAGGCGGCCATTTCGAAGAACTAGAAACGGCCCGGGTAGCGTCGAGCTTTGTCTCGACCGTCTTCAAAGCGGCGGCCGAGGTTCGGTCGACAGGGGCGTCGACCGTTACAATTTGAGACTTCGCAGCATCAATCGGGTTCGGTCGACAGGGACGTCGACCGCTACAATCAAGATCGTTCCAACACGAGGTAACGTCGGGAACCCCGCCCCCACGACCTACAGCTGTAGCGGTCGACCCCCCTGACGACCGAATCCGGTCGGTCTGGTTGTAGCGGTCGACGTCCCTGTGTCCGGCCCGGAGACATGGGTAACAGGTCGACCCGGACACATAGGTTACACATTTGGGGTGGAGGCGGGGC